>QKGH01000231.1 GCA_003250495.1 Marinobacterium sp.
GTAGATTCCGGCTCGTTGTAGTGCGTTGAAAGCGCGGTCATTGCTTCCACGCCGATGGATATGCCTTGATCGTAGTTAAATCCTTTACCCGTCTAAATCCTGTTATCGGAACGATAATTGCCAAATTGAGCGAGCACGCGGACCGCTTTGCTGCCTGGCTGCTGAGCCTATCCTTGATGATCGATAACGGTTTCAAACCCTGCCTGAACAGAAATTGCTCAGCCTGACGGAACGGATATGGCGTGGTGTCGGGGTTTTAAGGACGCATGCATCTGCTGATGCGTGTTCTGAACGGGCCTGAAAAGCCTAATACTGCGTCGATGGCGATCAGCGCAAAAGTCCGGCTTTGCGTTTTACGGAGCTTGAACAGTCGATTGCCCGATCTCTGCTATCGGTTGTCGCGTTGATGACCTTGCGAAGATTGCTGCACCATGACATACCGGCCAGCTGATGCTGTCGATCCAAAATCACCAGTGCGTTGTGGCTTCCAGCAATTCCTGCCAATAAGGTGTCTGACTATTGCCGCCCTACCCCTTATTTCTCTCTGAAGGAATCGATCATAACTCATTGTAAAAAATATGATTTTATCGCTCGCAAGGGTGCAAGGCGCCTGCAGAATAAGGGGCGATTCATACCCTGATTATTGCAGCACCCTGCTTGCTGGCTGTTGCTTCAGGAACAGCTCGCCGGGTGCGGCCCACTCCAGGGTTTCGCAGCCGCCGTGGATCAGGTGGAAAACCTGGTGCAGTTCGGGATATGTCAGCACACTGATGGCCAGTGGCTCGTCGCCCTCATCGCCAGTGAAGAATTTGAGTTGGTAACGACCATCCCGGAAGCTGATATCGATGCGCCGCAGCAGCTGGGCGCCAAACTCGTTGTCGGGCACCTGCTCCTGGGTGGCCTCCATTTTTTCCCGGGCCTGGTCGTGCTCGAACTGCGCCATGGCGTCGCGATATTCCGGTGGGCTTTCGCTGACCCGACGTGAGGTCTGCTGAACGATTTTGCTATAGGCATCCACCAGTCGCAGCGTCAGGCGCCGGGTTAGCCAGAAATCGATGCGCGGCTGGCCGTTGCTGAGGTTGCCGATCAAGCGGATGCGATCTTCAGCGGCGTCAAACTGGAATGTAAAGGAGGCGATATTCAGCATGGACTCACCCTACGCTGCTCCTGTAATCAGGTCAATCCGGGCGTTAGCGATCGGCTATCCCGGGGCTCGTAAGTCTCAAATGAAGGCGGTTCGTCAACATCAGGCGAGCGGGCCTTTGTAAGAATAGTTGCATTAAAACAATATAATGCAATGCCTTGTTAAGGTTTATTCGTGCTCATCTTTGCTGACGTCCAGTTCCAGTTGGGCGCGCTCGACCAGCTCCGCGGGAAGCTCTTTCTGCACGGCAACCCCGAGGTCTTTGAATTCGGCCGCCTGCTTGATCAGGTTGCCGCGCCCTTCCGTCAGCTGTCCTATCGCCTTGTCATAGCTCTCGCGGGCGTTGTTCAGTTTTTTGCCCACGTCCATCATGCTGGAGAGGAAGGTGTTCAGCTTGCGGTAGAACTTGTCCGCGCGGTCGGCCAGTTCCGCCGTGTGCTTGTTCTGGTCCTCGAACCGCCACAGCTGGCGCACGATGTTGAGGCTGGTCAGCAGGGTGGTAGGCGTGGCCACCAGTACGTTGCGTTCGATGGCCCGCTGGTACAGGGTGTCGTCGAATTTCAGTGCCTCTACGTAGGCCGATTCGATCGGGATGAACATGATGACGATCTCTGGCGAATTCAGCCCCGGCAGTCGATAGTAGTCGCGATCAGCCAGTTCGTTGATGCGCGCGCGGACCGCTTCGGTATGTTCGCGCAGGGCGCTGAGACGCTCGTTGTCGTCCTCGGCATTGACGTAGCGGGTGTAGGCCATCAACGAGGTCTTGGCGTCGATAATGAGGTGCTTTTTCTGCGGCAGGAATACGACGACATCGGGGCGCTGTCGGCCCTCCTCCGTCGTGATGCTCAATTCGCGCTGGTAATCTTCACCGAGGCGCAGGCCGGATTTATCCAGCACGTTCTCGAGCATCAGCTCGCCCCAGTTACCCTGCATCTTCTTCTGACCCTGCAGGGCGTTGGTGAGCGCGTGCGCCTGGTCGGTGATATCGCGGTTCAGCTTCTGCAGGTTTTCCAGTTCGGCCTTGAGCTGGATGCGCTGGGCGGTCTCCTGCTCGTGGATATGCTCCACCTTCTCCTTGAACCCTTTCATCTCCGAATGGATCGGATTCAGCAGCGCGCTCAGGCTGTTCTGGTTCAGTTCGGTAAAAGCCTTGCCTTTGCGCTCGAGGATCTCGTTGGCGAGGACCTCGAACTCCTTCTTCAGCAGCTCCCTGCTCCGTTCCAGCTGCTGCAGCTGAGCCTCGAAATGCTGCTGCTTCTGCTCCAGCGTGGTGCGCAGCTCGGTGTGCTCGGAGTCCAATGCGGTATAGCGCTGGCGCAACGCTTCCAGTTGCTGGTTCGTGCGCTCCAGTTGTTGCAGGCGTTCGGTCAGCCGCTCACTCAGTTGTTGGCGGCTTTCGATGGCGCCCGCTAGGGAGGCCTGGCTCTGCTGCAGTTGATCGCGCTGCTGATCGGCGCGCTGCTGTAACTGACGGTGGCGGTCCAACTGTTCGGAGAGCTGGTTTGACAGATGCTGAAGGCTGGTTTCGGCCCGCCCCTGTTCGATCTCCAGCTGTGCTACCTGGGCCTGCAGGCGCTGCGCCCGCTGCTCCTGCTCTTTGAGCTGACCCTCCAGGCTCGCCGACAGCGCCTCCGCCGCGGCCGCGCGTGTCGCCAGCTCCTGCTGCGGCTTTTGCTGGCGCCAGTGGGCCAGCAGCCAGGCGATGATGAAGGCAACCAGGGCGGCGATCAGGGGCGGCAGGATTGGGGTAAGCGGCATCGGGACTTCCTTGCTTGAGGCGAACAGCGCTGTAGCGAATGGGATCGAGCGCAGATCATAGTCCAGATCGGGGGTGGACGACACCTCCCGGGCGGGCGGAGGTGTCCTGGGGGTGGCGGTTAGAGGCGCTGTCCCGCGGTGTCGAATTCGAGTCGCTGAACCTCGTCATCGTCGTCTGCTATTTCGGCGCACTGCAGCTGCCCGTTGTCGTGGTAGTGGTAGCGATGCTCCAGTTCGACTTCGCCATAGACGATCTTGCGGATCAGGATCGGGCGATCCTGGGCGTCGTAGCAGGCGCCGAAAAAGGTGTTGCGATTGGCGGTCTCGGCCGGTTCCAGCGGGCTGACGAGTTGCAGCGGCAGGGTGATGCCGGTATAGCTCAAAAAATAGCGATCGTATGATTCGGTATGACTCATTGCGGTCTGATCCTGTTTGTTGTTGGGCTGGCAGCGCGCGGGCGGTTGTCTTGGACGTGACAAATTGTCGGAGAGCGGACAGATGTCGACCCCGGGGGTAGTGGCTCGCGTTGCCGTGCACCAGTCGCTGCAAGTGGCGAGCCGCGACCGGTGGAAAAGATTGATCGAGATCAGTAAAGAGTCAGATACGGTACCCCTCCTCCATCAATACCTGCCTGACGGCCCGCCGCGTCAGCATCAGCTCGTAGTGCTGCCGGACGCGCTCAGGCAACGCTATCGCGCTGCGGTCCGCCCAGAACTCGACGTAGAAAAGCGCCGCATCGGCGATGGAAAACTCGCCGCAGGCGTAGCCCTCCTGCGCTAACTGCTGGGACAGGATATCGAACCCCTCCTTCACCCGACGCTCGCCTTCGGCCTTGATCGCTTCCAGCGGTGCGCTGTCATCGACGCTAAAGCGTTCCGGGGTGAAGATCCTGGCGAAGGCCTGCATGTGCAGCGTGCTGACCGCGTAGCACATCAGCTCCAGCGCTTTGGCCGCGGACAGCGGATCCTGCGGTAGCAGCTGCGCTTTGGGATGGCTCCAGGCCAGCCAGCAGGCGATGGCCTCGAACTCGGTCAGCACCTGGCCGCCATCGAGCTTGAGCATGGGGATGGAGCCCTTGGGGTTGAGCTGTCGATAGGCCGGGGTGTGCTGGTCTCCGGCCATCAGGTTGACCAGTTCTACCGAAAACAGCTCCTCCAACTCCTCCAGCAGGATATGGATGCCGGTGGTGCAGGAGCCGGGGGTCATATAAAAGGTCAGCATTCAGCAGCCCTCCGTCGTTGCGATCATGCGTTTGGCAAACCAGGCGCTCAGGGCCGGCTCTATCTCCTCCCAGGGGTGGTCGGTGACGGGCTCGACGCCACGGGCCAGCAGCTTGTCGGCCGGCCCATCCCCCACCCGAGCCACAAATACCGCGTCGCAGTCGGCGATAGTGTTGAGGATCTTGCTCAGGGCCGATTGGTCGCCGTGGCCGCCGAGGCAGTAATGCTCCACTTCGCGCTCCTCGAGCAGGTGCGCGCCCTGAATGTCCAGGGTGTAGATATGAAACCGTTTGGCGTGACCAAAATGCTCGTCGATGACGGCGCCGGTTTTGGAGGCGACGGCTACTTGTAGTGACATGGGGTGCTCCATTCGGTTTGTGTGGGCTTCCTGGAGTCGAATTGCAAAGGCCGGGCCGAGTAAGGCGGTGCGGATACGGGGACAGATCAATATATAAATATTAAATGCGTAAAATGTATTAATAATATTTTCATCGGTTTCTGTTTCTTTTTGGTGCGTTACGGATCGGTTACAGGATGGAGGCGAGCGAAAACGGTGCGGGCTAACAGCCTATCTTTAACTTGATAAATAATTAATAACTAATTGAAAATTAATAATTAATTATTTTTTTGTATACCTATCCCTACAGTTGGTCAGCTTTTTGCTTAACCGGTCAGTCAAGAACTGACCCAACAGACAGCTTTTTACAACCTAGCAACAAACTGACCTTTGAAGGGGTTTTTAATATGATGAAGTCAAAAGTCGCCGCGGCTCTGGCGCTCGGTACCGTTCTGTCGACGCCTGTCTCTGCTGAGATGCTGTGGAGCGATTTCAGTCTTAGCTATCTCTACGGTAGTCACTATGAACTCGGCGAGGACGATCGCGAATACATCACGGTCGAACACGCCAGCGGACACAGCTGGGGGGACAACTTCCTCTTCGTTGATCGTAATATGGACAAGGGTAACGGTAATTCCGGCTGGTACGGCGAGCTTTCCCCGCGCTTGAGCTTCGGCAAGATCACCGGCAAGGATCTCTCCTTCGGTCCGGTCAAGGATGTGCTGCTGGCAGGCACCTGGGAAGCCGGCGAAGACTTCGACAACATCCTGTACGGTATCGGTTTCGCTTTCGATGTCCCGGGATTCCGCTACTTCAACGTGAACTTCTACAAAGCCGACAACGATCTGATCGACGACGACGAACAGATGACCGTGACCTGGGGCTATCCCTTCAGTGTCGGCAACCAGGATTTCCTGATCGACGGCTTCCTGGACTGGTCCACCTCCCAGGATGACCACACCTGGGAGCGTAACTTCACGCCGCAGATCAAATGGAACGCCGGCAAGCTGATGGGTATGAAAACCCCGCTGTACGTTGGCATGGAGTATGCCCATTGGACCAACAAGTACGGTATCAAGGATGCCGACGAGCGCAGCGCTTCACTGCTGATCAAATGGCACTTCTGATCCTATCCTGAAAGGACAGAAAGACCGCCTCCCCTCGGGGCGGTCTCCCAACGGGGGCAATTATAATGGACAACACTCCGGCTTCTGCTGCGAGCGATCTGCTCTACCCTTTAGACTCTCGTCCCGGCTTCGCGGAGTCGTTTTTCGCGGCGATCCAGCATGTTCTGGCCAGCTTCGTCGGTATCGTGACACCCACCCTGATCATCGGCGGCGTGCTGGGGCTGGGTGAAGAGATTCCCTATCTGATCAGCATGGCGTTGGTCGTTTCCGGTGTCGGCACCTTTATCCAGGCGCGTAGGCCGCTCGGCATCGGCGCCGGCATGATCTGCGTGCAGGGCACCAGTTTCGCCTTTTTGAGTACGGTCCTGGCCGCGGGCTTTATCGCCAAGTCGCGGGGCGGCGGTCCGGACGAGATACTGGCCCTGATCTTCGGGGTCTGCTTCCTCGGCGCCTTTGTCGAGATCATCCTGAGCCAGTTCATCCATCGCCTGCAGCGCGTGATTACGCCGCTGGTGACCGGTATCGTCATCACCATCATCGGCGTCAGCTTGATCAAGGTCGGCATGACCGATCTCGCCGGCGGCTTCAAGGCGGCCGATTTCGGCAGCCCCTCCAACATCGGGCTCGGCATGGGCGTGTTGGCGCTGATCATCATCCTGAACCGTTCCAGCAACCCCTGGCTGCGGCTCTCCTCCATCGTTATCGGCCTGGCGGTCGGGTTCGTCGTGGCGATCTTCATGGGCAAGGTAAGCTTCGCCAGCGTCAACGCCCCGCTGATCAGCTTCCCGCTGCCGTTCAAGTACGGCTTCGATTTCGACTGGGGCGCGTTCATCCCGATCGCGATGATCTATCTGATCACGGCCATCGAATCCACCGGCGACCTGACCGCGAACTGCATGATCTCGCGGCAGCCGCTGAAGGGGCCGGAGTATATCGGCCGCATCCGTGGCGGCGTGTTTGCCGACGGCTTCAACTCGGCGCTGGCGGCGCTGTTCAACACCTTCCCCAACACCACCTTCAGTCAGAACAACGGGGTGATCCAGCTGACCGGAGTGGCCAGCCGTTATATCGGCTACTACATCGCGGCGATCCTGGTGATTCTCGGCCTGTTCCCGGTCATCGGCGCGGTATTGCAGCAGATGCCGAAACCGGTGCTGGGCGGTGCGACCCTGGTGATGTTCGGCACCGTCGCGGCCGCGGGCGTGAAGATCCTCGCCACCGAGGACCTGGATCGGCGCAAGATGCTGATCATGGCGGTCTCCTTCGGCACCGGCCTCGGTGTCACCATGGTGCCGGAGCTGTTTGCACAGATGCCGGACCTGATCAAAAATATCTTCAGCTCGGCGATCACCACCGGCGGTATATCCGCTATCCTGCTGACGCTGCTGCTGCCGGAAACCGATAAGATAGCGCTGGCGGAGTAGTCGATGCGCCGCGCTAGGTAGCAAGAATGGCCACCCTCGGGTGGCCATTTTCACGTATAATCGACGCAAAAGATGGGACAACGGTGCAAAATATGTTGCTAGAAATCGACGACGAGCGCAAAGATCGGCCAGCCGGCAGGATCCGTCAGCAGAATGAGGCGATCATTCTGCGTGCCGCCGAGGTCGAATTCGCTCGCTATGGCTTCAAAGGGGCCAGTATGAACGATATCGCCCAGCGTGCGGGGCTCCCCAAGGCCAACATCCATTACTACTTCAAGAATAAGCTGGGGCTCTACCTGGCCGTTCTCAGGGATATCGTGGCGCTGTGGGATCGCAGCCTGAATGCGTGCACCGCCGCCGACGACCCGAAACAGGTGCTGACCGACTATATCGCCCGCAAGGTGCGTTTTTCGCACGAAAACCCGCTGGCCTCGCGGATCTTCGCCACCGAGATGGTGAGCGGTGCGCCGAATATGAAGAGCTACTTCAGTGAGGAGTACAGCCGCTGGTTCGACGGGCGTATCGAGGTGTTCAAGGAGTGGGCCCGCCAGGGCAAGATCGATCCGCAGATTAAGCCGGAGCATCTGATCTTCCTGCTCTGGTCCTCGACCCAGCACTATGCCGATTTCTCGGTGCAGATCAATGCGGCGCTGGGCAAGGAGGCGATGAGCGAGGCGGACTATCAAGACGCGACCGAGACCCTGACGCGTATCGTACTGACCGGCTGCGGTATCCACTGATCGCCGCCGTCGGGGGACTGGATCCCCTGTTGCTATCCCCTCTCTAATCGCTCCTGTTCTGCAGTGATAACCAAACAGCGCCAACGGTAGACCCGCTGGCGCTGCCAGCCGCGCGCGCTTAGCGCTTGGCGGCGATCCAGGCGCCCAGTTGCGCCCGCTCCTCGTCCGTCATCCCGGTCTTGTTCAGGAACGGCATATCGTGGGTCATCACCGCGCGCGCTTCGATGCGGTCGATCAAACGCAGGATCTGCTCCGGTGTATCGAACATCACCCCGGACGGCGCGGCGGTAAACACGTCGTCGCTGGGGCTGGCGCTATGGCAGGCGCTGCAGCGGGTCTGCACCAGTGCGGCGGCCTGGGCATCGCTCAGTACCGGCTGGGACGACACGTCGGCCTGCACCCGCGGGGCCGGGCGCGCGATCACGATCAGCACGCAGAAGGCCGCGAAGGCCGAGATCAGGATCCACGGCTTGACGATCCCCTGGTGGCGCAGGTTGAAGAAGTGACGCGCCCAGGCGCCGATCAGGGCCAGCGCACCGAGGATCGCCCAGCCATAACTGTGGCCGTAGGTCATCGGGTAGTGGTTGCTGAGCATGATGAACAGCACCGGCAGGGTCGCATAGTTGTTGTGGGTCGAGCGCAGTTTCGCCATCAGCGCCGGTTTCGGATCCGGCGCGATGCCACGTTTGACCGCATCGACCAGGCCGCGCTGGGCCGGCATGATACCGAGCATCACGTTGCCGGCCATGCAGGTGCCGATCAGCGCGCCGACATGGATATAGGCGGCACGATCGCCGAACACTTGGCTCAGTCCCCAGGCCATGGCGGTGATCAATACCAGCATTACCAAGCCAAACACCAGGCCGTGCTCGACCAGCGGCGAGCGGCAGGCTACTTCATAGATCAGCCAGCCAACCAGGATCGAGCCGGCGCCGATGGCGATCGCCTGGGCGTTACTCAGGTCGGCCTTGGTGGGGTCGATCAGGTAGCTGCTGGCGCCGACATAGTAGAGCAGTGTCAGCAGCAGCGCGCCGGTGATCCAGGTCGAATAGGCCTCCCACTTGAACCAGTGCAGGTGCTTCGGCATCGTTTCCGGGGCCAGCTTGTATTTGGCGATCTCATAGAAACCGCCGCCGTGGATCGACCACAGGTCGCCTTTGATCCCCTTATCCTTCTTCCATTGCGGCGGCTCCTCCAGCGAGTTGTCGAGCCAGACGAAGTAGAACGAGGCGCCGATCCAGGCGATGGCGGTGACGACATGGAGGAACCGCAGCAGCAGGTGCAGCCAGTCGGTCAGATAGGCGGTCAGTTGAGCATCGAACACTTAGGCGTCCCTCCTATGGGCAACTTCGCCCAGCACCCAGGTGGTGTCGATGACGCGGTCATCGCCGAGGGTGTTGAGCACGAACAGGGTTTCGAACAGGGTCTTGCAGTGCGCGGTCCTGAACTTCAGGAACGGCGTGGCGTGCAGGTCGAGGGCGATCAAATCGGCTTCGCGGCCGGGCAGGAAGCTGCCGATCCGCTGCTCCAGGTCCAGCGCGCGGGCGCCACCCAGCGTCGCCAGGTAGAGGGCGCGGAACGGGTCGAGCTTGTGCCCGCGCAGCTGCTGGATCTTGTAGGCGTCGGCCAGGGTCTGCAGTATCGAGAAGCTGGTACCGCCGCCGATGTCGGTGCCGATGCCGACCTTGACCCCCTTCTCGGACAGGCGATCGAGCGGAAACAGCCCGGAGCCGAGGAACAGGTTCGAGGTCGGGCAGTGAGCGATGGCCGAGCCGCTTTCGCTGAGGCGGTCGCAGGCGTCGTCGCACAGGTGAATGCCGTGGGCGAAGACGCTACGGCGGGACAGCAGACCGGCGCGGTCGTACACATCCAGGTAGTGGCTAGATTCCGGGAACAGCTCGGCGACCCAGGTGCACTCCGAGGTGTTTTCCGCCAGATGGGTATGCAGGTAGACCCCCGGATGTTCGCGCAGCAGCTGGCCGGCGTAGTCGAGCTGGGCGTTGCTGCTGGTCGGCGCGAAGCGCGGCGTCACCGCGTACTGCAGGCGGTCGACCCCGTGCCAGCGCTCGATCAGCGCCTTGCTGTCGCGGTAGCCCTGCTCCGGCGTGTCGCACAGGTAATCCGGCGCGTTGCGATCCATCATCACCTTGCCGGCGATCATGCGTAGGCGGCGCTGTTTGGCCTCTTCGAAGAAGGCGTCCACCGACTGCGGATGCACGGTGCCGAACACCAGCGCCGTGGTGGTGCCGTTACGCAGCAACTCGTCGATGAAGCGCGCGGCGATTTCGCGGCCGTAGGTCTCGTCGGCGAACTTGCTCTCCACCGGAAAGGTGTAGGTTTCGAGCCATTCCAGCAGCTGGGTGCCGTAAGCCGCGACCATCTCGGTCTGCGGGTAGTGGATATGGGTATCGACAAAGCCCGGGATCAGCAGGTGGTGGGCATAATGCTCCACCTCCAGGTCGGCCGGCAGCTGCGGCAGCACCTTGTCGGCATCATCCGCGAGGCGGACATGCCCCTGCTCCAGCCACAGGATACCGTCGGCATGGTAGCGCCAGGCGGCCTCGCCGGCCTGGGCCGGGTCATCGACGAAGTAGAGCAGCTGGCCGCGGAGTGCTTTGCAGGTATCGCTCATGCGTCACCCTCACCGCCCAGGTCGACGATTATAGGATCGTCTAGTTCTACCTCATCGCAGTTGGGCCCCTCGCCGCCCCGGTCGATAACGACGAAGTCGCTGACCCGGTTCAGCGCCAGGCAGAAGTGGTGCCAGGTGCCGCGGCGATAGTTGACCCCCTGGTCGGGAGCGGCCAGGAATAATCGTATGGCGCTGGGGTCGAACTCGCCCGCCGGTGCCACGGCGACCAGGTAGGGCTCGCCGCTCATCGGCACAAACGCCTGTGACGACAGCGGGTGACGCTCCATGATGCGCAGTGTGATCGGTGTCAGCAGCGGCGTGGAGCGGAAGATACTGAGCAGTGCCCGGCCGCCCTGCTGCAGCAGGTCGAGCGGGGCCAGATCATGATGGCGCTCGGTGTGGCCGTAGTTGATCTGCAGCGGTTCGGCACCGGTCTGGATCACGTCGCCAAACGGCATAAATGCCTCTTTGGTAAGAGGTTCAGGTTTAATAATCATTGATAACCTATTGAAAAATCAGCTACCACGGTAGGTGGAGTAACCAAAGGGGCTGAGCAGTAGCGGGATGTGATAGTGCTGTCCGTCGCCGTCGATGATGAATTCGATGTCGGCGCGCGGGTAGAACAGCGGCTGCTCATGGGCGGCGAGATAGGCCTCCAGCTCGAAGCTCATGCGGTAACGCCCGGCGGCCAGTACCAGGTCG
>QKGH01000110.1 GCA_003250495.1 Marinobacterium sp.
CAGCTTGTTCTGGCGCAGCTCCTGAACGACGGTAGAGGAGCTGCTGATCAGAAAGTGCGGGACCAGTTGCGGGTGGCGTTCGGTGCTGAGCCGGAACAGTTCGCCGATCTGCAGGTAGTCGAAGTCGGTATGGATGCCGACCCGCAACTCGCCCACCACCGCGTTGCTGAGCTGCTGCGCCTGCTGCTTCAAAGCCTCCGCCGCACTGAGGGTGGTCCGGGCCTGGGCATAGAGCTGCGCGCCCGCCGCGGTCAGTAGCATCCCCCTGGGGGTGCGGGAAAACAGCTGTACGCCGAGCTCATCCTCCAGCGCCTTGATCTGCGCGCTGATCGCCGGCTGGCTGGTGAACAACGCTTCGGCGGCACGGGTCAGGTTGCCCTCATCGGCCACGCGGACAAAGGTTTTCAGATGGTAAAGCTCCATGGCCGGCTCCTGTAAACGGGGGTTACGCCTGCCGCGGCAGGCTGTGGTCAGTAGACCACGCGTGGGCGCGCGAGGCCAATCATCTAAACCGATCGCCCCCTTCCGAACATACGATTGGATCGGCGTACCTCCGCCGCCTAGCCTGGGTCCTCGACCGGCATACCAGGCAAGGGAGGGGATCATGGCGGCATACAGTCAGGGGATGGACGTTCAGTGTAGCGCGCAGGCCAGCGTACGGCGTCAGGCCGAGGCATCGGCGGCGCTCGGCAAGGGGCGTGAGTCGGCGGCGAAGGCGTCGCCGGTGCGGCAAGCGCCTCCCGCTAAGGGGTTCTGGCGCAACAGCATCGCGCGGTTGGCCAGCTGGCGCCGGCGTTACCGCCAGCGCCGCGCGCTGCTGGCACTGGATGCCGGGCAGCTCAAGGATATCGGCATCAGCAGGGTGGATGCCCTGCAAGAGGGGTGCAAGCCGTTTTGGCGGCCTTGACGTCGTCGGGCTGAGTTTTCGCCAGGGCGGTATAACCGCCGGCGTTAAACACCTTGGTGTAGCCGGCGTCCCGTAGCGCCCGCTCGGCGACGCCGGCGCGATTGCCGCTGCGGCAGTAGAGTACCACCGGCTGGTCTTTGGCGATGCCGCGGGCCGCAAACTGCTCGACGATCTGCTGATAGGGGATCAGCAGTGCGTTATCCAGATGGCCGCTGGCATACTCCTGTTCGGTGCGGACATCGACGAGCAGCGCGCCTGCCGCAACCTGCTGCCAGGCGCTTTCCTCCCGGCTCTCGGCCCGGGCGGCCAGGCTCAGCAGCAGGGCGGGGAGCAACATCAGTAGGGCAAGGAGTCTCATGGGTATTACCTGATGGTTTTGGTTGGTCTTGCCCTGTAGTGTACTACAGCCTGCCCGGTCGAGGTTGCCGGCGGTCGCGGTACGGACTAGACCGCGACATTGAACAGGGCGCCGATCGCGGCGGTCGAAGCCATCGCCAGCGCCCCCCAGAAGGTGACGCGGGACGCCGCGACCCAAATCGACGCGCCCCCGGCCTGGGCCGACATCGACCCCAGCAGCGCCAAGAACAGCAGCGAACTGAGCGGGATCGACCACAGCAGGGTCGAGCCGGGCAGCAGCAGGACCACCAGCAGCGGCAGCAGCGCGCCGACCGAGAAGGTGGCGGCGGATGCGAATGCGGCCTGTATCGGACGCGCCGCGAGTACCTCATTGATACCCAGCTCGTCGCGGGCATGGGCACCGAGCGCGTCGTGCTGCATCAGTTGGGTCGCGACCTCGGCCGCCAGCTGCGCATCGAGTCCCCGTTTCATATAGATATGCTTCAGCTCGGCATGTTCGTGCGCGGGGCTTTCCTTCAGTTCGCGCCGCTCGCGTTCCAGGTCCGCCTGCTCGGTATCGGACTGGGAACTGACGGATACATACTCTCCTGCCGCCATCGACATCGCGCCGGCCACCAGTCCGGCCACCCCGGCCAGCATAATATTGTTGGACTCCGACCCTGCCGCCGCCACACCGAGTACCAGGCTCGCCGTAGAGACGATACCGTCGTTGGCACCCAGCACCGCGGCGCGCAACCAGCCGATACGATGGGTTCTATGTCGTTCGATGTGTTTCATGAAAGAACATCCTGTCAGGAAGAGGAGAGTCGGCTCGATTGGACAACGGATAGGCACAAATATTCGTCGCCCTTTGCGCTCAACCTGCGCCTTTTCCCGCGTCAGCGTCAAGTAGCGGACGCAGGGTGTCCGCCAGTTGCGCGAACCCTTCGCCGTCGCGCTGTTTCAACTCCGCGATCTCGCTGACGATCCGTGCGGCGGCGGCGCCGTACTCCTCCTCTTTGATCGTGTCGATGGCGGCGCGGATGACGCGCAGTTTATCCAGCGCCAGCTGGGCTGCGGTCGAGCGTTCTGGCGAGTGCTCGGCGAGATCGATCAGCAGGTCGGTCAGCAAACCGAGCTGTTTTCCGTAGGAGGCGACGGAAAAGGCGCGCTCCTCAATCCGGGCGTTGCCCGCTTCGGGCTTGATCAACGTCGAAAACCAGGTGTTATCGGGATCGATCGACTGGGAGACGGCGCCGCTGAAGGGAAAATGCAGCTGCGGTGCCCAGAACCATGACCAGGGAAACATGGAGACCTCCTTTCTCTTTATCGGGCTTATCGGGAACCTTTTATCGGGAAGAGCGGGCGGAAGGGCAGTATAGCCTGAACTACACTGAGCTTGTTTCTGCCCTGTTTGCCCTGAAACCCAACGGAGACCGCGCCATGGCTATCCAGATCGTCACCCTGTGCGGCAGCGTACGTCCCGGCAACTATACCGCCAAGGCGCTGGACCTGGCGCTGGACGAGCTGGCCAAGTACCCGGACGTCGACGTAACGCCGATCTATCTCGAAAAGTTGGAGTTGCCGTTGCCGGGGCTGCCCGCCCGCAACCCCGAGGCGGTTGAATGGTTCCAGCACACCGTGAAAGATGCCACCGGCGTATTGTTGGCTTCCCCCGAATACCACGGCGGCATCAGCAGCCCGATGAAACTGGCCATCGACAACCTGGGCTTCCCGAGCATGCTGGCCAATAAACCGGTCTCGATTCTTGGCGTTGCCGCCGGTGTCATCGGTGCGATCAAATCCACCGAGCAGCTGCGCGCGATCTGTGCCCATGTCGGCGCACTGCCGTTGCCGATGGTGGTGTCGGTCGCCAAGGTGCAGCAGGTGTTCGACGAACAGGGCCACTGCCTGGATGCCGCGATGGAGGGCCTGATCCGCCGCTCCGCCAGCAACCTGATCGCCTATATCAAGGATACGGTGTGCGCCAAAATCAGCCTCGAGGAGGTGTTGCGGGAGCAGGGCGAGCGGCGCTGAAGGCTGGTAGTTGAGGCTAGTAGTTGAGGCGAGCAGTGTCGGCGTTGGAGGCGCTAGTTATAGGCGCTCGGTAACGAAACAAAAATCGACATGGCTAGAGGGCTGGATGCAATTCGACCGATACCGCTATGTGCTAGCCGTGTCGAAAAAATGAATACATAGATACCCGCCGCTGCGGGATGCGGCGGCCGTACTTCCATCCCGTCTGGCGTTAGACCTGAGGGTGTGATCCTATACTCCTGAGCGCAACTGGCTATTCACGTTAGATCATACGCTGCGTCTAGGGAGAGATTACTGGTGCCGGATCAGCCCCATATTGTGTTTATACATGGCCTTTACATGAGCCCCTTGGTGATGCGTCCAATGGCGCGGTGGTTTGAAGCACGGGGTTTTTCAACCAGCTCGTTTGGCTACAGGACGACTTCCGAGTCACTGGAGCGCAATATCGAGAAGCTGTGCGCGCACCTTGACACTATTAATTCCAATGAGATTTATCTCGTCTGCCATTCCCTGGGTGGTTTGCTGGCACGTGCATATTTTGCATCTGTTGGTGCAGATCGCGCTATTAGTAAGCACGCTATCAGTAAGGTGGTTACTATCGGCACACCGCATCAGGGGGCGGCGATTGCCCGGTGGATTCAGTCACACAAACTCGGAGTCCTTTTAGGTCAAAGTATCCAGAAAGGGTTAATTGAAAACAGATCGGATTGGGATCTGGACGTTCCTCTGGGCAGTATCGCCGGGAGTGGCGGTATCGGCTTCCTGCCCCTGATAGCGCGAGATGGAGAACCCTCGGATGGCACCGTATCTGTCAGTGAAACCCATTTATGCGGTGAAACTGACCACATCGTTCTCCCTTACAGCCATACCCAGCTTATTCTGGTTACCGAAGTGTATGAGGAGACGCTACGTTTCATACAAAACAGCCGCTTTAACGGCAATAGCAACGACTGATGTAGACCTTAAGAGTCAGCCCCTGATCCGAAGCGGTTATGCGGCACTCGTAGATTAATGCATCCCTTATTTCTGTTGTTTCATACCGTGTATTGAGTGTGGCATCTTCTCGATGCTCGTCTCTCACCTGCTCGTGCTTCTTTGCTACCGTCAGGGACGGACCCCTTTTCCGATGGTGGCGCAGGCATTTATTTCCTCGAGACTCATGGCTTTATCCCCGGAAAGCGGACTGAACGGCGCTCTGCCGTTTAGAAAGTGTAGGTCAATGACTGGATATAACCCTGCCCAAGGGTCGGCTTGCCGGCTCCCACCATCGTCAGGCGGGCAATAATAGCCGCTGGCTGATCGCCCATGTCCTCCACGGCGGCATCGACACGAATCTGGTAGCCGCTGTCAATCAGCGCATCATCCAGATTCACACTGATCTGCAGAGTCTCGCCCCGGGTGATACTGGCCCCGGTGAGTCCATCATACTCTGCCCCACTGCGGTCACTGCCGCGCGCCCAGTCGCTCAGGTGCTTGTAGTATTTGCTTTTTTTGCCTGCAACCCAAAGCGTTTGTTGATACACCCCAGCTGCGTCCGTCAGATAAATGGCCAGATAGGCGCCATCGCCCTGATACTGGCTCAACCGGGTATCGATGGTGACCTCTCTGGCCTGAGCCAATGCAGGCAAGGCGGTGGCGCCGACCAGTGCCACCGCTGAAAGCCATGTTTTCATAGCGTGCCGACGTTTTTGATTGTGCATCTTTCCTAACCCCCTCATTTACCTGAATTCAAAGCGTTCCTGATGAAAGCGTAGCGAGACAGACAGGTCGTTCAGTCCACTGCGAAGCGCTGTTGCCAGTCCCTGAGGTCCACAGAACCAGAGATCCACTTTTGACGACTGAATCTGTAGCCCGTCTGCGGTCAAACGCTGCCTCTGTCCACTGTCATGGATCTGCAGACTGATTTCCGGCAACTGACTCACCAGCGAGTGCAGGTGTTCCACGTTGGGATCGTCAACGCTGCGTTGTGTGCAGTAATGCAATGTGACCGGCCGATCATGCGTATCCGGGTGGATCAAACGCTGCTCCAGCGCGGCAAGAAACGGCGTGATACCGACGCCTCCCGCTACCCAGACCTGTTGGGCATCGGCCCGGTTTTTCTCGGGATTGAATCGGCCATAAGGCCCTTCAATCATTACCGCACTACCGACATGCAATCGGCGCGGCAGGGTACGGGTATAATCCCCCAGTGCCTTGATTTGAAAACCGAGCTGGCCATTCTGCCGGTCAGCCGTTGTCAGCGTGAACGGGTGTGCACCTTCAAACTGATCAAACCTGACTAGCGCAAACTGTCCGGCACGATGCCCAGGCCAGTTCCGACCCATGTCACAGACCACCTCCATCGTGGTGTCGGATAGCTGTCGCACGTTACTCACCAGCCCCTTCCAGCGGCGACTCCTGCCGATATGACCGCTTAGCGACTGGACACTGGCGATACTGCCGGCACCGATCAGCAGAGCCATCAGCCAGCCGGTCGGCTGCTGCCACCAGCTCAGCGGTGCCAGCAATAGCGAGTGGGCGGCTAGGGTCAGATAGACCAGCGGCAGGATACGGTGCACATGGCGCCAGAAGCGGTAGGGGACCCAGCGGATCAGGGTGATGGCCACCAGGGCCAGAAGCAGATACAGAGCGGGTTCCCCCCAGTCCTCAACCATTCCCTGCAGGCTGTCGAGCAGGCCGGAAAAATCGGCCTCGCGGAGGCTTCGATCCTTGCCGAACAACGCTTTGAAAACGTCATCTGCCATTTCGATTAGCCAGTGTGTCAGGGCAAAAACAGCTCCCAGAATGCCCGTCCACTTGTGCAGGTGATACTGTTTGTCCAGGCCGCCCAGAGTTGTTTCCAGCCATTTCGGCCGCATGGCCAGAATCAGGGTGATGGACATGAAATTGATGGCCAGAAAGCCACTGAGGGTCAGAAAATGTTCATAACTGAGGCTCCATTGCCAAACGCCCAGTTGGACGCTCAGCAATACGAGAAGACTCAGGATCAGATTTCGATTGGGCATACAGATTGTCCTCCGGCAATGGAGCCCATTCTGCATGCCGGAGCTGATATCAACCTTAAATTGAGTATCTGCAGCAAAAAACTATATTAATAGCGCGGCTTTAGGTGAGTTTGCTTCATACGACCTACCTGCCTCAGGTCGATAGCTAAGGACAGTTCTTGCGCGGCAAACGTCCGCATCGTGCGCTGAGCGGCATCTTTCCGGCAGGAGGTTCGTTGGCCGCTAGGTGCCGTTACCATAAGTGCCGTTAGCAGACGGCGCTTTCTCTACACCGTCTGCCCTGCCGCAATACCGGATGCCCAGGCCCACTGGAAGTTGTGGCCGCCGAGGTGGCCGGTTACGTCCAGGCATTCGCCGATGAAGAACAGTCCCGCTACCCGTTCCGCTTCCATCGTTTTTGATGAGACCTCGTCGGTATCGATGCCCCCTAGCGTAACCTCGGCGGTGCGGTAGCCTTCGGTGCCGCTGGGTTTGATGCGCCAATGGTGGAACTGATCGGCGATCTGTTTCAGGCGTTTGTTGCCCAGTTCCGCCAGGATGCCCTGGATCTGCCAGAGGTCGCAGAAGGTGTGCACCAGGCGCTTGCTCATCAGTGTGGCGAGGGCGGTGCGGATATCGGACTTGGAACGGGTTTCGCGCTGGGTCTTGAGCCAGTCGAACAGGTCGAGCCCCGGGAACAGGTCGATCTCGATCTCCTGGCCGGGCTGCCAATAGGAGGATATCTGCAGGATGGCCGGTCCGCTGAGTCCGCGGTGGGTGAACAGCAGCGCTTCGCGAAAATGCTGGGTGCCGCAGCGGGTTTCCACCTCGTGGGCGATGCCGGCCAGCGGTTTGAAATGCTCCAGGTCGGCCGGTTGCAGCGTCAGCGGCACCAGCCCGGCGCGGGTTGCCAATACCTTCAGGCCAAACTGCTGCGCCAGTTGGTAGGCGAAGGGGGTGGCGCCGCCGTTGGGGATCGATAGCCCACCGGTGGCGATCACCAATGACTGGCAACGGATCGGCCCCAATGCGCTATGTAATTCGAAACGGTAAGGCGCCGCATCGATCGCCTCGACCTGGGTCACCGGCGCTTCGGGGCGAATCTCCACGCCGGCCCATTCGCATTCGGTCAGCAGCAGCTGCAGGATGTCGCGGCTCGAGTCGTCGCAAAACAGCTGCCCCAGGGTTTTCTCGTGATAGGCGATGCCGTGGCGTTCCACCAGCTCGATGAAGTTCCGCGCCGGATAGCGACCCAGTGCCGATCTGCAGAAATGGGGGTTGGCGCCGATAAAGTTTCCAGGTCCGTTATGTAGATTGGTAAAATTGCAGCGGCCGCCGCCGGACATCAGGATCTTGCGGCCGATTTTGGCGGTATGTTCGAGTACCAGCACCGAGCGGCCACGGTAGCCCGCGGTGGCGGCGCACATCAGGCCGGAGGCGCCCGCGCCGATAATGACGACATCTTTTTCGATCACAGCGAAGACCCGGAACGAGTAGGTATTGAAGGGGCGGCATGGTAGCACAGTGAGGCGGTAGCGCAGAGCCTCCTGGCGAGCGGTTCCCCGCCGGGGCGCCTGGCGGTTCGGGATCGGTTTTTCTGCAGAAGAGCTTACCTTTATATCCACAATGGTTATAGTGTTTACATTCAGCGACATAACAGGGAGCGTTAGATGAGGCCCCTTCTGTTCGTACCGGCCGCTTTGCTGCTGCTGGCCTCGTTGGTTTTGTTGATCCTGTGGCCGACGCCGCAGAGCGAGCGTGTCGGTGCGGCATCCAGCGGCACGCTGGCCGAGGCGCCGCGGGTGTTGAAGATGGGTTACAACATGCCCGAGCCCAGTGCCATGCACCTGGCGGCGCTCCGCTTTGCCGAGCAACTGGAGCAGCAGAGCGGCGGCCGGATAAAGGTCGAGCTTCACCCAAACCAGGAGCTTGGCAACGACCACCAGATGCTGGAGATGGCGCGCCAGGGCACGCTGGACCTGGTGTTGATCCCGACGGCCAAACTCAGTACTGCGATCCCGGAGATGCAGTATCCCGATCTGCCGTTCTATTTCCCGCAGAAGGAGGATCTCTACGCCATGCTCGACGGCGAACCCGGCCGGCGGCTGCTGGAGCGGATGCGGCGTATCGGTCTGGTGGGGATCACCTTCTGGGGCAACGGGTTCAAACAGTTCACGGCGAACCACCCGTTGCTGGCGCCGGCTGATTTCAAGGGCTACAAGTTCCGGATCATGAAAAGCCGGCTGCTGCAGGAGCAGTTTCACCTGCTCGAGGCCGAGGCGATCCCGATCGACTTCTACCAGGTGCGTGCGGCACTGAAGGACGGCGCGGTGGATGGACAGGAGAACCCGCTGGTGGCGATCCACCAGATGGGGATCCACCAGGTGCAGTCCGACCTGACGTTGTCGCATCACGGTTATCTGGCCTACGCCTTTGCCGTGGGCGAGAAGAGCCTCGCCACACTGCCTAGCGACCTGCAGTCGTTGCTGTTGAAGCTGGCGCGCGGACAAACCCGGTGGCAACGCGAGGAGAACGAGCGCCAGGAGGGGGAGTACCTGCGGCAGATAAAGGCGGCCGGGGTGCACGTTCATGAGCTGAGCGATCAGCAGCGGGAGCTGTTCCGCCATCGCTTGCGGCCGTTGGCGGACAGGTTCGAATCGATCATCGGTCCCGACCTGCTGGCGATGACCGACGAATATATGCTGGAGCGCTACCCCGGTTCGGTGCAGCACGTCCTCGGTGTCGACGTGGACCTCAGTGGCGGTTCGGCCGACGTCGGGCGTGAGGTCCGGCGCGGTGCCGCACTGGCGCTGGCCGATCTGGGGGCGCAGGGCGAGGGGTTCGCGCTACTGGCCCGGGATAACCTCGGCCAGCCGAGCCGGGCGCTCAGTAATATCGAGCGCTTCGGCCAGGACGCCCGGGTCATCGGGGTTGTCGGGGGAACTCACTCTTCGACGCTGTCGGCGCAACTGCCGCGGCTGCAACCGCTGCAGTTGCCGTTCATCACCCCCTTTGCGGCGGAGTCGGTATTTTATCGTGCACCGATCTCGCCCTGGCTGTTCAGCGTCGCGACCAGCAACCAGGCGCTCGCGACCTTTATCGCCGACCAGGTGGTGCAGCAGGGGATCCAGCGTGTGGCCGTGGTGGTAGAGGACAACCGTTGGGGCGAGGATTTCAGTACCTTGCTGGGCGAGGCGTTTGCCGAACGGCAGCGCACCCAGGTGGGCCGCATGCTGATCAATACCGGAACCAACGATCCGTCCGCCGAGCGCTTGCGTGCTCTGGCGACACAAGCCGAGTTGCTGGTGCTGGGACTGCGTACCCGGGAGGGGCGTGCGGTGTTGAAAACGCTGGCCAGCGCCGGCGTCGCGGTCAAGCTACTGTCGGTCTGGGGCATGCCGAACGACGGGGCGCTGCCGATGCAATATGTCGAGAGCCGGCGCAACGCGGCACAGATGAAACGGTTGACCGCGGATTACCGCCGCCGTTACGGCGAGGAGCCGCGGCTGCTGTCATTGCTGGCCCAGGCCTACGACAGTGCATCGCTGTTGGCGCAGGCGTCGCTACTGGCTGCGCCGGGCGCGCCGCAGGGGCGCTTGCAGATCCGCGACCGGCTTGAGAATATGCCTCCTTGGACCGGCGCCGTTCGACAGTATGCGCCGGCGTTCACTCCAACCCGGCATGCCGCCTTCGACCAGCGGGATTATCGTCTGATCAGCAACCAAGCTCGCATGGACACACGGAGTCGCGTAGATGAGTGATTCAACTCGGCCAGCTGTGCAGGGAGTGCGGGGGAGTGCACCGGGGATGCGGCGGCATAGCCTGAAGTGGCGCCTGATCCTGCGGGTCTCCGGGCTGGTGGCGCTGGCGATGACGGTGGTCACCCTGACCGTCGCCTACGTCATGCGGCACGAGCTCGACAATCAGTCGCGGGCGATGTTGGACGAACTGGCGCGCTCC
Organism: Marinobacterium sp.; assembly: GCA_003250495.1. Taxonomy (GTDB): domain Bacteria; phylum Pseudomonadota; class Gammaproteobacteria; order Pseudomonadales; family Balneatricaceae; genus Marinobacterium_D. Next base: position 10,225 of record QKGH01000110.1, read on the forward strand.
TCCCAGATCCAGTTGGAAAACCGTATCGCCTACCTCGTCGAGTCGACCCGGCGTCTGGCCGACAACCCGTTCATGATCAACGGACTGGTGGATTCGCAGGCGCGGATCGACGACCTGCCGAAGCTGATCGACAACTTCCACGAAGGCACCTCGCTGAGCGCGTTCGCGCTGCTCGATTTCGACGGCAAACCGGTGTTTCAGGCACATGACTGGCTGCCGCGCTTCAACCAGTCGCCGGAGCTGCGGGCGGCGCTGGCGCTGGGCGTCACCGCACTCTATAGCGATGTGGAGAGCGGCCAGTTGTTCATCATCGCCCCGGTCAGCTATTACCAGACGACGCAGGGTGCGCTGGTCGCCGGTTTCGACCTGGCGAAGCTGGCCAGCCGCCACGCCTCACGCAGCGCCCAGGCCTATCTGCGCATCCTGCATCCACAGGGGGTGGTGGCGCAGGTCTCGTACGATGCGAACCAGACCTTCATTTCAACCCGACTGGCGCCGGCGGCCGATACCCCCTATCTCGGCCAGTTGGGGCTGACGCTGGAGAGCGGTCTGCCGCAGTCGCAGTTCGACGCGGTGATGACGGTGACGCTGTCGCGTTTCATCGGTATCAGCGTCATCCTGACGCTGGCGTCGGCGATGATCGCGGCCGGTATGGGGCAGGGGATCGCGCGGCCGATACTCGAGCTGCACCGCCGGGTCAGCCGGGCCGACGATGGCGAGCGCTGCAGTCCGCTGGGCACCGACGATGAGCTGGAGTCGCTGGCCGAGGCGTTCGACCAGCGCACCAGCGCGTTGGAGGCGGCCCGGTTCCAGTTGGTGCAACAGCGCGACCAGTTCGAGTACGAGGCCAATCACGACGCCCTGACCGGGCTGCCCAATCGCTACAATTTCGACCAGCGCTTTGCCGAACTGCTGCGGCAACCGGGCGTGACCGGGCGCCAGCAGTTGGCCCTGGTCTACATCGACCTGGACCGCTTCAAGCTGATCAACGACAGCCTCGGCCACCCGGTCGGCGACAGCGTGCTACAGACGGTTGCGCAACGGATGCAACTGCTGACCCAGGGCTGCGAGTTGTTCCGCCACGGCGGCGACGAGTTCATGCTGATGGTGACCGCGCCGGCGCAGCTGACGCAGCTGGAGGTGCTGCTCGAGCGGATCGTCGATACGCTGCGCCAGCCGATCCTGATGGGCGAACACAATCTGGATGTCCGTGGCAGTCTCGGCGTGACCTTCTATCCGCAGGATGGCCACGACCGCGAAACCCTGCTGCGCAACGCCGATATCGCCATGTACCAGGCCAAGAACACCGGCGGCGGGCACTACCGGATCTTCGATGAGGAGATGAGCCGCGTCGCCTACGACCGGATGGCGATCGAGGCCGGTGTCCGGCGCGCCATCGAACGCAGTGAGCTGGTGGTTTACTACCAGCCGCAGATCGACCTGCGCTCCAGCCAGTTGACCGGTAGCGAGGCGCTGGTGCGTTGGCACCATCCCGAGCGGGGGCTGATCATGCCGGGGGTGTTCATCCCGATAGCGGAGGAGTCGCGCCTGATCGTCGATCTCGGCGAGTACGTGATGCGCGAGGCCTGCCGCCAGCAGGCGCAGTGGTACCGGGAGGGGCGCGCGCCGGGCCGGGTGTCGGTCAACCTGGCCGGCCGGCAGATCCAGGATCCCGGATTGCCGGGGATCGTGGAGGGGATACTGGCCGAAACCGGGTGCCGGGCCGAGTGGCTCGAGCTCGAGGTGACCGAGGGGTTCATCATGCAGGATCCGGCGCGGGCGATCCCGACGCTGAAACGCTTGCGCGAGATGGGGATCAGCCTGGCGATCGACGATTTCGGTACCGGCTATTCGTCGCTGGCCTACCTGAAACGCCTGCCGGTCACCCGGCTGAAGATCGACCAGTCGTTCGTGCGCAATTCGGCGCTGAATCCCGACGACGTGGCGATCATCGAGGTGATCGTGGCGCTGGGCAACAACCTGGGGCTGGATCTGATCGCGGAGGGGGTGGAAACCCCGCATCAACGCGAGCTGTTGCTGAAGCTGGGCTGCTTCGCGGCCCAGGGCTTCCTGTTCAGCCGGCCGCTGCCGCCCAAGGAGCTGGAAGCGTTTCTGGATGCCCTGCCGGCGCCGCAGGATAGGGCGTTAGGTTAGTTGTGAAACTCTACATCGCGGAAAAACCCAGTCTGGCCCGCGCCATCGCCGCGGTATTGCCCGGTCCGCAGCAGAAAGCGGAGGGGTATATCCGCTGCGGCAATGGCGACCTGGTCAGCTGGTGTGTCGGTCATCTGCTGGAGCAGGCCGAACCTGAGGCCTACGATGCGGCCTACAAGCAGTGGCGCCTGGAGCATCTGCCCATCGTGCCGGAGCAGTGGCAGCTGCAGCCGCGGCCGAAGCTGCGCACCCAGCTCAGCGTGCTGCGCAAGCTGGTAAAGGAGTCCGACCAGCTGGTTCATGCCGGCGACCCGGACCGCGAGGGGCAGCTGCTGGTCGACGAAGTCATCGATTACCTGCGCGTGCCGCAGGCGAAGAAGCGCGCCACCCAGCGCCTGCTGATCTCCGACCTGAATCCCGCCGCGGTCAAGCGCGCGCTGGAGCGGTTGAAACCCAATGCCGAGTTCGTGCCACTGTCGGTGTCGGCCCTGGCCCGCTCGCGGGCAGACTGGCTGTACGGCATCAATATGACCCGGGCGCTGACGCTGCAGGGGCGCCGGGCGGGCTTCGACGGCCTGCTGTCGGTGGGGCGGGTGCAGACGCCGGTACTGGGGTTGGTGGTGGTGCGGGACCGGGCCATCGAGGCGTTCGTCAGCAAGCCGTTCTACGAGGTGTTGGCGCATCTGCGTACCGAACGCGGCGAGGCGTTCAGCGCGCGCTGGCAGCCCAGCGAGGCCTGTGCGCGCTGGCAGGATGAGGAGGGGCGCGTATTGTCGCGCGCGCTGGCACAGAACGTGGCGGATCGGATCGGCGGCAAGCCCGGCGAGGTGGTCGAGGCGAAACGCAAGCCGGGTCGCCAGCCGCCGCCGCTGCCCTATAACCTCTCCGCATTGCAGATCGACGCCTCCAAGCGTTTCGGGCTCAGCGCCCAGCAGGTGCTGGATGCCTGTCAGTCGCTGTATGAGAAACATCGCTTGCTGACCTATCCGCGCTCCGACTGCCGCTATCTGCCGCTGGAACATCATGCCGAGGCCGGCAAGATCTTCAAGGCGGTGATGCAGACGGCGCCGGCGCTGGCCGAGGGGGTGGCGGGGGCGCGGGCCGAGCTGAAGAGTGCGGCCTGGAACGACGCGAAGGTCGAGGCGCACCACGCCATCATCCCGACCGGTCGGGCGCTGGGGCCCGATCGCCTGTCGACGCCTGAAGCGCAGGTGTACGAACTGGTGGCGCGGCAATACCTGATGCAGTTCTATCCGCCCTGGCAGTTCAACGATGCCGAGCTGCAGATCCGGATCGAGGGCGGGCTGTTTATCGCCAAGGCGCGGCAGACGCTGGAGCCGGGCTGGAAGCGGCTGCTGGGCAAGGGCGCCGACGAACAGCCGGAACTGCCGGTGCTCGCGGTCGGCGATCCGTTGCAGTGCGAGCGCGGCGAAGTGCTGGAGAAGCAGACCCAGCCGCCGAAACCCTTTACCGATGCGACGCTGCTGGCGGCGATGACCGGGATCGCGCGCTTCGTGCAGGATGCGGCGCTGCGCCGGGTGTTGCGCGAGACCGACGGCCTGGGGACGGAAGCCACCCGCGCCGGTATCATCGAGCTGCTGGTGACGCGGGGCTATCTGAGCCGGCACGGTAAAACGCTGGTGTCGACGCCGGCGGGACGCGGTCTGATCGATGCGCTGCCGGCCTCGGCCAGCCAGCCCGACATGACGGCGCACTGGGAGTCGTCGCTCGATGCGATTGCACGTCGCGAGGAGCGTTACGAGCAGTTCATGACGCAGCTGCGCGAGTCGCTGGAGCAGCTGATCGCGCAGTTGGCCAGCGCGCTGCCCAGCGCGTTGCAGGGGCTGAAGAGCGGACGCCCCGCGGCGCGACGTGGCGCTGCCGGGCGCCGGAAGGGCGGCGGCCGTTCCCGTGCCGGCGCCAACGCCAGTGGCGCTAAACGGAGCGGCGACGATAAGAGCGCGCCACGCCGCCGACGTCGGAGCGCGGCGGCAAAGGCGTAACGCCGGCGCCGATCACTCCTCCGGCGAGCAGTCGGATATCCAGGGGTGGGTCTTCAACTGTTCCATCATGTAATCGAGGAACGCCCGTACCCGCGGCGTCAGGTTGCGGCGGCTGGCGTAGATCGCGTTGATCTCGCTCGGCGGCAGCTCATAGTCATCCATGATCTGTACCAGCTCGCCGCGACTGACCAGCTCGTTACAGAACATCTTCGGCATCCGTGTGATGCCGACGCCGAGGCGCGCCATCTCGCGCGCGAAGCTGATGCTGTTGGTACGTACCTGGCCGCCGAAGCTGGCCGGTTCGCCCTCGTTCCAGTTCAGGAAGCGCCAGGTATCGAACGGCTTCACCAGCGTGATGCACTGGTGCTGGATCAGATCGTCCGGGCTGTGCGGCACGCCGTGCTTGCGCAGATACTTCGGGCTGACATAGAGGCCGCGGGGCAGGGTGGCGATCTTGCGCGCGATCAGCGACGAGTCGGGCAGCGGGCCCATGCGCAACGCCAGATCCATCCCCTCCTCGACCAGGTCCACGGTGCGGGTGCTGAGCTCCACATCCACCTCCAGTCCCGGATGCAGGGCGATGAAGCCGGCGATCACTTCGTTCATCATCAACACACCGAGCTCGGTGGGCATGGTCATGCGCAGGCGGCCGCGCAGGTCGTGGCTGTCGGCCGACACCTCGTCGCGGATCACCTCGAGCTGGTCGATCAGGTCGCGGCTGCGATCGAACAGTTCGCGCCCCTCCGGGGTCAGGCGTAGCTTGCGGGTGGTGCGCTGGATCAGGCGGACCCCGAGGCTGTCCTCGAGTTGTGCGATGCGGCGGCTGATGGTCGATTTCTGCACATTCAGGGTGTCGGCGGCGGAGGTGAAACTGCCGGTTTCGACGACGCGGATAAACAGACTGAGGTCGTTCAGGTTCATAGCGTAATGACGGTCCCTACTGGCTGGGCTGGTTGGGTCGGACGGCGGTCAGGGTTAAGTTCACTGTCAGTCTAGATGTGTATTCGGGTCAGGGTCGCTGCGGGCGAAATCGAGCAGGGCATCGATCATGGCGTTGAGGCCGTTGCCCCGTGACGGACTGAGATGGCGTTGCAGGTCGAGTTGCGCGATCCGTTCACGCAGATCGAGCGCCAGCACTTCCGCGGGTGTTTTGCCGTTGACCTCGTTCAGCAGCAAGCCAAGCAGGGCCCTAAGTATACGCGCATCGGCGTCGGCCTGGCACGCGAGTTTGCCGTTTGCGTCGGTATTTAGCAGCAACCAGACCCGCGATTCGCAGCCGTGCAGGCGATGACGGTCGCTGCGATCCTGTTCGGCGAGGGCCGGCAGCTGGCTGCCGAGCTGCATCAGGGCCCGGTAGCGCTGGCTCCAGTCGCGGGCGGCGTAGACCTGCTCGAGCGGGCGGCGCCAGTCGCCGACCGCCGACGTGACAGCGACGCTGCTGCGCTGCTCGGCCACCAACTGCGCCAGCCGGGATACCAACTGGTCGACCTCTTCCAGGGTGTTGTAGAAGGCGAAGGAGGCACGCACGGTGCCGGGCAGCTGCAGCGAACTCATCAGCGGCATGGCGCAGTGGTGGCCTGCACGCACGGCGATGCCGTGGCGGTCGAGCCAGAGCGCGATATCCTGCGGGTGCTGGCCGGCGATCAGGAAGGAGAACAGGCTGACCTGCTGCGCCCCGGCGGCAATGGCGCGAAAGCCGGGGATATCCGCGCAACCGTCGAGGGCGCGCCGCAGCAGCGCCTGCTCCTGGGCTTCGAGCGCCGGGCGGTCCAGTTGCTGCAGATAGTCGATCGCGGCGCCGAGGCCGATGACGCCGGCGATGTTCGGCGTACCCGCCTCGAACTTGAACGGCAGGCCTGCGAACCGGGTGCCGCTGAAGCTGACCTGTTCGATCATCTCGCCGCCACCCTGCCAGGGGGGCATCTCGTCGAGCAGCTCCTCGCGGGCCCAGAGCGCCCCGATACCGGTGGGGCCGAACAGCTTGTGGCCGGAAAAGGCGTAAAAATCGCAGCCCAGCGCCTGCACATCGATATCGAAGTGAGGCAGCCCCTGGGCGCCATCCACCAGTACCGGTACCTGGGCCTCGCGGGCCAACCGGCACAGTTGTGCGACCGGGTAGCAACTGCCGAGGGCGTTGGAGACCTGGGTCAGGGCAAACAGACGTGGTCGGCGCGCCAGCAGCTGTTGGCAGCGCTCCAGATCGATCTCCCCGTCGCTGACCGGGAGGACATCGATATGGGCATTGCACTGCTCGGCCACCAGTTGCCAGGGCACGATATTGGCGTGGTGGGAGCTCTCCAGCAGCAGTATCCGCTCGCCGCTGTGGAGCCGGGGCCGCAGGTAGCTCTGCGCCACCAGGTTGATCGCCTCGGTGGTGCCGCGGGTCCAGACGATCTCCCGTGCCGAGCGGGCGTTGATCCACTCGGCCAGCTGCCCCCGTACCCGTTCGAACGCCGTGGTGGCGCGCGCCGACAGCGTGTGCGCCGCGCGGTGCACGTTGGCGTTGTCGCGCGAATAGTAGCGGCTGATCGCATCGATGACGGCACGCGGCTTCTGTGTGGTCGCCGCATTATCGAGGTAGATCAGCGGCTGGCCGTCGATGCGTGACGACAGGATCGGGAAATCCCGCCGCAGCCGTTGCGGATCGCTGTGGCGCCGGGTCGTCATCGTTTAGGCGGCACCGGCCTGGGCGCGGCTGAGCTGGCTGCGCCAGCGCGCGAACAGCATGGCACCGGTGAACAGCATGGCCGTCAACACCCCCTCGCCAAGGCCGAGCCAGCGACTGTTTGGTACCAGTGCGGCCAGCACCGCTTCCATGAAGTAGATCAGCAGCACGAAGCAGAGCCAGGCGTGGCCGCGGGGATTGCCGCGGATCACGATCGGGGCGAACGCCAGCAACGGCAGCAGATGCACCAGCCAGATCACCCAGGGGTGGTCGGCGCTGGCGGGGCTGAGCAGCAGGTACCAGAGGGTGAACAGCAACAGCAGGGCAAAGTAGCTGAACAGCGTCAGTATGCGGCTGAAACGGGTTTTGCAGGCAAGGGTCATCGTGTCATCAGTTCCTGAGATCCGCGGTCAGGCGGAGGGCCAGAGTGCCAAGGCGCAGCCCTTGGGCACGGCAGAGTTCCAGCTCCAGGGCATCGGGTTCGGCCGCGTCGGTACCGGCCACGTGGCTGGCGCCGTAGGGGCTGCCGCCGCGCTGGGTACGGTTCAGCCCGGCTTCGCTGTAGGGGATGCCGGCCAGCACCATGCCATGGTGCAGTAGCGGCAGCATCATGCTCAGCAGCGTGCTCTCCTGGCCGCCATGCTGCGAGCTGCCGGAGCAGAACACGCAGGCGGGTTTGTCGATCAGGGCACCGGAGAGCCACAGGCTGCTGGTCGAATCGATAAAGTATTTCAGCGGCGCCGCCATGTTGCCGAACCGGGTGGGGCTGCCCAGCGCCAGGCCGCTGCAGCCGGCCAGGTCGGCTTCGCTGCAGTAGGGCGCACCGGCGTCCGGCACCGCCGGAGCGCTGCTCTCGCAGACCGTAGAGACCGGCGGCACGGTGCGCAAGCGGGCACCGATGCCGGCTTCCTCTATCCCGCGCGCGATATGGCGGGCGAGGGTGCGGGTAGCGCCGTGTCGGCTGTAGTACAGCACCAGCACATAGGGTTCGTTCACCCCAGGATCTCCAGTACCGACTCCGGCGGCCGGCCGATGCGTGCCCGCTCGCCGTTGATGACGATGGGGCGCTCGATCAGCTTCGGATGGCTGACCATCGCGGCGATCACGGCGGCCTCGTCGAGGGCCGGGTTATCGAGCCCCGCTTCCTTGTATTCCGCTTCCTTGGTGCGCAGCAGCTCGCGGGCGGAGATGCCGAGTTTACCCAGCACCGCCTTCAGTTCATCGGCACTGGGAACCTCTTTCAGGTACTCGCGGATCTCCGGAGCGATGCCGCGATCCTCCAGCAGTTTGAGGGTCTCGCGCGATTTTGAGCAGCGTGGGTTATGGTAGATGATGATCGACATCGGGGTCTCCGTCAGACACTTTCATTACGTCAACTGGCGCCCTATTGTATAGACTCGCTGGCCCCTGACAAACCATGAAGGTATGCCGGGGGCGGGGTCTGGGGATGAGGAGTTTGCATGAATAAACGGGCGGTGTATTCGGTGTTGCTGTTCCTGCGTGCGCTGGTGCGCCAGTATCAGGCCAATCAGGGGATCCTGAACGCGGCGGCATTGACCTATACCACGCTGTTCGCCGTCGTGCCGTTGATGACCGTTTCCTATGCGATGCTAGCCACCATTCCCTCTTTTCAAGGGGTGGGGGAGCAGATCCAGGGCTGGGTGTTCGAGAACTTCGTGCCCGCCACCGGTGCCGTGGTGCAGGAGTACCTGCAGGGGTTCACGGCACAGGCGAGGAAGCTGACGGCCATCGGTATCCTGTTCCTGGTGATCACCTCGATCATGATGATGAAGAATATCGAAGCCGCGCTGAACCGGATCTGGCGGGTTTCGGAGCCGCGCAGCGGTGTATCCAGCTTCCTGCTGTACTGGGCGGTGTTGAGCCTGGGGCCGGTGCTGATCGGCCTGGGGCTGGTGCTGAGCTCCTATATCTCGTCGCTGGCGCTGTTCGACAGCGCCTCCGAGTTGGTTGGGCGTGCCCGGCTGCTGGCACTGTTTCCGCCGCTGTTGTCGGCGCTGGCGTTCACGCTGCTGTATGCCGCGGTGCCGAACTGTCCGGTGCCGCTGCGCAACGCCTTTATCGGCGGGGTTACGGCGTCGTTGCTGTTCGAGATCGCCAAGCGCGGGTTTGCGCTGTTCGTCACCCAGTTTCCCTCCTACGAACTGATCTATGGCGCCTTTGCGGCGGTGCCGATGTTCCTGGTCTGGATCTTCATCTGCTGGACCATCGCACTGATCGGCGCCGAGCTGTCGCGGGCGTTGACCGTGTACCACGCGGAGCGGCGCGCCCGCCAGTTGCCGCACCTGTATACCCTGCTGGGGCTGCTGCGGCGGCTATGGTCGGCACAGCAGCAGGGCGCCGCAGTGGCGGGAGGCGAGTTGCTGCAGGAGGTCGACGGCTTGACGCAGCAGCGCTGGGATCAGTACCAGGCGTTGTTGATCGACGCCGGCCTGGTCCAGCGTACCGAGCAGGGGCAGTACCTGCTGTGCCGGGATCTGTCGCAGTTCACGCTGGCGCAGTTGCAGGCATTGTCGCCCTGGCCGTTACCCAACGGCCTGAGTCAGCCGCGGGAGGGGTGGCAGCATGAGGTCAGCGAACGCCTGACGCGGCTGGAGCAGGTGCGTAACGAACAGCTCGATCAGCCGTTGTCGGTGCTGTTCCGGTTAACGGCGGGAGAAGAGAACCGGGCCGCCAAACCGCAAGCGGCGGCGACGGCGGCAAAAGTGGAGGGCTAGATGGCCAGCATCTGTCTGCATCTGGTGGTGAAAGGGCGGGTACAGGGTGTCTGGTTCCGCCGTTTCGCCCAGGAGCATGCGCTGTCGAATGGGGTGACGGGGTGGGTGCGCAACCGCAGCGATACCTGTGTCGAGGCGTTGCTGTGCGGCGACGAGCGCTCGGTGCGGCATGTGGAGGCGTGGTTGAGCCGTGGGCCGGAGCTGGCCAGCGTGATCGCGGTCGAGGCGCAGCTGCGCGAATTCGAGCAGTGGGAGGCGTTCGTGATTCGGGAGGATGCCGACTGAGGCGTCTGCCCCAGCCGGCGTTCGTGACAGTGGATTAGGCCAGCTGCTGCTTCAGGAACTCGACCGCGTCGTCGACTGCTATATCGCGCGATTCCGCGTCGCAGCGCCCTTTGTACTCGAGCACACCGTTGCCGAGGCCGCGGTCGGACACCACCAGGCGGTGGGGGATGCCGATCAGTTCGATATCGGCGAACTTGACCCCCGGACGCTCCTTGCGGTCGTCCATCAGCACATCGATGCCGGCCGCCTTCAGCGCCGCGTACAGCTCGTCGGCCTTCGCCTGCACCGCCTCGGATTTATCGTAGTTCAGCGGTACCAGCGCCACGCTGAACGGTGCCAGCGCCGCCGGCCAGATGATCCCCTTGTCGTCGTAGTTCTGCTCGATCGCGGCGGCCACCACGCGGGTCACGCCGATGCCGTAGCAACCCATCTCCATGATCACCGCCTTGCCGTTCTCGTCCAGCACCGTAGCGCTCATGGCGTTGGAGTACTTGCTGCCGAGCTGGAACACATGGCCCACCTCGATGCCGCGCTTGATCGACAGCGTGCCGCCGCCGCAGGGGCTGGGATCGCCTTCGACCACGTTACGCAGGTCGGCGACCGCCGGGACCGGCAGGTCGCGCTCCCAGTTCAGGCCGAAGTAGTGCTTGTCTTCGATATTGGCGCCCACGACGAAATCGCTCAGGGTTTCGACGCTGCGATCGATGATGCAGGGGATCGGCAGGTTTAGCGGGCCCAGCGAGCCGGGGCCGGCACCAAACACACGACGGATCTCCTCTTCGGTCGCCATGCGCAGCGGTGCCGCGACCTGCGGCAACTTCTCCGCCTTGATCTCGTTCAGTTCGTGATCGCCGCGGACGACCAGGGCGATCAATTCGGCTTCGCACTCGTCGCTGGCGGCGACCACCAGGGTTTTGACCGTCTTCTCGATCGGCAGGTTGAACTGCTCGACCAGCTGGGCGATGGTCTTGGCATTCGGGGTGTCGACCAGGCGCAGCTCCTCGGTGGCGGCGCCGCGGCTGCCGAGGGGGAGCGCTTCCGCCATCTCTACGTTGGCGGCGTAGTCGCTGCTGTCGGAGAAGGCGATATCGTCTTCTCCGGAGGAGGCCAGCACGTGGAACTCATGCGATGAGCTGCCGCCGATGGAGCCGGTGTCGGCCAGTACCGGGCGGAAGTCCAGTCCCAGGCGGGTAAAGATGTTGCAGTACGCCTGGTACATGCGGTCGTAGGTTTCCTGCAGCGAGTCGCGATCGGTGTGGAAGGAGTAGGCGTCCTTCATGATGAACTCGCGCGAGCGCATCACGCCGAAACGGGGGCGGATCTCGTCACGGAACTTGGTCTGGATCTGGTAGAAGTTGGCCGGCAGCTGCTTGTAGCTGCGCAGCTCGCGGCGGATCAGGTCGGTGATCACCTCTTCGTGGGTCGGGCCGACGCAGAACTCGCGGTTATGGCGGTCGCTCAAGCGTAGCAGTTCCGGACCGTACTGTTCCCAGCGCCCGGACTCCTGCCACAGCTCGGCGGGCTGGATCGCCGGCATCAGCACCTCCTGCGCGCCTGCTGCATCCATCTCCTCCCGGACGATGCGCTCGACCTTGCGCAGCGTGCGCAGACCCAGCGGCAACCAGGTGTAGAGACCCGCCGCCAGCTTGCGGATCATGCCGGCACGGAGCATCAGTTGATGACTGACGACCTCGGCGTCGGCCGGGGTCTCTTTGAGGGTGGCGATCAGGTATTGGCTTGCGCGCATTGTTTCGGCTGTCCTGAGTGAAAAATGGCGATCATTTTAAGGGCTAGGCCGCACGGCCCACAAGTCGCCATCCGCACTCATTAGCAGGCCAGGGCGGTGTGGTCGCTGTACTCCAGCCGTGCCGCCAGAAATTCGGCCAGCTCATCCAGTTCGTATTCGTTGAATACCGGAATGCCGGTACGGATCAGCTCGTGGGCCGCGACGCCGGGGGCGCTGACCATCTTGCCGGAGAAACTGCCGTCGTAGATGCGGCGATTGCCGCAGGAGGGGCTATAGGCTTTCATCAGCGCACAGCAGCAGCCGTGCTCGCGGGCGATATCGGAGGTCGCTTCGGCGCCGGCCAGGAATTGCGGGGTGAAGTCTTCGCCCTGGGCGCTGGTGATCAGGATCGGGAAGCGGCTTTGTGTCTCGGCGGCGGGGCGGGGAGTGGGCAGGCCGCCGAGGGTTTCGGGGCAGGCCATCACCAGGCGCCCCTCCTCTTTCCAGCGTGCCAGCAGTGGATGTTCAAGCAGATTGTGCCGCCCATCGTACCGTACAGTTGCTCCCAAGAGGCAGGCACTTACCAGGATCTTATCCATAACGTACTGATAACCATATAAAATTTTGTTTTTATTGTAGACGGCGGAGTTTAACCTTTTATGTCACCGTGCGTCAGTCCTACTTTGGTCATTAGTCTCTGGTTATCGGGGCGGATTATTGGTGCTGGGGGCGAGGGTCGGACGGGGCGGGCGCCGTCGGTAAGGATAGGGCTCCGGCAGCGTTCTGGCTTGGATCGCCGACCTGTTGCGGCGGCGATCCGTGGCGGCATCAGGCGGGCCGGTTGTCGACCATGAAGGTCGCTTCGCCGGTGGCGACCAGCTTGTCGCCGACATGGACGTCGGTGCTGCATTTTACCCGCCGCCGCCGCAGGTCGATCTCGGTGACCGTTACTGTGGCGCGGGCGGTGTCGCCGAAGTGGACCGGCGCTTTGAATTTGATGCTCTGGTCGATGTAGATACAGCCCGGCCCCGGCAACCGGGTGCCGGCCACGGTCGAGATCAGGGCGGCGCTGAGCATGCCATGCACGATACGGCCGCCAAACGGGGTGGTGCGGGCGTACTCTTCGTTGACGTGCATCGGATTGTTGTCGCCGGAGATGCCGGCAAACAGGTAAACATCCGATTCGGAAATGGTTTTCGCAAAGGACTCGTTCATCCCGATTTCGAGATCTTCAATATAGTAACCGTGAAGCTCGTGCATGCTGACGCTCCCTATAGCAGGTGGGGCAAAATGGTGGATAAGCACCGGAAAAATGAAAGGTGCTCATTTGGTATATCATCAGTTGCAATAGAATGACAGCCGACTGTTGCAGAGTTTTTATTCTCCGCCCCAGGTCGCGCATCTGCTGTCACTGGTAGCTAAAATGGGGTATCTTAGCCGCCAATTTTTGCGGTTCATATCCGTACCCTCGATCCGATAGGCAAGCAAAGACCGACAATGATTATCAAACCGAAAATTCGCGGCTTTATCTGTACCACTACCCATCCTGGCGGCTGTGACGCAAACGTGCGTGAGCAGATTGCCTACACCCAGGCGCAGGGGCGTATCGAAAATGGCCCGAAACGAGTACTGGTAATCGGCTCCTCCAGCGGTTATGGACTGGCCTCGCGCATCGCAGCGGCGTTTGGTAGCGGTGCGGCGACGATCGGCGTGTTCTTCGAGAAACCGGGCACCGAGAAGAAGCCGGGTACGGCCGGTTGGTACAATGCCGCGGCGTTCGACCGCCTGGCCCATGAAGCCGGGCTCTATGCCAAGAGCTTCAATGGCGACGCGTTCTCCAATGCGGCTAAGCAGAAGGTGGTCGAGGCGATCCGGGAGGACCTGGGGCAGATCGACCTGGTGGTCTATTCGCTGGCGTCCCCGGTGCGCAAGCTGCCGGATAGCGGCGAGCTGGTGCGCTCGGCGCTGAAGCCGATCGGCGAGCCGTACCGTTCCACCGCAATCGATACCAATAAGGATTGCATTATCGAAGCCGAGGTCGAGCCGGCTACCGAGCAGGAGATTGCCGACACCGTCACCGTCATGGGTGGCGAGGATTGGGAGCTCTGGCTGGGCGCGCTGCGTGAAGCCGACGTGCTGGCGCCGGGCTGCAAGACCGTTGCATACAGCTATATCGGTACCGATATCACCTGGCCGATCTATTGGCATGGTGCCCTCGGCAAGGCGAAGCAGGACCTGGATCGTGCCGCCGCAGAGCTGAATACGGCACTGTCGGCCCAGGGCGGTCAGGCCAATATCGCGGTTCTGAAGTCGGTGGTAACCCAGGCGAGCTCGGCGATTCCGGTGATGCCGCTATATCTGTCGATGGTGTTCAAGGTGATGCGCGGCCTGGGGCTGCACGAGGGCTGTATGGAGCAGGTATACCGCCTGTTTAGCACCGGTCTCTATGGCGATTCGGCCCAGCTCGACGAGGGCAACCGTTTCCGTATGGATGACTGGGAGCTGCGCGACGACGTGCAGCACGCCTGTCGCGATCTGTGGCCGCGGGTAACCACGGAGAACCTGTTCGAGCTGACCGACTATGCCCTCTATAAAGCCGAGTTCCTGAAGCTGTTCGGGTTCGGTATCGAGGGGATCGACTACGACGCCGATATCGATCCGGAAGTGGCATTCGACGTGGTCGACATCTGATCGTTCCGCGTTCCGGACACCGTCTCGCAGCCCCATGAATATGGGGCTGTTTTCATTTAAGGCATGCTGTTTTTTATGCCTTTTGCATCCTTGTGTAATAATCAATGTGCTTTCGGATGCCGATGGAGCCGGCTATGTATCTCAGGATGAGAACCCCCTTTGCTGTCGCCCCGGCGGCGATGCTGCTATGCCCACTGCTGCTGGTGGCGTGCGCCTCTCCCGATGCGGGGCGAACGGGCGTTGCGCCGGCGGTCGAGGCGGTGCTGGATCGACAGGCGCTGCAGCGGGGGAGCTGGGAGGTCTACGCAATCGGTGATTGGCGCCTGGATGCGGAAACGCTCCCGCGGATCGCGTTCGGTAGTGCCGGGCAGGTGGGTGGCCAGATGGGGTGTAACCGGTTCCTGGGTCGTTACCGACTGGATGCCGAAGGTGCGCTGAGCCTGGACGATATGCGACTGACCCACCACATTTGCGCCGGCCCCGTTATGTATCAGGAGGGGGTGTTGCTTAACTGGCTGCGCGATGCGTGGCGCTCCCGATTGACGGATGATGGTGAGCTGCTGATCTACAGCGGGCAGCGGCGTGATCCTATCCGCCTGCGTCCGGCTCCGGATGGGGGGTAGGCCGGTTGGGGGTGCTGTCGGCAGCGAGCGCTTCTCCGCCGTTCCCGTTCCCGTACCCGGCTGGGCGGTGGCTGCTACTTGTCGAGCTGGCATGCCGCCCCTCGACTTGGGTACACTGATAGGCCCCGTCAGCAGGATAAAACCATGAAGTATCAGGGTGTTAGTAATTATTCGCACCAGTCGCCCGAGCGTATAGGAATCCTGATCACCAACCTCGGCAGCCCCGATGCGCCAACCACCGGCGCTCTGCGGCGTTACCTGAAACAGTTTCTCTGGGACCCCCGTGTCGTCGAGCTCTCCCGGCCGTTCTGGTGGGTCATCCTCAATGGCATCATCCTCAATCTGCGGCCGCGCCGCTCTGCGCGCGCCTATCGGGCGGTGTGGGGCGCGGAGGGGGCACCCCTGCTGATGCATACCCGGCGCCAATGTTCGGCATTGGCGGAGCGTTTCCGGGCGCGCTACGGGGAGCGCGTGGTGGTCGACTATGCCATGCGCTATGGCAGTCGCTCCATTGCCGAGGTTATCGGCCGGATGCAGGAGCAGGGGGTGCGCCGGCTGGTGCTGTTGCCGCTGTTCCCGCAGTACAGTGGGGCGACCAACGGCTCCACATTCGATGCCCTGGCGGAGGATTTTTGCCACCGCCGCTGGTTGCCGGATCTCCGCTTCGTCTCGCATTACCATGATTTTCCACCCTATATCGAGGCGCTGGCGCGGCATATAGAGCAGCATTGGGAGCGCCATGGGCGGGCGCAGTTGCTGCTGCTCTCCTACCATGGCTTGCCCCGGCGCTATCTCGTCGCGGGGGATCCCTATTTCTGCGAATGCCATGCGACTTCGCGCCTGCTTGCGGAACGACTGCAGCTCGCCGAGGGGGAGTATCTGACCAGCTTTCAATCTCGCTTCGGGCGTGAGGAGTGGTTGCAGCCCTATACCGATGCCACGCTGAAGGAGCTTCCGGTCAAGGGGGTTCGCTCGGTGCAGGTCTGCTGTCCGGGGTTCGCGGCCGATTGCCTGGAGACGATCGAAGAGATCGGGGTGGAAAATCGGCACTATTTTCTGGCGGCCGGCGGCGAGCGCTACGAGTATATTGCGGCGCTGAACGACAGTGTCGAGCATATCGATGCGCTGGAGGCGCTGCTGAGCGAGCAGATTGGCGACTGGCTGGCACGGCCGTCGACGGATGGCGAACGGCGGGCGGAAAGGGCTCGGCGGATCGACAGCCAGGCGCCCTGACGCGGTTTTAGAAATGGGGTAGCGCAATGGTGAATGAAATTTACTGCATTGCCCTATCCGTCAGCGTGTGCAAAATAGAGCCGTAGCATTGGCAAGGCCGTGTCATCCGGTGCCGATGTCGCGTTCTCACCCTGTCAGCCGAGGAGGCCGCATCATGAGTACGTCCACTCCCCACCCGAAGTTTATGGAAGCTATGCGCAAACTCTCAGCGATGTCTGAAGAGGAGCGGCTGTCCGAAGAGAATAAAGAGTTGTTCGAGCAGGCGATGCGGTATGCACCGCTGGATATCCAGCCGGCCTTGATCGCGATACAGAAAAAATACGAGGTGTCAGTTCATTAAGTGGTTGGCCAGTCGGTCCGGATGCCGGGCCGACTGGCTGAAACGTAAACAGGCGCTGGGATCCGTTCAGCCTCCCGCGCCTTCGATGACTACTTACTTGCTTGTAGTTGCGTTTTAGTAGCGTTGTAGTTGCGTTGTAGTTACGCGCTCTCAGGCGCGCTTGCTGTTCCGCTTTGACCGCTCTGCGTCAGTTGTCTAATCCTTTCGGTTTTGTGACAGCTCATCTGAAGCCGTTACCGCCCGGTGGTTGCTTGAGCCTCGTTTCAAGCAACCGCGGAGTGTGTTTGGTGTGAAGGGTGGGTGGCGATGAAGTGCTGCAGTGCGGCACGCAACACCTGTTCGCGTCCCCGGTCGCCGTCCCGGCGGGCGGTGGCGATATCGTCCAGTATGATTTGGCGAATCTTCTGTTCACCTTCGTGTGTGACCAGATAATGTCCGAGCGCCATCGCTATCATCGCGTCCATGTGTTCGTGCGCGGCAATCGCACCGATCTCCTCTTCAGAGAGATCGCACATCGCCAAGCACTCTTCATAGGTCAACATATACACACCTCCTCTGCGCTGAGCGCGGTTTATCGGAATTATAGCGGGAACCTACTCGTTCCCTTCGCTCTGCAGAGTAAGAATAGGACAATGCGGGGGGGATTCTAGGCCCTGCGCAGGAGCATTATTCAATGCCCTCGCCATTCCGCGCACCCCTCTTCATGATGCAGTCGCGTAGGCGATATTTTGACCGCTCGCTAAGTGTCTAACTGTCGGGCGTTATTGACTTTTTGCGGTTGCGTAATGGTGGCGTGGAGCGGGTTTGCGAGGCGGATCTCCCGCGGGGCTCAGGGTTGATCTGCATCAATGCTCGGGTAGGCGAAACGGTAGCTGGTTCGACAGCGTGTCCATCTGTTCCTGCACCAGTCGTTGTTCCTGGCAAAGAAAGTCGGCGATGGCGGGGCGGAAGCCCGCTTCCTCTATCCAGTGCAACGACCAGGTGGGGATGGGCTCGAAGCCGCGCTGGATCTTGTGCTCGCCTTGTGCACCGGGGTCGAAACGCTGCAAGCCCTGTTCGATGCAGTAAGTGATGCCCTGGTAATAGCAGGTTTCGAAGTGGAGGCTGTCGAACTCGTCGAGGCATCCCCAGTAGCGGCCGTACAGGCAGCTGCTGCTTTTGAGCGACAGTGCGCCGGCAACGCACTGCTCCTGGTGGTAGGCGAGCACCAGAACCAGTTGTTCGGGCATGCGTTGGTGCAACAGTTCGAAAAATGCCTGGGTCAGGTAGCCGCGTTGGCCCCGTTTCAGGTAGGTCATCTGGTAGAAGCGGTAGAAGCGCTCCAGCTCCGTGGCGCTAATGTCGCGCCCCTCCACGATGCGCAGCTCGACTCCCTGGGCGGCGACCTTCTGGCGCTCTTTGCGCACCGCTTTGCGCTTGCGGGAGTTGAAGTGGCTCAGGTAGTGCTCGAACGACTCGTAACCTTTATTGAACCAGTGATACTGGCTGCCCAGGCGGGGCTGTAACCCGCCGTGCTTGAATCCCTCCACCAGTTCCGGTTCGACGAATAAACCGTGCCAGCCGGAGGCGTTGGTGCGCGAGCAAATCTGGCGCAGGGCATCGACCAGCAGCGGGATCGCCTGTTCCGTAGGCAACGAAAGCCCAAAGCGCGGGCCGTAGGCCGGGGTAAAGGGGATGGCGGTCAACAGCTTGGGGTAGTAGTCCAGGCCGTGGCGATGCCAGGCGTCGGCCCAGCTCCAGTCGAATACGTACTCGCCATAGGAGTGGTGCTTCAGGTACAGCGGCATGACGCCAACCAGCTCGCCGGCGGATTCCAGGCTCAGGTGCAGCGGTTGCCAGCCGGTCTGTGTGTTGACACTGCCGGAATCCTCCAGCGCGGAGAGGAACTCGTGGCGCAGGAAGGGGTAGTCGACACCGCACAGCCGGTTCCACTCCTGGGCGGCTATCTCATTGATTGAGCTATGCAGTTTTACGTCAAACATCTTGGCCTATACTGTCGGGGTGGATATGCTTCGGCGTCGCGGCCGTCCCTGCGCAGGGGCGGCGACCATCCATTCGTGTAAGCAGGGATCCATTATGGACGAACTTGAGCTGGAATTTGAACTCGATTCACGCTTGGCTGAAGATACCATCAGCCTGGGGCAGTTCCCGTTGTGCCAGTTACTGCTGATGAATGATGCCAACTATCCGTGGTTTATCCTGGTGCCGCGGCGTGCCGGTGTGACCGAGATCTATCATCTGTCGGCGGCGGAACAGCAGCAGTTGATTCGCGAATCCAGCTTCCTGTCGGAAACGCTCGCCGACCTGTTCCAGGCCCGCAAAATGAATGTGGCGGCGCTGGGCAATATGGTGCCGCAACTGCATCTGCACCACATCGTACGCCAGGAGAACGATCCGGCCTGGCCCGGTCCGGTATGGGGGCGGGTGCCCTGTGTGCCCTACACCGATGAACAGCTGGCTCAGATCGGTACCAAGCTGCAGAGCCTGCTCAACGGTGAATTCGATTTCTCGCCCCATCGCTAATGTCGCTCGCCGGGAAGGCACGGGACGCTGTCAGCCTTCCCTAAATCAGGTATAATTCGCGCCTTTAAATGTGCACTGGTGAAGGTGGCCGTCTAATCCGGCCCGCGCCAGTCTGCACCCGGTTATCATGTGCGTCCCAGCGGGGATGTACGGTCCAGAGACAGGAACAGGAAGCTATGCGCAGCCATTATTGTGGCGATCTGCGGAAAGAGCAGATTGGTGAAGATGTCGTCCTGATGGGGTGGGTGCACCGCCGTCGTGATCACGGGGGAGTCATTTTCCTCGACGTCCGAGATCGTGAAGGGATTGCACAGGTGGTGTTCGATCCCGACCGTGAAGAGAGCTTCAAGCTGGCCGACAGCGTCCGCAACGAGTATGTCATCGAGATCCGCGGGACCGTGCGTTCACGCCCTCAGGGTACCGAAAACCCGGAGATGCCGACCGGTCAGATCGAGGTGCTGGGCAAGGAGCTGAAGATCCTGAACCGCGCCGATACCCCTCCGTTCCAGCTCGACGAGTTCCAGCAGGTCGGTGAGGATGTGCGCCTGCGCCACCGCTATATCGACCTGCGCCGTCCGGAGATCCAGAAAAAACTGCGCTTCCGCTCCAAGGTCACGCATAACGTGCGTAACTATTTGGAGGAGAACGGCTTCCTCGACATCGAGACGCCGGTGCTGACGCGGGCGACGCCGGAAGGCGCGCGCGATTACCTGGTGCCGAGCCGTACTCATGAGGGCTGCTTCTTCGCACTGCCGCAGTCGCCGCAGCTGTTCAAGCAGCTGTTGATGGTGTCCGGTTTCGATCGTTACTACCAGATCGCCAAATGTTTCCGCGACGAGGATCTGCGCGCCGACCGGCAGCCCGAGTTCACCCAGATCGACATCGAGACCTCTTTCCTCAGCGAAGAGGAGATCATGGGGCTGGCCGAGGGGATGGTACGCAAGCTGTTCACCGAACTGCTGGGCGTCGAACTGGGCGATTTCCCGCGCATGCCGTACTCCGAAGCGATGCAGCGTTACGGTTCCGACAAGCCGGACCTGCGGCTCCCGATGGAGCTGGTAGACGTCAACGACCTGGTGGCTGGTGTGGACTTCAAGGTCTTCGCCGGTCCGGCCACCGATCCGAAGGGGCGTGTGGCGGCGTTGAAAGTACCGGGCGGTGCCGAGCTGACGCGTAAACAGATCGACGAATACACCAAGTTTGTCAGCATCTACGGCGCGAAAGGGCTGGCCTGGATCAAGGTCAACGCGCTGGAGCAGGGCGCTGAAGGGCTGCAGTCGCCGATCGTCAAGTTCCTCGGCGAAGAGGTGTCACTGCAGATCATGCAGCGCCTTGGCGCGCAGAATGGCGATATCGTGTTCTTCGGTGCCGATCGGGCGAAGATCGTCAACGAAGCGCTGGGTGCCCTGCGGATCAGGGTCGGCGAGGATCTGAACCTGGTCGAACGCCAGTGGGCGCCGCTCTGGGTCGTCGACTTCCCGATGTTCGAAGAGCTGGACGACGGCAGCCTGACGGCGCTGCACCATCCGTTCACCTCGCCGAATTGCACACCGGACGAGCTGGTGGCAGCGCCGGAAGGCAAGCTGTCCCGCGCCTATGACATGGTCTTGAACGGTACCGAACTGGGTGGCGGCTCCATCCGTATCCACGACCAGGAGATGCAGAAGGCAGTGTTCAAGGTGCTGGGGATCAGCGACGAGGAGGCGGAAGAGAAGTTCGGCTTCCTGCTCAACGCACTGAAATATGGCGCGCCTCCCCACGGTGGCCTGGCGTTCGGCCTGGACCGTCTGATCATGCTGATGACCGGTTCTGCCTCTATTCGTGAAGTGATAGCCTTCCCGAAAACGCAGAGTGCGGCGTGTCTGCTGACCGATGCACCGGGGGAAGTGAGTGCGGCGCAGTTGCGCGAGTTGAATATCCGGCTGCGCAAGACGCCCTGATAACGTGTGGGAAAACGAGGGCCGGTGACGGCCCTCCGATATTGAGGAAAGGGTATGGCAGGTCATTCTAAGTGGGCCAACATCAAGCATCGCAAGGCTTCCCAGGACGCCAAGCGCGGTAAAGTCTTCACCAAGATCATTCGCGAGCTGACCGTGGCGGCGAAAGAGGGGGGCGGTGTCCCGGAAGACAACCCGCGGCTGCGTGCGGCGGTCGATAAGGCGCTGGGCGCCAACATGAAGCGCGACACGATCGACAAGGCGATCCAGCGCGGTGCCGGCGGTGCAGATGGGGAAAACTACGATGAACTGACCTACGAAGGCTATGGCAGCAATGGCGTGGCGATCCTGGTCGAGTGCATGACCGACAACGTCAACCGGACCGTGTCCCAGGTCCGCGCCGCGTTCAACAAGCACGGCGGCAACCTCGGCACCAACGGCTCCGTTTCCTATCTGTTCGACAAGAAGGGGCAGATCAGTTACGAAGAGGGGGTCGATGAGGACGCGCTGATGGAGGCCGCCCTGGAGGCGGGTGCCGACGACGTCGTGACCAACGAAGACGGCTCCATCGATGTGTTCTGCGCCTGGCAGGAGTTCATGGATGTCAAACAGGCGTTGGTCGATGCGGGCTTCGAGCCGGCGCTGGCCGAGGTCGGCATGATTCCGCAGACCAGCGTCGATCTCGATGTGGAGGTCGGTGCCAAGGTGATGAAGTTGATCGACGCACTGGAAGATCTGGATGACGTGCAGAACGTCTACCACAATGCCGATGTTCCGGAAGAGGCGTTGATCGACTGATCGCTCGACCGAGTTGCTGAAAAGCCGGGGCCCGTGCCCCGGCTTTTTGTTATGATCGCTAGAGTTTTGCTGGCAGGGCTGCGCATGCTGATACTAGGAATAGACCCGGGGTCGCGGATCACCGGCTATGGTGTGATCAACGTGGTCGGGGCGCGCAACGAGTACGTCGCCAGTGGCTGTATCCGCATCAGCGGCGAAGGGCTGCCGCAGCGCCTGCAGCAGGTGTATGCCGGCATCAGCGAGATCATCGAGCGCTACTCCCCGCAGGAGATGGCCATCGAGCAGGTGTTCATGGCGCGCAATGCCGATTCGGCGCTGAAGCTGGGGCAGGCGCGAGGGGTGGCGATCGTGGCTTCGGTCAATGCCGGGCTGCCGGTAGCGGAATACGCGGCGCGGCAGGTCAAGCAGTCGGTGGTCGGTAATGGCGGCGCCGATAAGATACAGGTGCAGGTGATGGTGGCGCACCTGCTCAAGTTGCCGGGCCGGCCGCAGGCGGATGCCGCGGATGCGCTGGCGATCGCCCTATGCCACGCCCACAGCCGCAACGCCCAGGTGGCGCTGGCGGGCAGCCACCGCGTCGCCAGAGGGCGCTGGCAATGATCGCCTATCACGAGTTCATCGTGGTTGCCGAGCTGATCGGTATCGCGGTGTTCGCCATTACCGGCGCCATCGCCGTACCCGGTAAGCGGATCGATATCTTCGGGGTCGTGGTGCTGGGCATAGTGACGGCGCTGGGTGGCGGTACCCTGCGCGATATCACGCTGGGGCTCTATCCGGTCGCCTGGGTCGCGGACACCCGCTACCTGTGGGTTGATCGGTGCCGTCGTCTATATCCTCGGGCAGCGGCTGATTCCGGAGCCAAGCTATTAGCTCGAGATCGCCGCGATGCTAACGATCTTGCTAACCCGGATGGCCGCGCTGCTGGCGGGTCTGCGGTTGCCTGAATTCATCGTGCGCGGGCACCGGCTGGAATGGCCGGCGCAGGCACGTAATCTGGAGAAGAAACCACAGTGATTGGCCGATTGACCGGAGAGCTGGTCGAGAAGCAGCCGCCGCAGTTGATGCTCGATGTCAACGGCGTCGGTTACGAGCTCGAAGCCTCGATGAACACCTTTTACAAGCTGCCGCCCCTGGGTGAGCGGGTGATGCTGCACGTGCATATGGTGGTGCGTGAGGATGCCCAACTGCTGTATGGTTTTGCCGATGCGCAGGAGCGGATGCTGTTCCGGGCGTTGATCAAGACCAACGGCGTGGGCCCGAAGCTGGCGCTGGCGATCCTGTCCGGTATCAGTGGCGAGGAGTTCGTCCGCTGCGTGCATAACGAGGACAGTGCGGCGCTGGTGCGTATCCCGGGGGTCGGCAAGAAGACTGCCGAGCGTCTGATCGTGGAGATGAAGGATAAGCTGGACCGGCTGCAGCTGCCGACGATGATCGAGTTCTCGTTGAGCGGTGGTGTTGGGCCGGCGCTGGTGACGCCGGCCGTGGACAGCCGTGCCGAAGCGGAAAGCGCGCTGATTGCGCTGGGTTATAAGCCGGTACAGGCGACCAAGGCGATAGAACAGGCGGCGCAAGCGTTGGGCGATGACGCCGGCACCGAGGCGCTGATCCGTCAGGCGCTGAAATCGATGGTGGCCGGTTAGGGTATAGACAACGATGAAGATAGAAGCGGATCGTTTTATCAGTCCGGTGGCGGCGCCCGGTGAAGAGGTGCAGGATCGTGCGATCCGGCCCAAGTTGCTGACCGACTATCAGGGGCAGCCGCGCGTGCGCGAGCAGATGGAGATCTTTATCCACGCCGCGCGCAAGCGCAACGAGGCGCTGGATCATACGTTGATCTTCGGGCCGCCGGGCCTGGGTAAGACCACGCTGGCCAATATCATCGCCAACGAAATGGGCAGCCAGATCAAGACCACCTCCGGTCCGGTGCTGGAAAAAGCTGGCGATGTGGCGGCGCTGTTGACCAATCTGGAGCCCGGCGACGTGCTGTTCATCGACGAGATCCACCGTCTGAGCCCCAACGTCGAGGAGGTGCTCTATCCGGCGATGGAGGATTACCAGCTCGACATCATGATCGGCGAGGGACCGGCGGCACGGTCGATCAAGCTCGACCTGCCGCCCTTCACGCTGGTCGGCGCGACGACCCGCGCCGGGTTGCTGACCTCGCCGTTGCGCGACCGCTTCGGGATCGTGCAGCGGCTCGAGTTCTACTCGGTCGAGGATCTGACCGCCATCGTACTGCGTTCCGCCCAGCTGTCGGGGACGCCGATCGATCCGGAGGGTGCGCGCGAGGTGGCGCGGCGTTCTCGCGGCACCCCGCGTATCGCCAACCGCCTGTTGCGCCGGGCGCGGGACTACGCCGAGGTGAAGGGCGAGGGGCGGATTACCAGCGAACTGGCGGATCTGGCGTTGAATATGCTGAATGTCGATGAACGTGGCTTCGATCACATGGACCGGCGCCTACTGTTGACGATGATCGAGAAGTTCTCCGGCGGTCCGGTCGGCGTCGATAACCTGGCGGCCGCGATCAGCGAGGAGCGCGACACCATAGAGGACGTGCTCGAGCCCTATCTGATCCAGCAGGGGTTCATCATGCGCACGCCGCGGGGGCGGGTGGTAACCGAGCATGCATATTTGCATTTTGGAATCGAGCGCAGCACGGCGCAATCCTGACGAGTGTCAACGCTACGCGCTTTAATATCGGTAAGATGGTCGGGTCGACAGCGCTAAAGGCATCGTTCGTGAACAGGTCCGATCTCAAATCACTACGTCAGGAACTGGAGTATCTCCGTGCAGAACTGCAGGACGATATCTGCGCCCGCCTCGAGGTTGTAACCGGGCGCCAGATAGCGGCCGGGGCCAAGGTGGACTTGGCCGAATGGCGGGCCCTGTCGTCAAAGGGCAGCGGACAGGAGCTGGAGGCGCTATTCAAGGACCTGGAGCGGGTCGAGGCGGCGTTGCTGCGGATGGCAGACGGCAGTTACGGTACCTGTCCGGAATGCGGGGAGGAGATCGAGCTCAACCGCCTGCGGGGCGATCCCGCCGCACTGTTCTGCATCGCCTGTGTGGGCCAGCTGCAACGGAAGGTCGCCCAGTCCTGACCGCTACATCCCCGATTTTTACCCGCGCAGGGGGCCATGCAGGGGCTCCATCTTGTATAAAATTTTGCGGCTGCTATTGTGTTGCCTTCACCAACCGCGATGAGTTTGTTGATGGCTTTTGAGTGGCCGTTGCGTGTCTATATCGAAGACACCGATTTTGGCGGCATCGTCTATTACGTGAACTACCTGAAGTTCATGGAGCGCGCGCGTACCGAGATGTTGCGGCGGTGTGGATTCTCCCAGCATGAGCTGGTCAGGGATCACATGCTGTTCGTCGTTCACAGCGTACAGTGCCGCTATCACAAACCCGCCCGCCTCGACGATGAACTTATCGTTCATTCGGAAATCGAACAGGCTGGTGTCGCGAGTGTCATGTTTAACCAGCAGATCATCCGGGCGTCCGATCGGGTCGAGCTTTGCAGCGGCCAGATCCGGGTGGCGTGCGTCGATAGCCGATCGATGAAACCGCGCCGTTGGCCCTCCGGTCTGCTGACCGCTCTCCGTCAACCCGACTGATTAGTGCTTTAGGAGTCACATAAGTGGAAGACAAGTTGTCTATATGGGGGCTTGTGCTCAACGCCAGCCTGGTAGTGCAGCTGGTAATGCTGTTGTTGTTGCTGGCCTCGTTTCTCTCCTGGGTCATGATCTTTCAGCGTCAGCAGGTACTGCGCCGGGCGCAACGGGCATTGCGCGAGTTCGAGGACCGCTTCTGGTCCGGTGTCGACCTGAGTCACCTGTACCGTGAAGTCAACAACAGCCCCGATCAGCACAGCGGGGCGGAGAACCTGTTTCGCTCCGGCCTGAAGGAGTTTACACGCCTGACCCAGCAGCCGGGGGTCGATCCGGAAGTGGTGATGAACGGTGTGCAGCGCACGATGCGCGTGTCACTGGCGCGTGAAGAGGAGCGCTTGGAGCGTCATCTGCCGTTTCTGGCAACGGTTGGCTCGACCAGTCCCTATGTCGGTCTGTTCGGTACCGTGTGGGGGATCATGAACGCCTTCCGCGGCCTGGCGAATGTGCATCAGGCCACGCTGGCCTCGGTGGCGCCGGGGATCTCGGAAGCGCTGGTCGCAACGGCCATCGGCCTGTTTGCGGCGATCCCGGCCGTTATCGCCTACAACCGTTTCTCCGCCAAGAGCGAATGGCTGCTGAACAGCTACGAAACCTTTGCCGATGAGTTTGCCAGCATCCTCTATCGGCGTGTGCACGCAGCGGGCTGAGGTGGGTCGGTATGCTCAGGCGGACGCGTAAAAAACGCAAATTGAACGCGGAGATCAACGTCGTACCCTATATCGACGTCACCATGGTGCTGCTGATCATTTTCATGGTGACGGCGCCGATGTTGACCCAGGGGGTCGACGTGGATCTGCCGAAAACCTCGGCGGAACCGGTCGACACCCAGGATGATGAGCCGATGATCGTCACCGTGGACCGTGACGGCGCCTACTACATCAATGTCGGCGGCGATGACGAGACGGTGCCGGTCAGTAGCGACGAAATCGCGACGCGGGTGCAGAAGGTGCTCAGCGTGAAGCCGGACAAGCTGTTGTTGGTGCGGGGCGACAAGAGCGTCAACTATGACAGTGTGATTCAGCTGATGGTGCTGCTTAAAAGTGCCGGCGCCTCCAGTGTCGGGCTGGTAACGGAGTAGGGCGGTGGAGATACGCAGTTATCTGCTACCGACGCTGTTGGCAACCCTGTTGCACCTGATCGTACTGGGGGGCTTGCTCACCCAGTGGATCGGGGAGCGCGAGCCTGAACGCCGCATGCCGCGGCATATACAGGCGAAAATGATCGATCTCGACGCCTTGGGGCCGGTCAGTGCGCCACAGTCGCGTCCGGTGCAGGACAATACACAGAAACAGGAGCAGGCCCGCCAGGCCGCCGAGCAGAAGGCGGCGCAGGAGCGCGCCCAGCAACAGGCCCGCCAGGTCGCAGAGCGCCAGGCGGCCGAGAAAAAAGCGACCGAGAAAAAGTTGGCAGAACAGAAGGCCGCAGAGAAGAAGCTGGCCGAGCAGAAAGCCGCGGCGGAAGTGAAGCGCAAACAGGACGAGGCGTTGGCGCTGAAGCGCAAGACCGAGGCCGAGGCCAAGCGCAAGGCGGAAGAGAAGCGCAAGGCGGAGGAGCAGCGGCTGGCGCAGGCTAAGCAGCAGGAACGCGAGAAGGCGTCCGCCAAGGCCAAGGCGGACGCAGCGGCTAAAGCCAAGGCGGCGGCAGATGCCAAGGCGGCAGATGCCAAGGCGAAGGCGGTGGCCGACGCCAAGGCAACCGCGGCGCGTGAGCAGCAGCGCCAGGCGGCGGCGCGCCAGGCCGAGTCCGTGGTTGGCGATATCCAGAGCTATATCCAGGCGCTGCTGCAGGATAACTGGCGGATCCCCGGCACGGCCCGGAACGGCATGGAAGCGATAGTGTCAATTCGTTTGCTCGGT
>QKGH01000160.1 GCA_003250495.1 Marinobacterium sp.
TCCTGACCGCCCTTAGTTCCCCCAGATCCAAGAATGAAGTCTCGCTGCATCAATCATTAATACCCGCAATCTATAGACTGCACTTGACCGTATTACCCCGACCGAACCGGGCGGGGCAACTTACCCCTAGAAGAACAATAAGAGGTGCAATATGTCTACGAGCGTAGATCCAATCACGCTTGCCGTTGTGCGCGGTGCGCTTGAAACAGCGCAGCGGGAGATGACGCTGACGTTGGAAAAGACGGGCCGCTCCAGCGTGTTCAATCTGGCCCACGATTACAGCAACGCGCTGTTCGACCATTACCCGGAGATGATTCTGCAGGGGCAGGACATCCCCATCCACCTGGGTTCGCTAATCCCGGCCATGAAAGAGATCGCCAATTTTTTTGGTGATGATATCCATGAAGGGGATGTGATCTATCACAACGACCCTGCCTATAAAGGCAGCCACATCCTCGACTGCTGCATGTACAAGCCGGTGTTCTACCTGGGCGAACTGGTGTTCTGGACCGTCTGTAAAGGTCATCTTACCGACATTGGCGGCCCGGTGCCGGCCGGCTACAACCCGACAGCAACCGAAATCTACGCCGAAGGACTGCGCATTCCGCCGGTCAAGCTATGGGAAAAAGGCAAACGTCGCGAAGATGTCATCAATCTTCTGCTGACCAATATGCGTGCCCGCCGGGACCAGGAGGGCGACCTGAATGCCCAATATGGTGCCTGCCGCGTCGGCGAACGCAACCTGATCGCGCTGCTGGACAAGTACGGTGTCAAGCAGGTGCAGGCCTGCATCGCCGAACTGAAAAACATGGCAGACCGCCAGATGCGCTCCCTGATCGCAGCGGTCCCCGATGGGGACTACTACGGTTCGGCGGTGCTGGAAGACTCCGGTCACGGTTTCGGAACCCTGGAGATCACCTCGAAAGTCAGCATCAGGGGCGACCGGGTGCATATCGAAGTGCAGAGCCCGCCCCAGGTGCCCTACTTCATCAACTCCTACGAGGGCAACTCGATGTCCGGCGTATATCTGGGGCTGATGATGTTCGCCCAGCTGCCGCCGCCCTATAACGAAGGCCTGTACCGCTGCGTCAGCGTGGACCTGGGCCAGCGAGGCACGCTCTGCAACGCAGCGGAACCGGCCCCGCACGTCAACTGTACGACAACCCCGATGGAAACCCTGACCGATGCCGTGCGCAAGGCGCTGGAACAGGCCGCTCCGGAACGGGTATCCGCCTCCTGGGGACATGCCAGCGGCATCAACATCGCCGGGATCGACCCGCGTACCGGCGAACAGTATGTCACGATGGTGCTGGCCTCGATCATCTCCGGCGCGGGCGCCACCCAGGCGATGGATGGCTGGCATGCCTGCGGCCCGTTGTGCTGCTTCGGTGCGCTGAGTTCGGGCGATACTGAACTGCTCGAGTACTCCTACCCCATCATTATCCGCCGCTATGGGCTGATCCAGGACAGCGGCGGTGCCGGCCTGTACCGCGGCGGTTCCGGCACGGTGTGGGAGGTGGAGCCGATCGATCACGAGATGACCGTGGTCGCCTTTGGTGAAGGCCGCCAGCTCCCCACCCTGGGTGCGGCCGGTGCCGAGAATCGCCTGCTCGAGCCCAAGCTGGGCAAGCTGGTGGTCAAAGGCGAGCAGGAGGTCGTCCACAGAATGAACACCATTCTGAGCGTCAAGCCGGGGGAACGGGTGGCCAACTTCAATCCGGGCGGCGGTGGCTTCGGCAACCCGATGCATCGCTCGGCCGAGGCGGTCTTGAGCGATTACCGCAACGGACTGGTTTCTCTCGACGCGGCGAAGCAAGAGTACGGGGTAGTGATCGATCCGCAGGCGATGAGAGTCGATCAGGCAGCCACCGCAGCGCTGCGCCAGCCGTAAACCGATAACAATAACAATTAAGGAGCAGAACTATGCGTAATAAATACCGCCTGGGTATCGATGCCGGCGGCACCTTTACCGATTTTGTACTGGCCGAAAACAATGGCGAGTTGCGTGTCTTCAAGAGTCCCTCCACCCCCCAGGATGGCACCATCGCCATCAGGGCGGGTCTGGCTCAGATCGCCGACGCCGTGGGCCGTTCAATCGAGGAGATCGTCCAGGATTGCGACCTGTGTATCAATGGCACGACGGTGGCACTGAACGCGCTGATCGAGAAGAAAGGGGTCAAGGTCGGCCTGCTCTGCACGGCGGGCCATGAGGACAGCCTGGAGATCAGACTGGGCCACAAAGAGGAGGGTTATCGTTACGAAGCGGACTTCCCTCCCGCGCACATGATCGTGCCCCGCCATCTGCGACGCCCAATCAACGGCCGTGTGATCGCCACCGGCGCAGTCGACCAGCCCCTGAATGAGCAGGAGATTCGCGATGCGGTGAACTACTTCAAGACGCAGGAGGTCGAGAGCGTCGCCATCTCCTTTGTCTGGGCGGTACGTAACCCGGCGCACGAACAGCGCGCCAAGGAGATCGTGCAGCAGATGATGCCCGGAGTGTTCGTGTGTACCGGCAGCGAGGTTTACCCCCAGGTACGGGAGTACACCCGTACCTCCACCACCGTGGTCAACGCCTACCTCAGCCCGGTCATGCGCCGTTACGTGCAGAAGATCGACGACTACTTTAAGGCGTTGGGTGCCAGGCACCCGGTGCGCTACTTCCAGTCCAATGGCGGCCTCGCCATCGGCGAAGCGATGCAGGGGCGTGCGGTCAATGCCATCAACTCAGGGCCGGCCTCTGCCCCCCAGGCCGGCTTGTTCGTCGGCCAGCCCTTCGGCATCAACGACGTCATTACCGTCGATATGGGCGGTACTTCGTTCGATATTACCCTGACCAAAGATGGTCAGACCAACCTGAATAAGAACATCGATTTCCTGCGTTACCGCATCGGAGTGCCGATGATCCAGGTGGAAACCCTGGGGGCCGGCGGCGGATCAATCTGCCAGGTGGACCAGTACGGTATGCTGCAGGTGGGACCTGAAAGCGCCGGCGCCGCTCCCGGTCCCGTGTGCTACGGCAAGGGTGGGACCCGGCCGACCGTGACCGACGCCAACCTGGTGCTTGGCTACCTGAACCCGGACGCAGTGCTGGGCGGCACCATCAAGCTCGACCGGGAAGCGGCCATCCGCGCGGTGCAAGAGCATGTTGCAGATCCGCTGGGCATCAGCATCGAGAAGGCCGCCTACGGCATCAGCACCATCGTCAACCTCAACATGGTCAATGGTATCCGCCGGGTATCGATCGAACGAGGTTACGATCCTCGCGATTTCGCCCTGCTCTGCGCCGGGGGTGCGGCAGGGATGCATATAACCGCCCTGGCCGAAGAGATTGGTAGCACCACGGTACTCGTGCCGAAGGTATCGTCGGTATTTTGCGCCTTTGGCCAGATTATCTCCGATGTGCGGTACAACTACCTGGCCTCGGAGCCC
Source organism: Marinobacterium sp. (assembly GCA_003250495.1). Lineage (GTDB taxonomy): Bacteria > Pseudomonadota > Gammaproteobacteria > Pseudomonadales > Balneatricaceae > Marinobacterium_D. Next base: position 3,433 of record QKGH01000160.1, read on the forward strand.
ATGCGTCTGGAGGCCGGAGCCAACCTGGACGCGCTGAATGCAAAATTTGAGGCGCTGGAGCGCCAGGGACGCGAACACCTGCTGTCCGACGGTTTCAGCGCCGGCGATATCAGCTGCAGCCGTAGCGTTGAAATGCGCTATGTAGGCCAGATTCACGAATGTAACGTCGAGATTCACCCGGGCAAGATCTGCCACGAAAAAATGGCCGCTATCCTGGACGACTTCCATAGGCGCCATGAAGAACTCTACACCTATGCAGAACCGCATAACCCCGTGGAGCTGGTGAATATAGAATCGACCCTGGTCGGCAATGTCGCCAGACCCGCGTTTCAAACGCTCGAAGCGAAAGGTGGGCGGGCCGAGGATGCCCTGCTCGGTTACCGCCCGGCGCTGTTCGATAGCGAAGGACACTGGATCGATACCGCCATCTACTCCGGTCCTAGACTGGACATCGGCATCGAGATACAGGGACCTGCAGTCGTCGAAGAACCGACCACCAACATCGTGGTACGCCCAGGCTGGAGGCTGGTTCTGGAAGCCAACCAGTGTTACCGGCTGACACGGATACAGCACGCTTAAACCAAACCTTGGGTGGGGGTAGCTCCGCGACCCCCTCTCCCTCCATCCCGTCCGTCTGGACTTGGCTATTTTTTGTGTCTACCGTGGGTAGCCTTGTTTATCTGCCGGCGTCCATGTGTGCCCAACCGAGGGCAGGCGGCAACCCCGATATGAACTCAATAAAAATAACAGAGGCGTTCATATGCATAACCACTACAGCACCCACCTGATTCCCCAGCGAGAGCGGCAAAATTACTGGCGGGGCCTGATTGATGAGACCTACTTCCCCCTGGAGCTGGGTTTTCGCGATGCACACCAGTTTCAAGGCCATCTCAGTCGCTGGCCACTGGGTCGGCTCGCGATCTCGAGGCTGGAAAGCTCAGCCACCTGCTATAGAAGAACTGCGCGGCAGATCGACCACTCCAGCCCCTACTTTTTAATCACGTTACCGGAACACGCCCCCGTTCGTTTCTCCCAGGCCGGCCGCACCGTCGTCTGCCACCCCGGGGCTTTTATCCTGGAGAGAAACGACCAACCCTACGAATTCAGCTACGGCAAAGAGAATGCGTTGTGGGTGATGCGTGTTCCGATAGAACTGCTGAAAACACGCCTTCGAGAACCGGAACGCTTCCTCTATATGGAGTTCGATAGGCGTCAGGGCCTCGGCAATCTGTTCTACAGTTTTATGCGCAACCTGGTTCAGCAGCTGGACTATACCGATGAGACGACCCATGACCTGCTGGCTAACCAACTCATCGATCTCTTAGCCCATAGCTTAGAACGCGATGAACGCTTTCTGATGAGCCATGAAGCGGGTTTACGCAGCGCTCACCTACGCAATATCGAGAGTTTCGTGCGGGAGAATATCCGTCGCGCCGATCTGTCGCCGGAGGTTATTGCAGCAGCCTGCCAGATCTCCACACGCTATCTGCACAAGCTATTCAGGGGCTCTGGCCAGACCGTCAGCCAATGGATACGCGAGCTACGCCTGCAATCGGCGTTCAACGATATTGCCGCGGACCGGGGATTCAGCACCCTGGCGGAGATTTCCTATCGCTGGGGCTTCAATGACCAAACGCATTTCTGCAGGCTGTTTAAAAACCGTTTTGGCTGCACGCCCAAAGAGGTACGCGAGCGCAGCTAACGGATTCGGCCCAGCAGCTCTCTTGCAGAAAGCCCCAACCACCCCGTCAGCGGTGACAGCAAACCGCTCTCTGCATCGCTGCGGCGTACCGGGGCTTCAACACCGACCAGCTGAACCGCTCGATGGCTGGACGCTGGATCCTCTCCGCCCTCAACCGGTACCCATACTGTTCGATCAGATCCGCGGCGGCCTGCGCTTCCCTCTCGATATCGGTGCCGTAATCCTTATAGGTGCAGTCGCGGCCGAACAGTTCGGGATAGGCCAGGCGGTCGGGGATCGCCGGGAGGCAGCCGTTCGCTACGGCTTCCAGTACCGACAGGCCCTGGAACTCGTGGGTGGCGGTGGAGAGCACGATATCGGCACCGCGTAGCCAGGCGAAGTAGGCTTCGCGGCTCTCGGCATAGCCGAACTGGTCGAGGCGATGGCTGAAGTCGCGCTCGATAACATCGAACTCGGCCGGGGTGTTGCGAAAGCGCTCGCCGAGGAGACAGAGGCGATAGTCGCTGCCGCGGCGCTCCAGTTCCCGCAGGATTGCCAGCAGGCGCTCCGGCCCCTTGTCGAACTCCCAACGCGCGGCCCACAGCAGACGTAAAGACGCACTAGCGGAACCGGTCGCTGGCCCCGACGGCCGCCCTGATCGGCGCGGCGTCCAGCTAACGCAGGCCACCTCTCCATCGGTCTGAGACGACGGGAACACCGATTCCGGCAGTGGCACCGGCACCACCTCGGCCCTACTGCGGATCCGTTCCACCAAACCGGGAGGTACCTGGTCGGGCAGTTTGCGCAGCAAGCGTTCGGCACCCGCCAGCAGGGTGTCGCGGTTATAGGCGGAGTTGAACAGTACCCGGTCGGCGCACAGGGCGTTGTAGAGGTTCAGGATCAGCGGTTCGACGCTGTCGAACTCGCGCCCGGAACTGGGATAGGCGAACTGGTTTTCGTGGAAGTAGACTAGCGTCGGGGTGGCCGCCAGGGCCGGCACGAAGCCGCGCAGCGCGGTCAGGTCCACCATCGAGGTGGCGATGACCAGGTCGTAGCCGCGCTCCAGCTGCTCACGGGCACCGAAGGCCCAGCTGAGGCTGTTGCCGCGGATGCGCCAGCTGAAGTAGCGTGCCGGCAGCGCCAGCGAAGTCCACTGATGTTCGGGGAAGGCGGACACCAGCCCTTCGCGCCAGGCCCGGTGACTCATGGCGTCGTAAGCCGACAGCAGCAGGATGCGCATGGCTCAGAAGGCTCCGAAACGTTCGAGTGAGATCCGCCCGTTCAGGAACACCACACCCTCGGCTTCGAGCCGTTCGCGCTGTAGGCGGTAGGCTGGGCTCTGTTTGGGAAAGGAGGGTTCGCCGCGGGCGTTGATGACCCGGTGCCAGGGCAGCCCGGTATCGGCAGGCAGGTTTTTCAGGGTCTGGCCGACATAGCGGGCGTGGCGCGGATAACCGGCCTGACGGGCGATCTGGCCGTAGGTCGCCACCCGTCCCGGCGGGATGGCGGCAACCAGTTGCCAGATCAGTTCATGCAGCGTTAGCTCTCTCAAGCGCTTGCTCCGGGCGATAAAAAAACAGGGGCGAATCGCCCCTGTCCAGTTTACCGCATCTGGAACAACTCCTGGTGATAGCGGTTCGCCGCCAACCCCTTGGCCAGGAAATCCTTGCGCAGGGACTGACCGAACTTCGGCGGTCCGCAGAACCAGATGCTGGCGGACTGCCACTGCGGCACCTCGGCGCGGATCAGCTCGCCATCGACGCGACGCCCCGCACTGCTCGGCAATACATGCAGTGTGACGCCCGCGGCCTTGGCATCGGCGGTCAACTTGTCGATCGCCGCCTGCTCGTAATCGGCGGTCGGGTGGAACAGGTGGATCGTGCGCTTGTCGTGGCGCTGCGCCAGCTGCTTCATGCGGGCGATGAACGGGGTGATCCCGATACCGGCGCCAACCCAGATCTGCTGTTCGCAATCGTCGTCGAAATCGAAGCAGCCATAGGGGCCCTCGATGGTGACCGGCATCCCCACTTTCAGCTTGTCACGCAACGCACTGGTGTGATCGCCCAACGCTTTGGTGATGAAGACGATCCGCTGCAGCTGCGAGTCCCAGGCGGAGGCGATGGTATAGGGGTGCGCGCCCTCGCGTTTATCCGAGGTCACAAAGGCGAACTGACCGGCCTGATGCCCGGACCAACCCGGCTGTAGAGCGATGGAGCTTTCCAGCACCCGCAGCTCCGGATACCAGGTCAGGTTGTCGATGGTCCCTTCAACCCGCCGTTCGGCACCGACCCGTCCGAGCAGTACCAGCACCGCGGAGATCGTGCCGCCCAGCAGCAACGCCGCGGTGACCCAGCCCACCGGCTGCGCCCAGTAGCCGAAGTCGACCAGGATCAGCGAGTGATACGCCAGTACCAGATAGACCACGGCCATCAGTTTGTGGGTCTTGGCAAACAGGCGGTAGGGAAAGTATTTGATCAGTGCCAGCGCCAGCAGAATCACCGTGGCATAAAACGCCCACTCGCCCACCGATTCGGCAAACCCGCGCTGGTCGCGGAACAGCCCCTCGATGAATCCCAGCGTCTCTTCCGGTCGCGGACCGCGGGCAGGTTTCTCGAGCCAGCCCCAGCCGACCATCCATTTGGTGCCCGTTGCCCACCACCAGTGCAGCACGGACACCACCAGCGCGGTGATCCCCAGCCACTTGTGCAGACGGTACATCTTGTCCAGGCCGTTGAGACGGTTTTCGAGCCACTTCGGCCGCAGCGCCAGCAACATCGCGACACTCATCGCCCCGATAGCGATCACGCCGCTGTACTGCATGAATACGCTACGAAAAGCGAAGTAGTTAAAGGGGTCGGGTATCAGCGTATCCGCCAGCAGCCAGAGGCCGGTCAGCAGCACCAGCATGGCTAAAAAGGATAGTTTGATCGCCTTCATTTTCCTGTTCTCCATCCCTGTTCAACGGGGTTAAAGCATACGCCTTAACCCTCTGTTTAATATAATAGTTTTTTAAAATCTTCCGGGTTGATAAAACGCAACGTCGCCACATTTCGGCGGCGCCGCCACTCCCGCGAGCGGCGGCTGGAGCGACGGACCGCCGCCCGGTGGGCTACTGTCAGAGCTGCACTTTCAGGTACAGGGTGATGCCGTTGCGTTGCACCGGTCGATAGTACTCGCCACCATGGGTGAAGTACTGTCGCCCCTGAATCAGGATTGCATTACTGCCCGGCGGCAGGCGCTCGTAAAAGGGGCCATTGCCGACGGTCGCATCGATCGTCACATCGACCGGCGCATAGTAATGGTGATCCGCCTGCCACTGATAGAACAGGTTGCCGACCATCCACAGCGTCACACCACCGAGCAGGATCTTAACGGCATCGTCGTCCATCCGGTAACGCGGCCGATAGTGCTCCCGCCCCAGCGGTAGCGGCGAGATCCGATAACGCGACGTCTCGTGCTGCCGCTCGCGGTACTGTTCCTGTTGCCGGTAATCCTGCTGTGGCCGGGACTCGGGACGTGCATCGGGGCGACGATCGCGCTGTTCCCGCTGCTGCTCGTAACGCTGTTCGTACCGTTGCTCGTAACGCTGCTCGTAACGCTGCTCATGACGAGAGTCCCGCGGCGCCGGTTGCTGTCGCGGCTCTGCCGACCTGCCGCCGGGCGCCTGCCCCGCCCCATTATGCGTCGGGGCCCGGGGATCTTGAGAATTCTGGGGACTCTGGGGGTTCTGGGGACTCTGGGGATAGTAGGGCTGTCCAGCCATCGTCGTACTGCTGGCGAATACGCTGCCCAGCAACAGAATAGACACCAATTTACGTGCTTGCATTTTTGCCTCCAGAGGAGCGCTTGGCTCCTGCGGCCACCTGTACGGCGACCATCATGCTCGACTGCAGTAATAGTATGCGCCGGCACCTCGCTAAGTTGGGTAGGCAAAGCTTAAAGTTAAGTAAAGTTACGGCCTTGTGTCGGCCGCTGCATCGTCAAATTCGATCTCGGTGATCTCCCCCCGCCAATAGACCAGCTCCCCCTCCGGTAACTGCCAGGCCGCCTCGCCGCACAGCGGTATCTGCGCGCCGCCGCACTCGGCGTAGTGCCAAAAGCGGCCTACCCAGGGGGTGGGATACAGCACCTTACCGACCCGGCGGCCGCGGGCCTGCACCGACACCCGTTCGATCAGCGCCTGGTCGTTGAAACGAAAGATCATCGCCAGGTTGATTCTGCGGTCGGTGAGATGCGCGCGGGCCGAGTGCGCGTCGATCGCCTCCCAGCGTACCCCCTGGCTGGGCAGCAACGCCGTCGGATACCAGACCGCTTCCGCCAGGTAGCGCATCAACTCCGCTTCGGCGGCAGCCCCCCTGCCCCGCATCCGGGCCAGCGGTATCCAGCCCCACAATGCCGCCCGCAGCAACCCCTCCCCGGCCACGTAGGCATCCACCACCCTGACGCCCACGCCCTGCGCCAGACGCATCCGGGCGCACCAGACGAAACCGGGCCGGTTGGCCGCCACCTGCTGGATCGATTCGAATGGGACCCAGCGCGGGCGTGCGACCGCGTTGGCGAGATTGAATTGGCCGCGCTGACGCAGCCGTACACGGTTGGGTATCCGTTGTCCTACGACCAGGACGCGCCGGAAATAGGCCTGCACCGGTGCCGGCAGCCCGGCCAGCTCGGCGAAATCGACCACGCCCGCGGCCGTATCGCCTTCCCTCGCGCCTGCCGGGTCTGCCACCAGCTGATCGTGCAGGGTTTGGATTCTGTGCCGCCAGTGCCAACGGCCATAGAGCGCAGCGCCGGCCAGGGCCAAGCCCAGCAGCACCAATATCAGGGCCGCTACAGACAATTGGTCGAGTTCCATCGCGCGGGTGCCTCCCTCCATGATACGGCAACGCCGTTGCGCTAGATGCTCCTGCAACGACCTCTTCGATACAGCGGCGCAGACAAGCGCGGGCGTTCCATGCACCGCTACTGCTCCTTTACCGCTCCCAGGTTCAAGTAGAAGTCTAACTCCGTTTCCAACACCCGTTGTTGATTCACTGCATGGCGAAACCCATGTCCCTCGTCGTCGAAATAGTGGGCCTGTACCGGCACACCCCGCTCGCGCAGACGTTGCACCATCTGTCGGGTCTGCTCAGGCAGTACCACCCGGTCCTGCTCGCCCTGGAAGAACAACACCGGTACCGCAATCGCATCGGCGTTATACAACGGCGCGCGTTGCCGGTAACGCTCGGCATTGCTGTGCGGATCGCCGATTAGCCAGTGCAGGTAGTGCGACTCGAACTTGTGGGTCAACTCGTTGAGGCGGGCCGGATCGCTGACGCCGTAGAGGCTGGTGCCGGCGCGAAACAGCCGGGAGTGAGTCAGCGCGCTGAGCGTCGTATAGCCGCCGGCGCTATTGCCGCGGATAAACAGCGCCGACCCATCGGCCAGCCCCTGCTCGACCAGATGCCGCGCCACCGCTTCCACATCCTCCACGTCGCTGACACCCCAGCGTCCGCCCAGCGCCAACCGGTACTCCCGCCCATAGCCGGTGCTGCCGCGGTAGTTGACGTCGGCGACGAGGAAACCGCGCTGGGTCCAGTACTGCAACGCCGGCTTGAACAGCGGCGCCGTCGTGGCGGTGGGTCCACCGTGGGTGTAGACGATCAACGGCCTGGGTCCGGTCGACTCCCCCAGCGGCCGATACAGGAAATAGGGTATCCGCCCGCTCGCAGGTTCCTCCAGCGTTTCCGCTGCCCGCTCCGATATCTGCTCCGATATTTGCTCCGATACCAGCACCGATACCCGGGCCGATAGCTGTGGTGCTGATGCCAGGGGGGCCGAGTGGGCTTCCGGCAAGCTGACCGGGTAACTTGGCAACGAGCCGCCAAACACCATTTCCGCCTGACAACGGTTGCTCCGCGTTACGCGCTCGGGTTCCAGCAGCACGATA
>QKGH01000401.1 GCA_003250495.1 Marinobacterium sp.
GCGCCCAGGTCCATCGACGCCTCGATCAGACTGTTCGATGTCCGCCGCAACCGCGCCACCACGTTGTTGTAAACGATCACCACGCAGAAGGTGGCGTGACCGATGACGATGGTCATAATGCCCGGCTCGATCCCCAGCTGTTTGAACGCGCTGAGCCAGGCCAGACCGGTGATGATCCCCGGCAGCGCAATCGGCAGAATCATCATCAGCGTGATGCTCTCCTTACCGAAGAAGGAGCGCCGGTACAGCGCAGCCGACGCCAAGGTACCGAGAATCAGTGCCAGCAGCGTGGCGAGGGTCGCAATCTGCAGCGACAACCAGATCGCATCCAAGACATCCTGGCGCGCAAAGGCGACGTTGAACCAGTGCAGCGTAAAACCCTTGGGCGGAAAGCTGAAGGCCGCTTCCTCGGTATTGAAGGCATACAGCGCGATCACCGCAATCGGGAAGTGCAGGAACACCAGACCGCCCCAGGCCGCCAGTTTCAACCACAGCGAAGATTGAGTATCAGAGTGCATCGAAGGCCCCCAAACGCTTAACCAGCTTCAGATAGATGGCAATCAGTACAATCGGCACCAGGGTAAAGGCGGCAGCCATCGGCAGGTTACCGATCGCGCCCTGCTGCACGTACACCATGCTGCCGAGGAACAGACCTGGCGGGCCTACCAGCTGCGGCACGATGTAGTCGCCCAGCGTCAGCGAGAAAGTGAAGATAGAACCAGCCGCTATGCCCGGCACCGCCAGCGGCAGCGTGATATGGCGGAAGGTCTGCGCCGGGGTGGCGCCCAGATCTGCCGACGCCTGCAGCAGCGAGGGCGGCAAACGCTCCAGCGCGGCCTGAATCGGCAGAATCATGAACGGCAGCCAGATGTAGGTGAATACAAAGAAGCGCCCGAGATTGGAGGTCGACAGCGTCTGCCCGCCAATGCCCGGCAGCGCCAGCAACGCCTGCAGTACACCGTCGAGGCCCAGGGTGTTGATAAACCAGCTCGTCACGCCCTCTTTCGCCAGCAACAGGGTCCAGGCATACGCCTTGACGATATAGCTGCTCCACATCGGCAGCATCACCGCCAGATAGAAGAAGGCTCGCGTCCGACCGCGGGTGTAGCGCGTCATGTAGTAGGCAATCGGAAACGCCAGCAAAGCGCTGAACAGGGTTACCGCAATTGCCATCCCCAACGTGCGCAGCACGATATCCAGATTGGCCGGTTCCAGCAGCTGAACATAGTTCGCCAGCGTCAGCGTATCGCTGACCAGCATGGTGAAATCATCGAAGGTGTAGAAGCTCTGCCACAGCAGCCCCAGCAGCGAGCCGATATAGATGACGCCGAACCACAACAGCGGCGGCACCAGCAACAGTAACAGGTAGAAACCGGGACGCTGGTAGAACCAGTCGGCTAGTCGCCCCAGCGGAGAACGTCCGCGCTCCGCGGCATTGATCGGTAAGGTCAGTCCGCTCATACCGGCACCGCCTCGTCCCGCAGTCCCACCATCGCACTGCGCGCCCAGCCGATGCGTACCTGGTCGCCCACCCGTGGCTCCCGCACCGACTCGTCATGGCCGTTGGCCTGGCTCAGGCTGATACGCTGCCCCTGCTCCAGCGCAATTTCATAGCGCGTCGTCGCACCCTGGTACTGCACGTCACGCACCTGCCCGCTGAGCTGAATATCGGCCGCGCTGCCGCCCTGTTCGCCGAGCAGCTCGACGTACTCCGGACGGATCGCGAAGGCACCCATCCCCGGCCCGGCACCGATCTGTTGCGCCAGCGCGCCGCGGATCACATTGGCGGTGCCGACAAACTCGGCCACGAACGCGGTCGCCGGGTTGTTATACAGGTTGCGCGGGGTATCCAGCTGTTCGATGCGGCCGCGGTTGAAGATCGCCACCCGGTCGGACATCGACAGCGCCTCGGTCTGATCGTGAGTGACGAAGATAAAGGTGATGCCGAGCTGGCGCTGCAACCGCTTCAACTCCCCCTGCATCTGCTCACGCAGCTTCAGGTCCAGCGCGCCCAACGGCTCGTCCAGCAGTAACACTTTGGGCCGATTGACCAGTGCGCGGGCCAGGGCGATACGCTGACGCTGACCGCCAGACAGCTGCGCCGGCTTACGTTGCCCAAACTCGCCTAGCGCCACCATCTCCAGCGCTTCGCCAGCACGGCGCAGACGCTCCTGTTTATCCACCCCGCGGACCATCAGGCCGTAGGCGATGTTCTCGAGTACGTTCATGTGCGGAAACAGCGCGTAATCCTGGAACACGGTGTTCACATCCCGCTGGTAAGGCGGCTGCCCGGTGGCATCCCGGCCATGGATAATGATGTGGCCGCTGCTCGGCTGCTCGAATCCCGCGACCAGGCGCAGGCAGGTGGTTTTGCCCGATCCGGACGGCCCCAGCATGGAGAAGAACTCGCCCTCGGCGATCTGCAGCGATACCCGGTCCACGGCCTTGACCGTGCCAAACTGGCGGCTGACCTGGGAAAATTCGACGGCGATAGTCATCGTGGTCTGTGCTCCACGCAGGTGCCGACTGCGGCCCTGCGCCTCTCAGATACTGTTGTTATGAAGGGACGGCGCGCGCTGGACGCCCAGGGCACGCCGCCCAGGCCGGTCAGCGACCGCCCATAATGGCGATATAGTCCTTGGTCCAGCGGCTGTAGGAGACACAGCTGCCCTGGCTCTCGCACTTGGCCGTCGGCGTCTTCCAGAACGCGACCTGCTCGAACTTGTCGGCACCGTTGGCGGCACAGCCCTCGGCCCCGAGCAGTTCGTTGCCGTCGCAGGCGGTCGGCACCGCCGGCACCGAACCGAACCAGGACGCCAGGTCACCCTGCAGCTTCGGCGTGATCGACCAGCTCAGCCACTGGTAGGCGCAGCTCGGATGCGCCGCATCGCTGGCCAGCATGGTGGTATCGGCCCAACCGCTGACCCCCTCT
>QKGH01000096.1 GCA_003250495.1 Marinobacterium sp.
GTACCGCGTCGTCGGGCTCGGCGATCTCCAGCACCGAATGCCCCACCTGCTGCTGCACCAGCGCCTTCGGCTTCCCCTCGACCAGGATATGACCGTGATCGACGATCACCAGCCGGTCGCAGAGCCGCTCGGCCTCCTCCATGTAGTGGGTGGTCAACAGGATCGTCAGCCCCTGGTTCTTGAGCTCGGCGAGCTTCTCCCAGAGCAGCTGCCGGCTCTGCGGGTCGAGGCCGGTGGTCGGCTCGTCGAGGATCAGCAGGTCGGGGCGGTTGACCAGCGCCCGGGCCAGCATCAGCCGCCGCTTGAGGCCGCCGGAGAGGATGCGGATGTTGTCGGCGGCGCGGCTTTGCAGGGCGAAGAACTGCAGCAGCTCGTCGGCGCGGGCTTCGGCGTCGTGCTTGCTGATGTCGAAGTAGCGGGCGAAGCCGACCAGGTTGTCGCGCACCGACAGGTCGGGATCGAGCGAATCCTCCTGCTGACAGATGCCGATGCGCCGCTTGATCTCGCGGATGGAGCTGTCGATGTCGAGATCGAACAGCTGCAGCACTCCGCCGTCGCGCGGCGTGTAGCCGTAGAGCATGCGGATGGTGGTGGTCTTGCCGGCGCCGTTGGGCCCGAGCAGCCCGAAGCACTCGCCGCGACGCACCGCAAAGCTGATGCCGTCGACGGCGGCGAGCGGTCCGTAATGCTTGCGCAGATTGTCGACTGCCAGAATAGCCATGCCGAGAAGCCTTTTTGACGGAGGGGACGATGCCGGACGATTCTACGTCGCCGGACGGCAGTTGACAAGCCTCGCCGCGCACCGGGGACGATAACCGTGACGGCACAACAGGTTAAGCCGCAGTTGCCGGCAACGACGATGCGGCTATACTTGAAAACAACCGTTACGTCCCACTCAAACAGGAGGAGATCATGGATGCCCGTTATACCGACGATCCCGTCACCATGCTGATCCACCAGTGCCACAAGGATGCCGACGAGGCCGAGCGCCTTTACCGCCTGGTTGCCGAGAAGAAGACCCGCCACCTCGACCTCGATGGCGGCCACATCGACCTGACCGACGCCCAGATCGGCGAGTTCGTCAGCCGCTTCAGCGCCGAGGTCGAAACCGCGCTCTGGCAGTCGAAGCGGCTCAAGCACTGAGCGCACGCGGGACTTTCCCCGCAGGACGCTTCCGTGGTAAGAACAAGACCCGCCGGGTAGCCGGCGGGTCTGCGCGTTTTAAACTCCCTTTTATAGGTCAAATAAGACCTATAGGCCCTATTCGACCGATGCAAACAGCCGCAAACCACAAATTCGCCGTGCCGCTGGCCGATGGCCTCGCGGTCGAGGCGGTCTGGTACCCCTCCGGCACGCTCTGCCTGTCGACCCAGGCCGGCTGCGCGCTGCGCTGCCCGTTCTGCGCATCGGGGGCCAGCGGCCTGCGCCGCAATCTGCACGTCGACGAGCTGTGGCAGCAGGTGGAACAGGCGCGGCAGCACGGCCACGCCATCGCCCGCCTGACCCTCTCCGGCATCGGCGAGCCGCTGCACAACCTCGCCAACGTCGCCGACTTCGTTCACAGCTGCGCCACGCAGGGCCTGCCGGTCTCGCTGACCAGCACCGGTTCGCCGCCGCAGAGCCTGCCCGAGCTGCTGGCGCTGCCGCACAACGGCGTGATGCTCTCCCTGCACGCCGGCATCGCCGCCACCCACCGGCGACTGCTGCCGCACGCCGCCGACCTTGAGGAGATCTGGAGCACCTTCGACAGCAGCCTCACGACGCTGTCGCGCCGCAGCCGCCGCAAGCTCGGTATCAACTACCTGTTGCTGGCCGGGGTCAACGACGGCGCTGTCGAAATCGACACACTGACCCGGCGGTTGCAACCCTGGCCGGAACTGACCCTGCACCTGCTGACCCTCAACCCGGTACCGGGCACCCCCTGGCAGAGCCCGTCTCCCGCCACCATCGACGCCCTGCACCGGCAACTGAGCGCGGCCGGAATCAACGTTCGCCGCGCCAACCGCTGGCGGCAGCAGCTCGAAGGGGGCTGCGGCACGCTGGTTGCCTCGCAACGGACCACCTGAATTTTACGCAAAAAAAACGCCCCGTTGCCGGGGCGTCATCACATCATGGATCACACAGCATCCTATGGCTCTATAATCAGTCGTTCGAGGTCACCGGGCGCAGGTTGAGCGGCTGGACCGGACGGTTGGTGTCGTAGCGGACGCCCTCCTCTTCATACAGGTCACGGTAGGCCTCGATCTGCTCGACCGACATGGTGATCGGCTCCTTGAACACCAGCCAGGTGACGATCTCGCTGCACGGCGGAGTGGTCAGCGAGCCGCTGTACGACCAGAAGGCGCGCTCCTTCGGCAGCAGCTTCTCGTAGTTGTCAGCGAGTTCGGCCATCATCGCCGCCGACTCTTCGCCGTGCCCGGCGGCGTGCGGCAGGTGTTCAAAGATGTCGCCCAGCACCCTGTTCGCCTCACCTTCCTCGATGAACACGCCGAGCACCGCCAGTTTGGCGCCGTCGCTGTGTACCAGGTGCATCTCCATCGCCCGGTGCTCACCGTCAACGGTGTGCTCGCTCAGGGTGTGAAAATGGAACTGCAGCAGGTTGTAGGTGGTGGCAACGCCTGCGGCGTCGGTCACGGTAATCGAGCGACCGTGCGGGTTCACCTGCACCGTGTGGCCGTTGTTCACGTACTCGGCGATGTCGCCGGTGAGGTCATAGCTGAGGCCAACCTTGCCAGGCACCGTGTCCGCGGTGACGATATCGATCGGCGACTGGGCTTGACCATCACCACAGGCCTCGTTACCATGAATGAGCCCCCAGGCATCCGGGGTGTATTCACCTTCCTGCCCAAAGTAGACCCAACCACCGGAAGCAAACGCCTGAGTAGCAAACAGCACCAGGGCCGCGGTCACAACCAGAATATTCTTGTA
>QKGH01000340.1 GCA_003250495.1 Marinobacterium sp.
ATCGATCCGACCCACACCAGCGTGGTGGCAAGCTGGAGCCATTTCGGTTTCTCCCACCCCACCGCTACATTCGCCGAGGCGAGCGGTAGCGTCAGTTTCGATGAAAGCGCACCGGAACAGGCCGCCATCTCCGTTACCATCCCGGTCAAGAGCGTGGACACCAGGGTACCGGCACTGACCGAGGAGTTCCTGAACGGTGTCGACTACTTCGAGGTGGCGAAATATCCGACCGCGACCTTCACCAGCACTAAGGTGACGGCGCTGGGCGATAACAAGTTCGAGGTGGCGGGCGATCTGACCATCAAGGGCGTGACCAAGCCGGTGGTGATGCAGGCGCAGCTGAACGGCATGGGCGAGCACCCGATGACAAAGAAGCCGGCGATCGGCTTCGACGCGTCTACGGTGATCAAGCGCACCGAGTTCAATATGGGGATCTACGCACCCTATGTCAGCGACGAGGTGACGCTGACGATCAGTACCGAAGCCCAGGGCGAATAAGCGCCGGCTCTCCCCCCGCACCGCTATTCCGCTTTCCGTTCACTGAGGCAGGATCGCCGTCGTGGGCGTTTCTGTCTAAGCCTGTCAGCTTGCACGGTCTGTGGCGCAAAAAAAGGGGCAGCCATAGGGCCACCCCAAAAAGCACGTTGATGCGAAAGCTGTCAGTTCGCTGCGTTTACGCCGGGATGTAATGCACCGCGGAACTCAGTCGGCGGTTCGGCGCATACGTGCGCGCAGCAGCGGACCGAGGATGATCGGCAGCAGCAGTCCCAGCAGGGCGATGATCCACAACGTGATCGACAGCGGGCTGTTCCACAGTGCCAGCCAGTCGCCATCGTTGATCTGCATGACGTGGCGCAGGTTTTTCTCCATCTCCGGTCCCAGCAGCATGCCGAGGATGATCGGTACCAGCGGGATATCGGCCTTGCGCAGGATGTAGCCGAGCACGCCGAAGGCAACCATGAAGCAGAGGTCGAACGCTGAGTGGCTGATCGAGTAGATGCCGACGAAAGCCACCATCGTGACCAGCGGCATCAGGTAGCGCGGCGGAATTGACAGCAGTTTGACGAACATCCCCACCAGCGGAATGTTCAGCAACAACAGCAACACGTTACCCACCAGCAGGGCGGCGATAACCCCCCACACGATGTCGGCGTTCTGCGTGAACATCAGCGGCCCCGGGGTGATGTTGAACGACACCAGCATCGCCAGCAGAACGGCGGTGGTGGCGCTGCCGGGAATCCCCAGGGTCAGCATCGGTACCAGGGCGCCGGAGGCGGCGCCGTTGTTCCCGGCTTCCGGCGCCGCGATGCCGCGAGGGTCGCCCTGGCCGAACCGTCCGTTAGCACCGACGAGCCGTTTCTCCAGCGAGTAGCTGACGAAACTGCCCAGCGATGCGCCGGCACCGGGCAGCACCCCGGCGATGAAGCCGACGATACCGCCGCGGATCGAGGTCGGGATGATCTGGATGATGCTCTTCAACGGCAGGTGCAAATGGTTGACCTTGATCTCCCGGCGCGGCGCCGAGCCGTGGTGATCCTCGATGAACAGCAGCAGTTCCGAGATCGCGAACAGGCCGACGATGGCGACGATGAAGTCCACCCCCTCGTAGAGTTCGAGGATGTCGAAGGTATAGCGCTGGGTACCGGTGGACAGGTCGATCCCCACGGTGGCGATCGACAGGCCGATGGCGGCGGCCAGTGCCGCCTTGATCGGGTTCTTCCCGGTCACCCCGCCGAGGGTGGAGAACGCCAGCACGAACAGGGCGAAATATTCCGCCGGGCCGAAGCTCAGCGCGAAGCGTGCCAGAATCGGGGCCAGTGCGATCAGGCCGATGGTGGCGATCAGGCTGCCGATGAACGAGGCGATGGCGGACAGCGCCAGCGCTTCCGCGGCCTTGCCCTGTTTCGCCATCGGATAGCCGTCGAGGCAGGTCATCATCGCCGGCTCGTCACCGGGGATATTGAGCAGGATCGACGAGATGCGGCCGCCGTACATGGCTCCGGCATAGACCGAGGTCAGCATGATCAGCGCCGTTTCCGGGCGCAGGCCGAGAGTAAAGGCCAGCGGGATCATGATGGCCACGCCGTTGGCCGGGCCGAGGCCCGGCAGGGCGCCGATCAGGGTGCCGATGAAGCAGCCGGCCAGCGCGTAGAGCAGGTTGTCCATGGCCAGGGCAGTGCCAAAGCCATCGAGCAGGTAGTTCAAGGTTTCCATCACATCTCCCAGGGGCCGATCGGCAGCGGCAGAGCCAGCCCGAAGTGGAACAACAGGAAGACGCCGCTACTACCGATCAGGCCGGTCAGCAGCGCCGCTAGCGGTCGCACGCCCATCCGCCAGCACAACAGCGCCACCATCAGCGTGGTGGCGAGGATGAATCCCAGCGGTTCAATCAGGAACACGTAGCCCAGCAGCACCGCCAGAACGAAGCCGATTTCGCACAGTACGCGCAGGCTCAGGGCCTCCGCGCCGGGCTCGGGTTTGAGCACCAGACCCAGGCTGCAGGCGCCCAGGATGAATGCGAGGATTTTCGGGAAGGTAGCCGGGCCTACGCTTTCCGGGCCGGCGAACGCGGCCGGAAAATGAAAGGCGCCCCAGCCATAGGCGATGGCCAGCGTCAGCAGGACGAGACCCAGAATACGGTCCAACTTCATCATTTGATGATTCCAATCTCTTTGGAGATGTCGTTCAGCGAGCGCACCTGCTTGATGACGAACTGGTCAAAGTCGTCGCCGAACAGGTTGAAGGGTTCCAGCCCGTTCTGCTGCATCGCCAGTTTCCAGGACTCGGTCTGGCTGGCGCTGCGCAGGGTATCGACCCACCACTGATACTCGGCGTCGGAGACATTCTTCGGCATGTAGAAGCCGCGCCAGTTGCTGGCGTCCACGTCGATGCCCAGCTCATGGGAGGTCGGTATGGTGTCGAGCGGCGCGCTGAGGTGGTCGCGACCCAGTACGGCCAAGGGTTTCAGGTCGCCCGATTCGATAAACCCTTTAGAGGAGGACGCCACGCCGACCAGTGCGTCGATATGGCCGCCGACCACCTGGGTCACAGCGGAGCCGCCGTTGTTGTAGGACAGATACTTGATCTTGGCTATATCCTTGACACCGGCAGCATGGGCGGTCATCAGGATCTTCAGGTGGTCCCAGCCGCCGATGGCGCTGGCGCCGGCGAAGGTGACCGAGGCCGGATCCTGTTTCAGACGCTCGATCAAGGCCGGCAGGGAATCGATCGAGGAGTCCTTGTTGACGGCGATGATGCCGGGATCGGTGCCAATGGCGCCGACCCAGCGCACCATGTCGGCGTTCATCCCGGGGAACTGGTTCTGCGCCAGGCGCGCGGTGGTGGCGGTGCTGGCGGCGGCGATCACTTTCGGATCCTTGGCACGCTTGGTGATGACATGGGCAAAGCCGACCCCGCCACCGGCGCCGGGCATGTTGATGGTCTGCACCACGACTCCGCCCTGGGTGTAACTATCCAGTAGGCGGCCCAGGCTGCGGCAGGTGAAGTCCCAGCCGCCGCCGGGGCCGGCCGGGGCGATACAGTCGACCTTGCCGGCGATTGCGGCGTCGCTGGCGTGTGCATTGACGGTTCCGAATCCGATCAACAGCGCGCTGGCGGCTGTTGCGAAGGTTTTTCTATTTATCATGCTTTTATCCTTGCAGTTAGCGTGTGCTTAGTCGGGGTTGTTATTCACACGGTTAAGTAACGGTACGGATCAGTTCTCACGGGTATCAGTGGCCCTCCCTCTTGGCTTCCACGAACGACTTGAACAGCGCCGCGGAGCGGTAGAAACCATGCGCGAACTTGCCGTAGGGCATGGTCAGGAAGAACGCCATCACCGTGCCCAGATGCAGGGCCAGCAGCAGCGGCATCGCAGCTGTTGCGCGCATCCCCAGCAACAGCAGGCCGGTGAGGCTGATCAGCAGCAGCAGCACGATGAAGGCGCGATCCATCGGCCGCTGGGCGGCGTCGCCGTGGTCGGGATGGCGCTTGATGTTCAGGTACAGCAGCCCCACCGGTCCAATGATCAGGCCGATACCACCGGCAATCCCCAGCAGCACCGGCACGCTCATGATCGGGTAGGGTGCGGCATAGTTAAGGAGGTAGTGGTATAGCGTGGCGACACTGGTGGCCGCGAAGCAGAGCAGAAAGCCATAGAAGGTGAAGTGGTGAAAATAGCGCCGGGCCATGGAGTAGGCGTCGTTTTCATTGGTACACCCCTCGCCGTGTCCACCATCCAGATACTTCAGGGTCAGTACGGCGCCGCCGGTCTTGACCAGCGCATCGGTGGCCTCGATCGGCTCACCTCCCGGGGTGATGGTGCGCCAGAATTTGACCACCCCGATCACCAGCGCCAGCGCCGAAAAGCCGAACACGGCACCGAACATGGCGACCAGCGTGTTGTGCGGGAAGATGGTGTAGAAGTTGCCGTCGACGGCGCTGGAGAACAGGGTACCGTTGACGACCAGCGTCAGTACCAGGAACAGGGCCACGGCCAGTGACGAGAACAGCGCCAGGGCGGTGCCATTGCGCTTGTAGAGGCCGCCGAAGCGGGCCGGCCAGGCAAAGTCGCCGTAGGTATCCAGGCGCACCCGGGCCATCGCCTGGGGAATGTTGACGCCGAACTCGTGCGGTGGCGCGTACTGGCAGGAGTGCAGGCAGGCGCCGCAGTTGTGGCACAGGTTGGCCAGATAGTGGATGTCCGCCTTGTTGAACTCCAGGCGGCGGGTCATCGCCGGAAATACGGCACAAAACCCTTCACAGTAGCGGCAGGCGTTGCAGATCTGCAGTTGCCGGTTCACCTCCGCTTCATCGATGTTGAGGAGGGGGATCAATTGGCTTGCTGAATTCATATTAGATACTGCCATATCCTTTTTGTTATCGGCGGGCTCAGGCGCTCTTGACGATGGGTTGACCGAGGCTGGCCAGCGCGGCGTTGTGTCCCGCGATGCGGCCGAACGCGGTGCCGATCGACATGCCGACACCGGCGGTATAGCCCTTGCCGAGCACGTTGCCGGCCATCATTTCGCCGGCCACATAGAGGTTCGGGCTGGCCTGGCCGTCAAAGCGCACGGCGGCGGTTTCATCGGTTTTCAGCCCCAGGTAGGTGAAGGTCACTCCGGGGCGCAGCGCGTAGCCGTAGTAGGGCGGCGTATCCAGCGGCCGAGCCCAGTGGGTCTTGGCCGGGGTGATCCCTTCGGTGGCACAGTCATCCAGCACCGTGTGGTTGAACTGGCCGGGACGGCAGGCCTGGTTGTAACGGTTGACGGTGTCGACGAAGGTGGCGCGCGGCAGCTGGAGCAGATCGGCCAGCCCCTCCAGTGTGTTGGCCTGCTGGCCGGGGAAGACCGGCGGCATGAAACGGCCCACGGACTTGCTGTCGATGATCGAGTAGCCGATCTGATCGGGCTGCTGGGCGACTAGGCGACCCCAGATCGCGTAGCGTTTGGGCCAGAAATCCTCGCCCTCGTCGTAAAAGCGCTGCCCCTCCTTGTTCACCACTATGCCCAGTGAGACGCAGTCGATACGGGTGCAGATGCCGCCGTCATAGAGCGGAGCACGGGCGTCGATGGCGACCATGTGGGCCTGGGTCGGATCGCCGATCTGGTCGGCGCCCAGTTCGATCATGCGCTGCAGCAGTACGCCGTTGTTGAAGCGGGTACCACGGATCAGGAAGTTGTCGGAGGGCCACTCGCCGCGCTCATTCTGGCCCCAGGCCTCACGCAGCCATTCGCGGTTGGATTCGAAACCGCCGGCCGCCAGGACACAGGCTTTGGCTTCGATGCGCTCGGCGGGACAGCGGGTGCCGTTGACGGTGTGCTCCGCTACCCGCGCGGCTACGAAACGGCCATCCTCCAGCTCGATATCCTGCACCGGCGTGTTGTAGCGGATCTGCACGCCGAGCTTTTCGGCGCTGCGGTAATAGGCGTTGACCAGGGCTTTGCCGCCGCCCATGAAGAAGGCGTTGGTACGTGCGACATGCAGGGCGCCGGACAGCGGCGGCTGGAAATGTACGCCATGCTTGCGCATCCAGTCGCGGCAGTTGGAGGAGGCGCGGATCACCAGGCGGGCGAGCTGTTCGTTGGTAATGCCGCCGGTCACCTTCAGCAGGTCCTGCCAGTACTCCTCTTCGGGATAGGCATCGACCAGCACATCCTGGGGGGCGTCATGCATGCAGCGCAGGTTGCGGGTGTGCTGCGAGTTGCCGCCGCGCCACGCCTTCGGGGAGGCTTCCAGCAGCATCACGCTGGCGCCGGCCTCGCGAGCCATCAGGGCTGCGCACAGGGCTGCATTGCCTCCGCCGATTACCAATACATCAATCATAGAGTCTCCTGTCGCGTGAAAAAGCTGTTGGGGGCGCTTTTCCACGCCAACGACTCTATTGGCTGAGGGGAAGGGGCGACAGACCGCTTTGCGTCAGGGGTGTTTAGTAAAACTAAAGACTTGGTGTCAGACGATCAGCGTGGCACCGGGCCAGGCACCGCTCTGTACCAGCTGTTTGGCGACATCGGCGATCACCACCCGCGCCGCCAGCGCGCTGGGCGATAGCTCGTCGTCGTCGAGACTGACCAGCAGGTTGCGCCGCCCGACATGCTTGTCGGCAATCTGGCGCATGCGCAGTCCGCTCTCGCCGACACGGGCCGCCGCGGCGCCGGGCTGGATGGTGGCACCGTAGCCCTGACGCACCGCATCCATCAGCACCGCGAGACCGTCGATCTCCATCACCACATTGGGGTGGATGCCGAGGCGCTCGAACGATGCCATCAGGTTGGTTCGCAGGCCATGCAGGCCGCTGGGCATGATCAGGTCGACATGGGCCAGCTCCTTCAGCTCGACGCTGTTGCCCGCCGACGGCAGATAGAGGTCGCTGGCCGAGATCAGGAACAGCTCTTCGTCCAGCAGCGGCTTGATACTCCAGCGCCGCGCGGTGTCGGCATGGAACACCAGGGCCAGATCGAGCTGGCGCGCATTCAGCATGTTGGCCAGATGGCCGGAGAGCATCTCCACGATATGCAGCTGGATGTCGGGATAGCGTTCGCGCATGGTGCGGATCAGCGGCAGCGCCAGTACCGAAGCCGTGGTCGGCGGCAGACCGACACTGACATAGCCGCTGGTGCGCCCCTTTTGGGCGGCGATGGCCGCCTGTTCGGTCTGGCGTACCGCCAACTGGGCATGGTGCAGGAAGGCGACGCCGGCACTGGTGGGCAGGGCGCCAGTGGAGGTGCGGTTCAGCAACCGGGTGGAGAGCTCGCTTTCCAGCTTGCTCAACTGCTGGCTCAGCGCCGAGGTACCGATCCCCAGCTCCAGCGCTGCCTTGCCCAGGCTGCCGCACTCGACGACTTTCAGAAAATATTTGAGCTGGCGTAGTTCCATGGCTGTATCGCTTAGCAAAGAGTATCGGGAGAGACCGGCATTTTATGCCTAACTGTCGTGACCGCGACTAGGTGGATTTCTGCGCGGCGAGGTGTTGGCTTTCAGACCGCTTACGCGCTGTTCCTGCCGGCTGTGCTTCTCGCTCCGCTCAGCCCATCATCGCCAGGGTACGGTTGGCCCACTCCATCGCTTCGAGATGGGCACGGTTGAACTGCGCATGGTCTGACAGCCGGACCCGGTTCCAGAAGCCGTCGCAGTAGGCTGAAACTTGGGACAGCAGCTCGCCGTAGGGACCCCTGTGGCTACCGCCTCCTTGATCGTATCGCTGACCGAAATGCGCTCCATCAGCATCTCCCTGGGCAGGTCCAGCAACGCGTCCATACCGTCCAGCATGCCGCACAGGAATGCCGGGCCTGGGTGCAGCTCGCTGCTTTGCTTCTCGGTGGCCAGCAGTTCGCACATATGGGCCACCACGAGGATCTGGCGGGTCAGTTCACGGGGCTTGGCCTGCTGGCCCGACAGGGCGATGAGACTGAGCCATTTGCGCACCTCGGTCAGGCCCAGGAAGATCAATGCCTCCTTGACGCTGTCCACCTTGCGTTGGCGCGCCATGGCGGCGGAGTTGACGATCGAGAGCAGGCGGAAGGTCAGGCTCGGGTCCTGCTCGATCAGCTCCACTAGGCGGTCTTCAGCCGGTTCCGGTTTGATCAGCTCCGACAGCAACTGTAGCAGCACCATCTCGTTCGAATCGATGCGCCGTCCCGCCACCAGTTCCGGCTTCTTCAGGAAGTAGCCCTGAAACAGCTGGAACCCCAGCTCGATGCAGCTATCCAGCTGTTCGTGGGTTTCGATCTTCTCCGCCAGCAGGTTGACCTTAAACGGCTTCAGCATCCGCACCTGTTCGTACACCTCGGCCAAGCCCAACCCGCGGATATCCAGCTTGACGATATCCACCAGCTTCAGCAGCTCATCAGCGGTGCTGGCATAGCTGAAATCATCGAGGGCGATACGGTAGCCCGCCTGTTTGTAGCGTCTGATCGACTCGAGCAGGATATCGTCGTTGGCCATCTCGCTGCGGATCTCGAACACCACCTGGGCCGGCGAGATCGATGGCAGCGAGTCGCTCTCCAGCATCTGTTGCGGTAGGTTAAGAAACGCCGGCAACAGGCGTATCCCCTGCGGATCGATGATGCCGCTGTAGGCGTTGAGCAGAACGTTACAGGTCGCGTGCTGGCCATTCAGCACATGGGCGAGCTGGGGTTCGTCGTCGCTCCGGTAGAGCAGCTCATAGGCCACCACACGCAGGTGACGATCGAAGATGGGCTGTCGCGCCATCAGCACGCGGGGGAGGGTGGGCACAGTATCGGGCTCCTGCTGTTACTGAGCGCATGACAACATAGACGGGCCGGTTTGAACAGACGATAGGCGGCTATCGACTGCAGCAGATCAACGAGGGAGCGAAAACAGCGTCGGGGTGGGCAGCGATGGATGACTGGGGTAATTGGCTTATGGGTAGAGAGGGGGATGCTTGCACGGCCTGGCGTCAGGAGGTTGCTAATGCTTAAGGCTTATATGGCTGATAAAAATCAGTACTAAAGTATTGTAAGTGTGCCTCGCTGCCCGGTTCACCATCGGAGAGTCGGGGTCCTCCTCGTGCTCTTGGTCGCGCTGGGGTCGCTGGTGGACCCCGACGCCCATCTCTTTGAAGCACAATAACAACAAGGTTCCCGTCATGATGAAAGTCACCGTGCTGTACGGTCATCCAAGCAGCCCCGAAGCATTCGAGTCCTACTATCGCGAGACCCACCTGCCGCTGGCCCGTGCCATCGACGGGCTGGACAAGCTGGAGCTGACCCGTTTTATTGCGGCGCCTGGCGCTGAGCGGCCGACCTACTACCGGATGGCGGAACTCTACTTTGCCAGCCCTCAGCAGATGGAGCGATCGCTTGGCTCGCCGTCCGGACGGGCCGCGGTCGCCGATCTCGACAATTTTGCCACCGGTGGCGTGACGGTGGTGATCGGCGAGGTGGGCGTTTAACCCGTCGTTCCCAGGGCTGCATGGAGGACGGTGGTGTGGAGTGTGTGGCGATAGTCTGACCAACCGGCCCCGCTTTGGTTATGCTTCAGGAGGTGGAAGCGGTTCGGCAGCGCCCGAAACGCTTTTTTCTTCCCGGTTGGAGCGAGAGAGCGAGGGGCGACAGTCATGAGCGGTCAGAACCAGGCAAGCATCCTATATATCCCACATGGCGGCGGCCCGCTGCCGCTACTCGGCGAACCGGGGCACCGGGAACTGGTACAGTTCCTCACTACCATCCCCGAGCGTATCCCCCGGCCCGACGCGATACTGGTGATCAGTGCGCACTGGGAGACTCATCGGCCCCGGGTGACCACGGGGGTAGCCCCCGAGCTTATCTACGATTACTACGGCTTTCCCGAGGAGTCCTACAGCATTACCTATCCGGCGCCGGGGGCTCCCGAACTGGCCGAGGAGGTGCTGGCCTGCCTGCGCGCGGCCGATTTCGATGCCCAGGGCGATGACCAGCGCGGTTTCGACCATGGTCTGTTCATACCGCTGAAGCTGATGTACCCGGCGGCGGATATCCCCTGCATCCAGTTGTCGATGCTGGACAGCCTGGACCCGGCCGAACATCTGGCGCTGGGGCGCGCGCTGCAGCCGCTGCGGCAGCGCAACCTGCTGGTGGTGGGGTCGGGGCTGTCGTTCCATAACCTGGGGTTGCGCGGTTACTACGACCCGTCACTGACCCGCGAGATCGGGCGGTTCCAGGACTGGCTGATCGACACGGCGACCAACGCCGGCTACGACGAGGCGGAGCGTTCGCAGCGGTTGATCGATTGGGATCAGGCGCCCGGCGGCATGCTCTGCCATCCGCGCGAGGAGCACCTGCTGCCATTGCATGTCTGCCAGGGGATGGCCGGCGCACAAGCGGCGACGACGGTGTTCGATGGCGAGATGATGGGACGCCGGGTGTTGGGGCTGCTGTGGTGAATGGCTGGGGGCGAGCGTCGGGAGGCGGTAACCGCTGCGGTGGGGTTGCCGATTGGAAAGATCTATCAAGGCTACAGAAATCAATTATTTCTAATAATTGATAAAGGCAATTAATCTGCAGTTGTTGATAGATTAAAGGAGAGCGACCATGAGCCACATCTACCGTTACGTATCTGTTGTGTCCGCCACGAACGCCCGGCCGGCGGCCAATGCCACCGATGCTGCGCCGGCACCCGCCGGCAGCGAATGCAACTACAGCGACAACTACTATGGCGACCAGGTGTGCCGGCCGCAAGTGAGCCGGTAACGCTAACGCTGGCAATCCCAACCCGGCTTCAGCGCCGTGCCAGCGATCGCCGATAAGGGAAGTATGGAATGACAGGGAGCCACTACACGCTTTCCCGGATGAGCGCTCAGGAGCTGGCGCTGGCCATCGACTGGGCGGCGCAGGAGGGGTGGAATCCAGGCCTGCAGGACGCTGTCTGTTTCCAGGCGGCGGACCCGCAGGGCTTTTTCATCGGTAAACTCGACGGCGAGCCGGCGGCGGTGATCTCGGCGGTACGCTATGACCAGCGTTTCGGTTTCATCGGCCTCTATATCGTGCGCCCCGAGCTGCGTGG
>QKGH01000471.1 GCA_003250495.1 Marinobacterium sp.
GCCGGGCATCCGATCGTCCCGGTCATGATCGGCGATGCGGCGCTGGCCAACCGGATGGCCGAGCGGCTGCTGGAGGAGGGGATCTACGTGATCGGCTTCTGCTACCCGGTGGTGCCGCTGGGGCAGGCGCGGATCCGGACCCAGCTGTCGGCGGCGCATACGCCGGCGCAACTGGAACGGGCGATCGCGGCGTTCGGCCGTATCGGGCGCGAACTGGGGATCGTCTGAGGCGGAGGAAGCGGTAAAGGAGGGGAGTATGCGCGCACTGGCGAAACTGCACGATGAAGCGGGGATCTGGCTGCACAGCACGCAGCGGCCGCGGATGGGGCATAACGATCTGCTGATCAGGATCCACAAGACCTCGATCTGCGGCACCGACGTGCATATCTACAACTGGGACGACTGGGCCCGCCGTACCATCCCGCTGGGGATGACGGTGGGGCACGAGTATGTCGGCGTGGTGGCCGATATCGGCTCCGAGGTGGAGGGGTTCCGGCTCGGCGACCGGGTCTCCGGCGAGGGGCATATCACCTGCGGCCACTGTCGCAACTGCCGTGCCGGCCGGCGCCACCTGTGCCGTAACGCCGTCGGGGTCGGCGTCAATCGTCCCGGCGCCTTCGCCGAATACCTGGTGATCCCGGCGATCAACGCGTTCAAGATCCCGGACAACATCTCCGACGACCTGGCGGCGATCTTCGATCCGTTCGGCAATGCGCTGCACACGGCGCTGTCGTTCGACCTGGTCGGCGAGGATGTGCTGGTGACCGGGGCCGGCCCCATCGGCATCATGGCGGCGGCGATTGCCCGCCATGTCGGCGCCCGGCACGTGGTACTGACCGATGTGAACCCCTACCGGCTGGCACTGGCGCGCAACATGGGGATCGTCCATACCGTCAATGTGGCCGAGCAGAGCCTAAAGCAGGTGATGGCGGAGCTGCAGATGAGCGAAGGGTTCGATGTCGGGCTGGAGATGTCCGGTGCCGAGAGCGCTTTTCGCAGCATGCTGGCGGCGATGAACCACGGCGGCAAGATCGCGCTGCTGGGGATTCCGTCAGCGCCGATGGCGATCGACTGGACCCAGGTGATCTTCAAGGGGCTGAAGATCAAGGGGATCTATGGCCGCGAGATGTTCGAGACCTGGTACAAGATGGCCTCGGTGGTGCAATCGGGGCTGAACCTGGCACCGCTGATCACCCACCGCTTTCCGATCGAACAGTTCCAGCAGGGGTTCGAGGTGATGAGCTCGGGCGAGTCGGGCAAGGTGATTCTGGAGTGGGATTGAGCGCTGTTCTGCGCGCCGGTGCGGGGTAGCGGGATGGGTTACTTGAACCTGCCCAGGTAGACTTTGCAGTTGTACAGGGCGTACTTCTCCTTGTATTTGTTGCGCATCCGGTGCCAATGGTCGAGCTGGCTGGTGGTGCCGCCCTTCCGCTTTAGCCGGGAGTAGTGGTCGATCTTATCCTTGATCTCCTGGCAGCTCTCGAAGCTGCCCTGTCCGATCGCGTGGCTGGCAGGGCTCAGTCCGAGCTGGGCAAGCAGCAGGGTGGTATAGAACAGAATTTTGTACCCCATAACGCTCCCTGTTATCTGGGCCTGCTGATCCTGCCACCGCCGTGCTCGTCGGCGCCGCTATCGGCGTGGCGGGTTCACTTGAGTTTGCCTTCGAACACCTTGCAGTTGTACAGCGTGAACTTGTTCTCGAACTTCTCGCGTTCGCGTTTCCAGCTCTCCAACTGGACCGGTTTACCACCCTGCTTCTCCCGGGCGGCGTAGTAGTCGATCCGTTCCTGGAAGGTTTTGCAGGTCTTGAGGCTGCCCTGGGTGACGGCCTGGGCGGTGGATGCCAGGGCCAGCTGGGCCGATACCAGGGTGGTAAGGATCAGTGCGCGCTTCAGTGTCATATCCATCCCTGTCGCTGAGTTATCGATAGCGGTGGGTTAGGGGAGTGCTGCTGGCAACAGCATACCCCTAAGGGAGGGGTGGCAAAAGCCCGGCGCGAGGGCCCGGTTAACTGGACAGGGGCTCCAGCGCGTCCCGGATCGCGGCCTGGGTGGTTTGCTGCAAGGCTACCAGCGGCAGGCGGCACTCCGCGGTGCAGAGTCCGAGCAGGGAGCAGACGTATTTGATACCGGCGGGGTTCGGCTCCAGGTTCAGCGCCTGGATCAGCGGGGTCAGTTCGAGCTGGATCGCCCGGGCGTGGGCGAAGTCATTGGCGCGGCAGGCATCCTGCAGGCGGCGGCTGTGGGCGGGCAGGGCATTGGCGAGCACGCTGATGATGCCGTTGCCGCCCATGGCGTTATAGGCCGGTGCGGTGCAGTCGTCGCCGGACAGGTAACAGAACCCGGAACCGATCAGGGCCCGCTCCTGCATCGGCCGGGCCAGATCGCGGCAGGCGTCCTTGACCCCGACCACCCGCTCCAGCCGGGCCAGCGCCGCCATCGTCTGCGGCTGGATATCGACGATGGTGCGCGGCGGAATATTGTAGATCAGCATCGGCAGGCGGCTGCGTTCGTGCAGGTAGTGGAAATGCTCGTAGAGTCCCTGCTGGTTGGGGCGATTGTAGTAGCCGGCGGCGCAGAGCACGGCGTCGGCGCCGGCCTGTTCGGCGCGCTGGATCAACGCCAGTGCCGCGACCGGATCGTAGGAGGTGGCGCCGGCGATGACCGGCAGACGGCCATCGACGTAGCGGCACACCGCGCCGATCAGTGTGCTGTATTCGTCGTCGGAGAGGGTCGGCGCCTCGCCGGTGGTACCGGCGACGACCAGCCCCTCGGTGCCGCTGCACAGGTGCAGATCGAGGCAGCGCTGCAGGCCGGGGTAGTCGATCTGACCGTCGCGCAATGGGGTGATCAGGGCGACGAGTGAACCTTCAAACATGGTGTGTTTCCTTCGCTGGGGTGATTTGAAGGCCGGGATAG
>QKGH01000240.1 GCA_003250495.1 Marinobacterium sp.
GGTTGCTTGTCTTGAGATAAGCTTTGTGTGCTCAATCTCGACAAGCGCCCACACGAATTACCTGATCGATTTGTTAAAGAGCGTGCTGAGCTGATGTTTGCTCAAGCGAGGCGCATATTTTAGCGACCTCAGTTTCAGTGTCAACCCTTATTTTTGCTTTATTTTCGAAGACTTATCGTCCTTTCCAACAAGCGAGTCAGCGCTGAAGTGGAGGCACATTCTAGCGCCTCGCCGATCGATGTCAACTACCTTTTTCACATCGATCGCATTTCTTTCCAGGTATGGGACAGAGCCTCCGGCACGCCGCTTATTTCCCTTTACGGGCTCGACTCTTCTCCTTGTGTTTCAGCTCCTTGATGTGCTGACGGTTGCGCTCCTTTTTAGCGAGCTGACGTGCCGTCAGCACATTGCGCCGCCCCGCGAAGGGGTTTTCCCCGGTCTTGAATTCGAACCGGATCGGTGTACCCACCACCTTCAGCAGTTTGGTAAAGCGGTTTTCCAGATACCGCTTATACGAGGCCGGCAACGCCTCCGTCTGGTTACCATGCACCACGATAATCGGCGGGTTGGAGCCCCCCTGATGGGCATAGCGCAGTTTAATGCGATGGTTATTGACGCTCGGCGGCTGATGATCGGCCACCACATCTTCCAGCAGACGCGTCAGCTTGTTGGTGGACCACTTAGCCATCGCCGACCGGTAGGCCTCATCAATCGAACGATACAACTCACCCACCCCGGTGCCATGTAACGCCGAGATGAAATGGAACCGCGCAAAAGCGGCGAATGCCAGACGCCTCTCCACCTGCGCCTTTACGTTCTCTTTTTGCTCGGCCTTCATGCCGTCCCACTTATTCAGCGCCACGACCAACGCCCGACCGGAATCGATGACGAAGCCGAGCATATGCAGATCCTGCTCGGTCACCCCCTCCCGGGCGTCGATTACGGCGACCACCACATTCGCATCCTTGATCGCCTGCAGCGTTTTGACGATGGAGAACTTCTCCACCGCCTCCTTGATATGCTTACGCCGCCGCACCCCGGCCGTATCGATCAGCGTATACGCCTGCTCATCGCGTTCGTAGGGGATATATATACTGTCCCGCGTGGTGCCCGCCTGATCGAAAACAACGACCCGCTCCTCACCCAGCATACGGTTAACCAGGGTGGATTTGCCGACGTTCGGCCGCCCCACAATCGCTATCCGGATACTGTCATCGTATTCCCGCTCGCGCTCCTCCCCCTCTTCGGGGTGAGCCACGCCGAGCTCGTCCAGCGTCAGCTCTATCAACGCCGACACTCCACGGCCGTGCGCCGCCGCGATCGTCAGCGGTTCACCCAGACCGAGGGTAAAGAAATCCGCGCGCGCCACATCCGGATCGATGCCGTCCGTTTTATTTACCACCAGGTGGCAAGACTTGCGGTTGCGCCGCAGATGATTCGCAATCATCTCGTCCGCCGGGTTCAAGCCGGCGCGCCCGTCTACCAGAAACAGCACCACGTCGGCTTCATCGATCGCCAACAACGACTGCTGCGCCATTACAGTATCGATTCCCGCCTCGTCGCCGGAGATCCCGCCGGTATCGATGACGATATAGTCACGCTCCCCCAGGCGTCCCTCGCCGTACTTACGATCCCTCGTCAGTCCCGGCAGATCCGCCACCAAGGCATCCCGGGAACGCGTCAGACGGTTGAACAGTGTGGATTTGCCGACATTGGGTCGACCGACCAGTGCGATCACCGGAAGCATAGGGTTCACCTGAAAACAGCACGGCGGCCCATCCGTGCAACACAGAGAGCCGCCGCTATTTGTGTAAAAAATCAGTTCAGTTTAAGCGCCACCAAGCGCCCGTCGTTACTCAGGACATAGAGCGTATCGTCGGCAACCACCGGCGTACTGTAGATGCCCGCGGAGTCGACATGATAGCGTGCGACGAAATGCCCATCGATCTGCGACAGGAAATGCAGGTAACCTTCAGCGTCGCCGACAACCAGCGTGGTACCCAGCACGGCGGGACTGGTCAAGCGCCGGTAACGCAATCCATCCTGCTGCCACACACTCGCACTGCTACCGGCGTCGAAGGCAGATACCAGATCCTGATCCGATACGCCGTACACATTACCAAACCCTGCCGCCAAGCCACGGTAGCTGGAGAAATCCTGCGCCCAGACGATCCGCGCGGCGAACGGGTTTATCGCCACCAAACGCCCCTGGTAGCTCGGCACGTAGATCAGATCATTGAAAAACAGCGGCTTGCCATCGACATCGACGATCCGTTCCAGCTCTGAACGCCCTTCCGCCAGGGCGACTCGCTGTTCCCACAACGCATTGCCGACCCGGTTATCGATAGCCACCAGCTTCCCATTGGCGAATCCCGCCAGGGTCACATCCTGACCCAGTAACGGCTCGCTGGTACCCCGCAGACTCAACTGCGGCACCTGGCTATCAAAGCTCCAGCGGTGTTCCCCGGTCACTCGGTCGAACGCATCGATCTGGCCGTTAATCACCTGGACCACCACCAGATCCGTATTCAACTGCGGCTGCGACACCACCTCGGAGGGCACCCGGCCACGCCACAACTCACTGCCATCCTCGGCATTCAGGGCGATCACATTGCCCTCTTCACTGGCAACGACCAGGGTGCCGAAACCGGCACCGATACCACCCGACAGCGTCAGATCCAGATCCTGTTTCCATAGCTGACGACCGCTTTCCCGGTCCAGCGCGACAACGACACCATCACGATTGGCAGCATAGATCGCCTTGCCATCTACCGCCGGTACGAACTGATGATACAGATCGCCATAACCGCTACCGACATCGGTACTCCAAAGCGTCTCGACCTGCTTTTCAGCCGTGATGGAGACCAGCGGTGTCGGTTCGATTTCGCTGGTGCCGCCCCAAAAGCCACACCCCGACAACACGCCACTGAGCAGCCCCAACGTAACGACCGATCTCAAACTTTTCATGAGCGACCTCCCTGTGCCAGATCGTCTCGCTTCATCTCCAGAATCGGCCGCGCACGCTCGTCGGCCTGCTCCAGCGCACTGGCGTAGGCATCACGCGCCAGATCATTCTTGCCCTGAGCTACTAAAATATCGCCTCGCAACTCGGCGAAAGCGGCCGAATAGGCATCGCCATCGGCCGTATCGATCAACTGCAGCGCCTTATCGGCCTCGCCTTTTGCCAACAGTACGCGACCGCTACGCAGCAAGGCGATGCTCTTCAGATCGGTTTCGACCTTGGACTGGCGCACCCAATCCAGCTCGGCCAGCGCAGCATCGTAGTCCTTCCGATCCACCTCGACCCGCGCCATCAACAACGCACCCATCGCGGCATAACCGCTGCCGTCGTACTCATCCTTCAGCGTCTCGGCGAAGTGTTTAGCGGTATTCAGCTGATCGTCAGACTGCGGAGCGGAACGCACCGAAATCACGGCATCGACCAGGTTCTGATACAGGATCGACGCGTTGGTAGCAGCCAAGGTCTGGCGCTGTTGCCACCCTTTCCACCCGAAAACCAGGGCCAGCGCGACCGCCAAGCCAAGCAGCAATGACCGCCCATTGCTTTTCCACCAGTTTTTCAGCGCTTCTATCTGTTCTTCTTCGGTACGCAATTCGGACACGTTAGCCCCTCAATCCTATTATTCTGCCGCCGACAACCCGGACATTTTATCCACCAGAGATGTCATCTCAACCAGCACCTGCTCTTCACCACTGCGCAGCGGTTTCAGTGCAACGACGCCGCGCTGCAACTCGTCATCCCCCAGAATCAGTGCGTAATCGGCGCCGCTCTTGTCCGCCTTCTTCATCTGGCTCTTGAAGCTGCCGCCACCACAATGCAGCTGTACCCGCAACCCGGTTTCATCGCGAAGTTGCTCAACCAGCACCAGCATCCGGGCGAAGGCCTCATCGCCCATGGCCATGGCATAGACATCCACCTGCTGGCGCACATCGGCCGGCACCGCATCCAGCGTCTCCAACAGCAAGATCAGACGTTCGACACCCATGGCAAAACCTACCGCCGGCGTCGCGCGCCCACCCAACTGCTCGACCAAGC
Organism: Marinobacterium sp.; assembly: GCA_003250495.1. Classification (GTDB taxonomy): domain Bacteria; phylum Pseudomonadota; class Gammaproteobacteria; order Pseudomonadales; family Balneatricaceae; genus Marinobacterium_D. The sequence continues at coordinate 4,058 of QKGH01000240.1, forward strand.
CATCGTAGCGACCACCCGCACACACCGTACCTTGCGCGCCCAACTGGTCGGTCACCCATTCAAAGACGGTCTTACAGTAGTAATCGAGGCCGCGTACCAGACGGGCATTGATCTGATATTTGATCCCGGCGCGATCCAGCAACGCACACAGACGCTCGAAATGCTGCCGCGATTCGTCATCCAGATAATCGTGGAAGTGCGGCGCATCGTTGAGCAGCTCCTGGGTCCGCGCCTCTTTACTGTCGAGAATCCGCAGCGGATTGGTTTCCAGTCGCCGCTGACTGTCTTCGTCCAACTGATCCCGCCGCGTACTCAAATAGGCCACCAGATCGGCCTTAAAGCGCGCCCGCGCCTCGGCACTGCCCAGCGTATTGAGATGCAGCGTTACCGACTGCTCCAGCCCCAGCTGACGCCACAGGCGAGCGGTCATGATAATCAATTCGGCATCGATATCCGGCCCCTGCATACCAAAGGTTTCGACACCGATCTGATGGAATTGGCGATAACGTCCCTTCTGCGGACGTTCGTGACGAAACATCGGCCCCATGTACCAAAGCCGCTGGCTCTGGTTGAAAATCAGACCATGCTCTTCGCAGGCGCGCACGCAACTCGCCGTTCCCTCGGGACGCAGGGTTAGGCTGTCGCCATTACGGTCCTCGAAGGTGTACATCTCTTTTTCGACGATATCGGTGACTTCACCAATGGAGCGCTTGAACAGATCGGTCTGCTCTACCATCGGCATCCGCACTTCGCTGTAACCGTATCCACGCAGCACAGCTTTAACCTGCGCTTCCAGATACTGCCACACAGGTGTCTGATCGGGCAGGATATCATTCATGCCCCGAATGGCTTTAATCTTCGCCAAGGTTCTCTATTCCTATTAACTCTGAGCTGATTACTGCAATGACACTCTCGGCAGTGTCAGGTGGGCGACATTCTTGCTACTGACCCCGGTAAGATCAACCGGTACGCCGGCATACTCGATACGGGCCACCGCATCCGCCCGCCCGATGACGACAGACAGGGGCTCACGCCCCTCGAACGCCAGATCGCTGCCCCCTTTGGCGATGCCATTGAACAGCGACGTCCCACCGGCATCGGTGATTCGAAGCCAGCTATCCTGAGTCAGGTCGATACGTAAAGACTTCTCAACCTCGGCGACCTCCTCTGCGGCCGCGCTCTCGACGGATACCGCCGATGCCGCCAGCACCGGCGCTTCATCCTCAACCGGCGCCTTCTGGGGCGCCGACTCCAGCGTATCCAGATTCAGCGAAACCTCCTCCGCCGTCTCGGCCGACGCCGCCGGTGCCACCTGTTCAACCCCCGCTGCCGTGGGCTCAGGGTCGTTCAGGGGCGGCAGAATCAACGTATTTCCATCCGCCGTATCCACGGCCACTGGGGCGCTGCTCTGCTCGATCAACACGCCTTCGAGCGAGTACTGCGCACGCCACCACCAGATCACGATGGCGATAATGACCAGCAGGAACAGCACGGTGCCAAAACGCATCAAAAACCGGCTTTGCCGCGCCGGGGTCGTTGCGACACTACCCACCGCCCGCACCGTGGCGGTGACCTCCTGGATCCCGGCACAGGCGTCGAAGGCGGTTACGAACGGCACCGGATCAAGCTTCAGACGACGGGCATAGGCGCGGATATAACCGCGTACGAACACCGGCCCGCCCAAACCATCGAAGCTGGCCGCCTCGATCGCCTGCAACGTGCGCATCGGCAAACGTAACTCGCGACTTAATTGATCAAAACTCAGCCCCTGCGCTTCACGCGCCCGGGAAAACTCCTTCCCTGGAAACTCCTGACTGGCACCTACCAGTTGTTCTTCGCTGCTCACTGCGCAGACTCCTCGTACATCCGATACTCTGCAGACTCCGGGTACATATTTTTCAATAGCAACGCATAGGTTGCCGCGCGACCTGGATTCCGTTCGAATCGCGCTACCCGGACACCAACCCAAAGACTCAACGGATAATGCTCAACGCGCTTGCTATCTACGAGATCGCGAAAGCGATCAAACAGCGTGGCGGCTTCGCTATCCGCACCCCGTTTCAACAACAGATCCGCTAATTCAATCAGCGCTACAGGACGATTCTGGGACAGGGTCAGCGAGCGGCCAAATGCGTGCTCCGCGACATCGTCGCGACCGATCAGGCGGTAACAACGTCCCAAGTTTTCAAACGCTTGCGCGCGCTGAGAGTAGAAAGGGTCCTCAGTCGCCCGAGACAACTCGCCGCAGGCTTCCTTATAGCGCTGCTGCGCATAAAGGAAGGCACCGAAATTGTTGTGAATCATCGCGGACGAAGGATCGGCATCGACCGCCTTGCGGAAATACTGCTCCGCCAGCTGGCTATCCTCTTCCTTCTGGAACACCAACGCCAGCGCATTGTACGCGGGCGCATAGCCTGAATCGATACTCAATGCGCGTTGCAGCGCACTCTTGGCACTGGCGGTATCGCCCGCCCGAAGATACTGCAGCCCCAGCTGCGTATAGGAGGCCATCGCCGCCTTGGGCGACGCTCCAGGGGTATCAGAAACCCCACCCGTCGAGGAGCACGCCGATACCAGCACCATCACCCACAACAGTAGTACAGTGCGGCACTTAAGCATCATCCCCCCTTAAAGTGGCCTCTTCCCCTGAACAGGCTCATCTTGTAGCACAGGAATATATTTTTGGCTACGCCGGGTACGGTCCATCACCTGACCGACCAACTGTCCACATGCGGCGTCAACATCGTCGCCGCGAGTCCTGCGCACCGTCGTCAGAATGCTGGCATTCAGCATAATCTGTTTAAACGCCGCAATAACCTCCTCCGCCGGACGTTCGTAACCGGAGTTGGGGAAGGGATTGAACGGTATCAGATTCAACTTGCAGGGCAGACGTCGCAGCACCTTGACCAGCTGCCGCGCATGCTCGGGTTGATCGTTTACACCGGCGATCAGCGTATATTCCACCGTCACCACGCGCTTGTCATTGAGCTCCCTCAGGTAACGATTACACGCGGCAACCAGCTCTTCGATCGGATAACGCTGATTGATCGGCACCAACTGATCGCGCAGCTCGTTGTTCGGCGCATGCAGCGAGATCGCCAGGGATACGTCGCTGACCTCCCGCAGTTTGTCGAGAGCCGGCACGACACCCGCCGTACTCAACGTCACCCGGCGTTTGGAAAGGCCGTAGGCGTTATCGTCCATCATCAACTCGGTCGCATCGACGACGTTGTCGAAGTTCATCAGCGGCTCGCCCATGCCCATGAACACGACGTTAGTAACGCGCCGCTCCCCCGACGGGTCGAAAGGACCAAAGGAGCGTATTGCCACCCGCAACTGACCGATGATCTCCGCGGTGCTCAAATTGCGGTTGAACCCCTGCTTACCGGTTGAGCAGAAACTGCAATCCAGCGAGCACCCGACCTGGGAGGAAACACACAGCGTTTTGCGGTCCCCATCCGGAATCAGCACCATCTCGATGGCCGATCCCCCATCCATACGGATGACCCATTTGCGGGTACCATCTTTGGAGATCTTCTCGACGACGATCTCCGGCTCGCGAATCTCGCACACCTCCGCCAGCTTGGAACGCAGCGCCTTGCTGATGTTGGTCATCTCATCGAAGCTGCTGGCACCGAACTGGTGGATCCACTTCAGCACCTGGGTGGCGCGAAAGCGTTTCTCGCCCAACTCCTCGAAGAACGCTTCGAGCTTGGCCGGCGACAGCCCAAGCAGATTCACCTTGGATTGGGTTTCAGACATGGGATTCACTCTTTCAGGAAATGGTGAGAGTCGACCCTGGGAGTCGACTCTCTCGGTGATCAGTTACCGAAGAAGTAAGCGATCTCGCGCGCTGCAGACGCAGCGGAGTCGGAACCGTGTACGGCGTTCGCATCGATGGATTCAGCGAAGTCGCGACGGATAGTGCCTTCAGCCGCATCTTTCGGGTTGGTGGCACCCATCAGTTCGCGGTTCTGTGCGATGGCGTTTTCGCCTTCCAGTACCTGTACGACAACCGGACCGGAAGTCATGAAAGCAACCAGATCGGCGAAGAAAGGACGCTCTTTGTGCTCAGCGTAAAAACCTTCCGCCTCATCCTTGCTCAGCGATTTCATCTGCATTTCGACCACTTTCAGGCCCGCTTTTTCAAAGCGAGACAGGATCTCACCGATCACGTTTTTAGCAACTGCGTCCGGTTTGATGATAGAGAGCGTACGTTCAATAGCCATGGCTACACTTAATCCCATTAATTGGAAGGTTGAAAAATATAAGGCGCAGCATTATACGTGAGCCCCCGATGCCTGAACAGCATCAAGCCCCACCACCAGCCAGACAATAAATGCGTTGCCTCTAAAGACAACAAACCCGGCCAAAAGTGCCGGGTATCGCAAACCAAGCGTCGCGGGACGCTCGATATCACGCCTTTTCAGCGATCCAGGCCATCTGGATCGCCTCAAGTATTTTCTCGCCACAATGTGACGGTTCGTCATCGAACAGCTCCAGATCCAGCACCCGCTGATACAGATCAGGAAAACTGATTGTCATCGGATCCTCATCCGGGAACCGCTCGTCCAGTTCGATGGCGATATCTGCCACATCAACCCATCTCAGCCCCATGTTCGCCCCTCTAGTGCTGTTCTGACACCTGATTGATAGTGTAGCGCGGAATCTCGATCACCAGATCCTCATCCGCCACCAGCGCCTGACAACTGAGACGCGATTCGGGCTCGAGCCCCCAGGCCTTGTCCAGCATATCGTCCTCCAACTCATCGGAGGGCTCCAGCGAATCGAACCCCTCCCGGACGATTACATGACAGGTCGTACAGGCACAGGATTTTTCACAGGCATGCTCGATCTCGATACCGTTCTGCAGGGCCGCATCGCAGATTGAGATACCCGGCTCGACCTCGATTACCTTACCCTCGGGACAGATCTCCTCATTGGGCAGAAAGATCAACTGCGGCATTAGCTCTTCTCCTGATCCAGTTCATCGACCCTATGCCCCTGCAACGCCCGCTGGATCCCATGATCCATGCGCCGCGCCGCAAAGTCATCGCTCAGCCGGGCCAGCTCCTGCACCCCCGCCTCGATCGCCCCGGCATCGGTGCCCGCACTCAGCTCCCGCAGCCGGGCGATAGCGCTCACCAACGTCTCGCGCTCTTCGGCATCGAGCAACGCTTCGCCATCCTGGGCCAGCGCCGCCTCGAGCGCCAAAACCAGGCGCTCGGCCTCCACCTGCTGCTCCCGCAGTGCGCGCGCCTCGATATCGTCTTGTGCATGACTGAAAGACTCTTTCAGCATCCGTGCGATCTCGTCATCCGCCAGCCCATAGGAGGGCTTGACCTGGATACTGCTGACCGCGCCGGTCGACAGCTCCTGCGCAGAGACACTCAACAGACCGTCGGCGTCGACCTGGAAGGTCACCCGCACCTTGGCCGCACCCGCCGCCATCGGCGGAATGCCGCGCAAGACGAAACGCGCCAGGGAGCGACAGTCGGCCACCAGCTCGCGCTCCCCCTGCAACACGTGGATCACCATCGCCGCCTGACCATCCTGGTAGGTGGTAAACTCCTGCGCCCGCGCCACCGGTATCGGGGTATTACGATGGATCAGTTTTTCAACCAAGCCCCCCATCGTCTCCAGCCCCAGCGACAGCGGGATCACGTCGAGCAGCAGCATATCGGAATCCGGCTTATTGCCGACCAGCACATCCGCCTGAATCGCCGCACCGATGGCGACCACCCGGTCGGGATCGATATCGACGTGGGGCGCCCGAGCGAACAGCTCGCCAACCCGCTCCCGCACCAGCGGCACCCGCGTAGAGCCACCCACCATGACCACATCGCGCACCTCATCGACACCGACGCCGGCATCCTTCAGTGCCCGCCGGCAGGCCCGCAGGGTACGTTTGACCAGGGGCTCGACCAGCGTATCGAACTGCTGGCGCGACACGGTCAGCGAGCATTGCGCCCCCGCGAGCTCCAGTACGACCTCAACGCTGTCAGCGGCACTGAGCCGCTCCTTCACACGCTTCGCCAACGTCGTCAGGTAACGCTGCTGCTTGGCGTCGGGCTCAATCGCCGCACCGCTCTGCTCGAGCAACCAGCGCGCCAGCGCCAGGTCGAAGTCATCCCCACCCAGCGCGCTGTCGCCGCCGGTGGCCAACACCTCGAACACACCGCGATTGAGCCGCAACACGGAGATATCGAAGGTGCCGCCGCCCAGGTCATAGACCGCGATGACACCCTCATCGCCCCGATCGAGCCCGTAGGCAACCGCCGCCGCCGTGGGTTCGTTCAGCAGACGCAGCACCTTCAGTCCGGCCAGCATCGCCGCATCTTTGGTAGCCTGGCGCTGCGCATCGTCGAAATAAGCCGGGACGGTGATGACGACGCCATCGAGCTCCCCATCGAGCGCCTGCTCGGCGCGCGTGCGCAACGCCAGCAGAATATCGGCCGATACCTGCACCGGACTCTTCAATCCGGCGGCCGTCTCGATATAGGGCATCCCGTCGCCGGGGGTAAAGTGGTAGGGCAACACCTGGCCCAACGACAGCACATCGGCTACGCCGCGCCCCATCAGACGCTTAACCGACATGATGGTGTTATAGGGATCTTCGGCGGCGCCCTGCAGCGCCTGGTATCCGACACTAAGCTGTTCGGCAGCGTAATGAACCACCGACGGCAACAGGTGCCTACCCTCCAGATCCGACAGCGTTTGCGCCTCACCGCTGCGCACCGTCGCGACCAGCGAGTTGGTGGTCCCCAGATCGATACCGACCGCGAGCTTGCGCTGATGCGGCGCCGCGCTCTGACCAGGTTCAGCTATTTGCAACAGAGCCATATCTATTCCGTTCAGTCTTCGTAGAGGCGATCTTCGAGCGCGTCGA
>QKGH01000445.1 GCA_003250495.1 Marinobacterium sp.
ATGAACGTGCCGGTGACCGAAGCGGGCGGACTGACCTTCGAGGACGGTATCTCCGCGCCGGGCAAATATGTCGAACTGACCGCGCTGATGGATGTGGTGGTGCTGATCTCCAACTGTCCGCAGCTGAACAACCCGTGCAACGGCTATAACCCGACCCCGGTCGAGCTGCTGGTGTGGGATAACTGATTGGAACCGGTTGCACGCCGCCCGTCGTAAGGGGCAGCAATGACCGGTGCGCTGCCGTTAATTCGTTAAAACGGTATTTGGCCAGCCCTTTACCTTCAGTGGACGACCACTGTCGCAGAACAGAAGCGGGACGACCCGTGCCAGGTGAATGAAGATGTTTAGCAAAGTCCTGATCGCCAACCGCGGCGCCATCGCCACCCGTATCATCCGGACCCTGAAACGGCTCGGGATCGGCTCGGTGGCGGTGTACGCCGATTGCGACGCCGACAGCCTGCACGTGCGCCTCGCCGACGAATCCTACTGCCTGGGTGAAGGCGGTGCTGCCGATACCTATCTGAATATGGAGCGTCTGCTGCAGATCGCCGCCGACAGCGGGGCGCAGGCGATCCACCCGGGTTACGGCTTCCTCAGCGAGAAGGCGGCGTTCGTCGAGCGCTGCGAAGCCGCCGGCATCGCCTTCGTCGGCCCGACCCCGGAACAGATGCTGGCGTTCGGTCTCAAGCACCGGGCGCGCGAACTGGCGGCGGCGGCCCAGGTGCCGCTGCTGCCGGGCTCCGATCTGCTGACCGACCTGGACGCTGCCAAGGCCGAGGCGCTGCGGATCGGTTACCCGGTGATGCTGAAGAGCACCGCCGGCGGTGGCGGGATCGGCATGCAGCTGTGTCACGACGAGGCCGGCCTGGTCGGCGCGTTCGATTCGGTCAAGCGGCTCGGCGCCAACAACTTCGCCGACGACGGCGTATTCCTGGAGAAGTTCATCGCCCGCGCCCGCCATATCGAGGTGCAGGTGTTCGGCGACGGCCAGGGACAGGCGCTGGCGATCGGCGAGCGCGACTGCTCCAGCCAGCGGCGCAACCAGAAGGTGGTCGAGGAGTGTCCGGCACCGAACCTCAGCGCCGAGGTGCGCGCCGAGCTGCATGCGACCGCCGAGAAGCTGCTGTCCAGCGTCGGTTACCGCAACGCCGGTACCGTCGAGTTCATCTACGACGCCGACAGCGCGGCCTTCTACTTCCTCGAAGTGAACACCCGCTTACAGGTGGAGCACGGCGTGACCGAAGAGGTGTACGGCGTCGACCTGGTGGAGTGGATGCTGCGCCTGGCCGCCGGTGAGGCGCTCGACCTGCCCGGCAAGCGCGCCGCGCTGACGCCCCGGGGCCATGCGATCCAGGTGCGCGTGTACGCCGAGGATCCCTACCGCGAGTTCCAGCCCTGTGCCGGTCTGCTGACCCAGGTGGTGTTTCCACAGGGGGAGGGTGTACGTATCGATCACTGGATCGAGGCCGGGATCGATGTGCCGCCGTTCTTCGACCCGATGCTGGCCAAGGTGATCGTCCACGCCGAGGATCGCCCGGCAGCACTGGGCAAGCTGCAACAGACGCTGGATCAGATCCAGCTCTACGGCAGCGAGACCAACCTGGGTTACCTGCGCGCGCTCAGTCGCGATGCGGTGCTGGCGCAGGGTCAGGTCACCACGCGCTATCTGAACAGTTTCGTTTACCAGCCGGCGCGGGTCGATGTGATCCAGGGTGGCACCCAGACCACGATCCAGGATTTCCCCGGCCGCTATGGGCATTGGGACGTGGGCGTCCCACCCTCCGGGCCGTTCGACAGCTACGCCTTCCGGCTCGCCAACCGTCTGCTCGGCAACGATGAGCAGATGGCGGCGCTGGAGATCACGCTGCAGGGGCCGGTGCTGAAGTTCGCCTGCGCGACGCAGATCGCCATCACCGGTGCCGATATCGATGCCAGGCTCGACGACCAGCCGCTACCGCTGTGGCAACTGGTCGAGGTGCCGGCCGGTGCGCAGCTGAGCCTGGGGCGGGTCAGTGGCGCCGGTGCGCGCAGCTACCTGGCGGTACGTGGCGGGTTCCAGTGCCCCGATTACCTGGGTTCCAAGGCGACCTTCACGCTGGGCCAGTTCGGCGGCCACAACGGCCGCGCGCTGCGCGCCGGCGACGTGCTGAAACTCGATGCCAGCGCGCTGCCGAGCGTTCCGGTCGAACTGCCGGCGGCACTGAAGCCAAAGCTCGATCACCAGTGGCAGCTGCGGGTGATCTACGGCCCGCACGGCGCCCCCGACTTCTTTACCGGTGCCGATATCGAGCGCTTCTTCGATACCGACTGGGAGATCCACTACAACTCCAGCCGCACCGGTGTGCGCCTGATCGGGCCGAAACCGGAGTGGGCGCGCAAGGATGGCGGTGAGGCGGGGCTGCACCCCTCCAACATCCACGATAACGCCTACGCCTTCGGCACCGTCGATTTTACCGGCGATATGCCGGTGATCCTGGGGCCGGACGGTCCGTCGCTGGGCGGCTTCGTCTGTCCGGCCACGGTGATCAGCGCCGACCTGTGGAAGCTGGGGCAGCTGCGGGCCGGCGACAAGGTGCGCTTCGTGCCGATCTCGATTGAACAGGCGATAGCGCTGGAAGCGGCGCAGCAGCGGCAGATCGCAACGCTGCAGGAGCAGCCGGTCCAGTGGCAGCCCGAGACGGTGGATACCCCGGTCCTGGCCCGCCTCGAGGCCGAGCAGTTCGGCGACGAGATCGTCTACCGCGCCGCCGGCGATCACTTCCTGCTGGTGGAGTATGGTGAGCAGGTGCTCGATATCCGCCTGCGTTTCCGTGCCCACGCGCTGATGCAGTGGCTGCAGCAGCATCCGTTGCCGGGGCTGCGCGAGCTGACGCCGGGGATCCGTTCGCTGCAGATCCACTTCGATGCCC
>QKGH01000306.1 GCA_003250495.1 Marinobacterium sp.
CAGCTCGGCGGCACGCTGACACCGGTAGGCGCCGAACGCGCCGGTAATGCCGATGGCAGCATCCCGGCCTGGGACGGCGGCCTGGCGCCGGCCGACGACCGCTACGCCGACCCCTTTGCCGCTGAACAGCCGCTGTTCGTTATCACCGCCGCCAACGCCGCGCAGTATGCCGACCGGCTCAGCCCGGGCCAGCTGGCGTTGCTCAAGCGCTATCCCGACAGTTTCCGCATGCCGGTCTATCCGAGCCACCGTACCGCCGCTTATCCACAGGCGATCTACGATCTGGCGCAGCAGAACGCCACCCGCGCCAAGCTGACCGAGGATGGCAACGGCCTGGTCGGTTTCGTCGAGAACCTGGCGTTCCCGCTCCCGCAGAACGGCCTGGAGGCGATCTGGAATCACCTGACCCGTTACCGCGGCGGGGCGCTGGAGCGCACCTTCGTGCAGGTGCCGGTACAGGCCAACGGCGCCTATACGCCGGTCAAGATCAACGAGAAGATGAGCTGGCCCAGCTACCTGAAGGACGACCCGGCCGCCGAGACCACCGATAATATCCTGCTCTACTTTGTGCAGGAGGTATTGGCGCCGGCGCGGCTGACCGGCGAGGTGCTGCTGGTGCACGAGACGCTGAACCAGGTGGCGCAGCCGCGCCAGGCCTGGACCTACAACGCCGGCCAGCGCCGCGTACGCCGCGCGCCGCAGATCGCCTACGATGCGCCGGGCACGGCGTCGGACGGCCAGCGCACCACCGACAACCTGGATATGTTCAACGGCGCGCCGGACCGCTACGACTGGACCCTGGTCGGCAAGCAGGAGCTGTATATCCCCTACAACAGCTTCCGCCTTGCCAGCCGCGACCTGAGCTACAAGCAGATTCTGACCCCGGGCCACCTGAACCCGGATTACACCCGCTACGAACTGCACCGGGTGTGGAAGGTGGAAGCGACGCTGAAACCGGGCGAGCGCAACATCTACGGCAAGCGCGTGTTCTTCCTCGATGAGGACAGCTGGCAGATCGCCATCGCCGACCACTACGACGGTCGCGGCGAGCTGTGGCGCGTGGGCGAGGCGCACGCCTTCCCTTACCGCGACGTGCAGGTGCCCTGGACCACCGCCGAGGCGCTGTACGACCTGCAGTCGGGCCGCTACCTGGTGGGAGGTTTGTCCAACGAGGAGGGCGCCGGTTACGACTTCAGCCAGCGCTTCAACTACAGCGACTTCACGCCGCAGGCGATCCGCCGCCAGGGGCACTGACAGCTCGAACGGTGGTAAAACGCGTAGCTGCGTCGGCCTTCGCCGCGCAGTTACGCGCTCCTGCTTCCGCCGTTGTTTAGCCCCCTATCCGCACCCTCACTTGCCCACGGACTTGCCGATCTGGCGGGCCAGCTCGACCAGCGCGAGATCGCTTCCCGCCGGGCCCAGCAGCGACAGGCCGAGCGGCGCGCCGTCCAGCTCCGCCAGCGGCATGCTGACCTGCGGCCACTGACACAGCACGGCGATATCGAGCAGGTGGTGGGCCAGCTGCCGCTCGCGCTCGATCTCCTCGCCGCTGGCATCGCGCAGGGGCGCTATCGAGGCCACGGTCGGCAGCACCAGGATCCGGTTACCCAGGATCGCTTCCCACTGGGCCCTGAAGCGGGCGCGGTTTTCGCTGCTGATGCGGTACTGCTCGGCGCTGACCTCCTTGCTCCACATGAAGCGTGAGGCGACATCGGGCCCCAGTACCAGGCCGGCGGATTCGATCAGCTCGCCCTGCGCCTGCCAGGCTTCATAACCCTGGATATAACGGAAGTCCCAGTAAGCCTGGTCGAGATCGGGCAGTTCCGGCGTCAGCGGTTCGATCTTGCCGACGCTCCGGCGCACGATCTTGACGGCGCCGTCCAGTGCCTGCTGCACGGGCTCGGGCATCAGCTCGAACAGCGCCTGGATTGCGACGACTTCGGTGGGGGCGCTGGCTAATGGGTCCGGCCCGAGCAGCACCCGTCCAACCCGGGCGAAGGTGTCGGCATCGCGGGCAAAGTAGCCGCAGGTATCCATGCTCTCGCACAGCGCCTGGCACAACGCGAGCGAGACCCGGCCGTGGGTCGGGCGGATACCGTAGAGGCCGCAGTAGCTGGAGGGGGTGCGCACCGAGCCGCCGGTGTCGGTACCGAGGGCGAAATCGCACAGGCCGTTGGAGACGGCGGAGGCGGAGCCGGAGGAGGAGCCGCCGGGGATGCGGTCAGGCGCGGCGCCGTTGATCGGGGTGCCGAAGTGGGCGTTGTGGCCGCTCATCGAGAACGCCATTTCGTTGGTCTGGGCTTTGCCGATGCACTCGGCGCCGGCATCGAGCAGGGTCTGCACCGCCGGGGCCGTCTGCGTCTTGATCCCGGACCTGGCCAGCACATGCGGGTTGCCGCCGCTGGTGGGGTAGCCGGCGATATCGAACAGATCTTTGACCACGAAGCTGAGTCCCTGCAGCGGCCCCGTGCTGGCATGGGGCAGCGGCACGAACGGGTAGGGCATCAGGGCGGATACGGATGCTTTCATGAGATTTCCTTACGACGGAATAGAATTGGGGGATCAGGCCTCGACCGCGACAGGCTCCAGCTGGCGCCAGTGGTGACAGCTGACGCGGTGGCTCGAACCGGCCTCTTCGGTTAGCGGTAGCTGCTGCTGGCACAGATCGCTGGCATGCTGACAGCGCGGCGCGAAGGCGCAGCCATCCGGCAGATGCGCGAGATCGGGCGGTGAACCCGGGATGCTCTTCAATCGTTGCCCCGGCTGCAGGCCGCCGCTGGGGCGGCTGGCCAGCAGCACCCGGGTGTAGGGATGCTTGGGCGCTGCCATCAGCACATTCAGCGGGGCCTCCTCGACGATGCGTCCGCCGTACATCACGGCGACCCGGTCGGCGACCTCCACGGCGG
>QKGH01000433.1 GCA_003250495.1 Marinobacterium sp.
GTGCTGCTGACACTGCTGCTGTGGGGACGCGGCTATTTCTGCGGCTGGTTGTGCCCGTTCGGGGTGCTGCAGGAGCTGAGCGCCGAACTGGCGGCCCGACTCAAGATCCGCCAACGGCGGATTCCCTTCCCGCTGCACCGCCGCCTGTGGGGGGTGAAGTACCTGATTTTGGTGGGTTTGGTCGGGGTCAGCTTCTGGTCGCTCAGTGCTGCCGAGCGCGGCGCCGAGGTGGAGCCGTTCAAGACCGCCATCACCCTGGGTTTCGTACGCGAATGGCCGTTCGTGATCTATGCACTGCTGCTGCTCGGCGCCGGGCTGTTCGTGCACAAGTTCTTCTGCCGTTACCTCTGCCCGCTGGGCGCATTTTTCGCCGTACTCGGCCACTTCCACCTGCTGCGCTGGCTGCCGCGCCGCAGCGAGTGTGGCACGCCCTGCCAGCTCTGCGCCCACCGTTGCGGTATCCGCGCGATCGAGCCGGATGGCCGCATCAACTACCGCGAATGCATCCAGTGTTACGAGTGCGAGGTGATCTACCGCGACGACCACCAGTGCGTGCCGTTGATCAACGCCCGGCGCGGCAAGAAGCGCCCGCAGGCGGTCATCGCACGCGGCTGAACGGCATGGATCGACCTGGCGGTTATGGCCTAACCACAGGTCTGACCTGGTGAGCTGGCTGGTATCGTTGACCGCGGCCGATCGTGTCAGGCCCCCGGCGTAGCCGCGTTACCGGGCCGGCAACGCATAGGTGGCCGTGACATGGGCCACCGGCTCCGGGTCGTTGCCACAGTGCAGATAGGTCTCGCCGACCGCCAGGCGACGCCCCACTTTCAGCATCCGCGCGTACGCCAGCATATCGGCATCGGCGGCGGGGCGGCTGAGGAAGTTGATGTTCAGGTTGCTGGTCACCGCCATCGGCTCTGCGCCGATGCAGGTCTGCAATGCGGCGAACATCGCCACATCGGCCAGCCCCATCATCACCGGGCCGGATACGGTCCCGCCCGGGCGCAGATGCTGCTCCGCCACACGCAGGCGCATCACCGCCTCGCCGGCGTCGATGGATTCCAGTTCGCCGTACTGGCTTCCCTGCGGAAAATGCTCGTCCAACGAGGCCTTCAGCGCCTCCAGCGTAATGACCGACATAGCGTCTCTCCCGGTTCTTATCTCATGATGGCCACTGCACAGCGTGCGGGACGGCTGATTCAGGCTACTGGTCAGTGTGACTACTTCACGATTAAACCTTAGGATAAACCCTTACTCAACGCCGATTGAATTTCTAAAATTAACGATATATATTTCGAAAAAATACGATATACAAAAATGACCGAGTCACAAGAGATAGACACCATCATCAAGGCACTGGCCCATCCGGTTCGGCGCCAGATCCTGGCCTGGCTGAAGGAGCCCGAGCGCTGGTTCGCGGATCAGGCGCATCCGCTCGATTATGGTGTGTGCGCCGGCATGATCGACCGGCAGACCGGGCTATCGCAGTCCACAACCTCCACGCATCTTGCCACGCTGCAACGGGCCGGCCTGGTCACCACGCAGCGGATAGGACAGTGGATCTATTACAAGCGTAACGAGGATCGCATCCAGGCGTTCCTGCAGGCGATCAATGCGACGCTTTAACGTCCCAACAAGAGGTGAATCGATGAGTACGCTTATGCAACCCCTCAGTGCCGGTGAACTCCACCTGCGCAACCGCATCGTAATGGCGCCGCTGACCCGTTGCCGCGCCGAAGCCGACCGTGTCCCCGGCGAGCTGATGGTGGAGTACTACCGCCAGCGCGCCGAGGCCGGCCTGATCATCACCGAAGCCACCGCCGTCACGCCGATGGGTGTCGGCTATCCCGACACACCGGGAATCTGGTCGCAGGCCCAGGTCGAGGGGTGGAAGAGGGTCACCGCTGCCGTGCATGCCGAAGGCGGGCTGATCGTGATGCAGCTGTGGCACGTCGGGCGCATCTCCGACCCGATCTACCTCAACGGCGAACTGCCGGTCGCACCCAGCGCATTGCAGCCGGCCGGCCATGTCAGCCTGGTGCGCCCGGAAAAAGCCTATGTCACGCCGCGGGCGCTGGAAACCGCGGAGATCCCCGCCATCGTCGAGGCCTACCGCCAGGGCGCAGAGAATGCCAAGGCCGCCGGCTTCGATGGCGTCGAGATCCATGGCGCGAACGGCTACCTGCTCGAACAGTTCCTGCTCGACGGCACCAACCAGCGCACCGATGCCTATGGCGGTACGATCGAGAACCGCGCCCGCCTGCTGCTCGAGGTCACCGATGCCGCGATCTCCGTCTGGGGAGCCGGCCGCGTCGGAGTCCATTTGTCGCCCCGTGCCGATTTGCATGATGTCAGCGAATCCGATCGCCCCGCCACCTACGGCTACGTCGCCAGCGAACTCGGCAAGCGCAAGATCGCCTTCATCTGCGCCCGCGAGCGGGTCGCCGAGGACAGCCTGGGGCCGCAGTTGAAACGGCAGTTCGGTGGCGTCTATATCGCCAACGAGGGGTTCACCGGGGAAGCGGCCGCCGAGTATATCGCGGCGGGAAAAGCCGATGCGGTCGCCTTCGGCGTGCCCTACATCGCCAACCCGGATCTGTCGTCGCGCCTTGCACGCCAGACCGGACTGAACCCACCGGATCCGTCCACCTTCTACTCCTCCGGCGCCGAGGGTTACATCAGTTACCCGGCACTGGTGGAGTGATCAACGCCCGGAAGCCGGCTGTGGCCGGCCTCCGGGGCGGCATACAGCAGACAGTCGCTCAACGCGATATCGACGCGATGGGTAATCATAAATAGCCGCAGCGGTTGCGCCGTCAACAGCCGCATCCCCTCCAGGCGGAACAGCCGCCACAACTGGTCGTCGCCCTGCCCGTTGCGCGCGCACAGACAGTCCAGCGCCTCCTGTCCGGCCAACCAGCCGATAAACGTACCGCTTGGCGCCGTGCCGAAGTTATAGCGCTCCAGATCCGGCGGCACCGTCAGATCGGCTCCCGCGACCGGCCGCGTGCCATAGGCCAGCCGGCAACCGGCACGCAGCTCCAACCGCACCGGATGGTGATATAGCTCCAGCGCCATCTGCGGATTTGGCGCCAGCACATCATCGGCCGCGGCATAGCGCTGCAGCCCCTCCCAAGCCACCTGTTCGGCCCGGGGGTCGCCGGTACCGCCACACTCCACGGTCACGATCGGACAATGCGCTGCACTGAGCTCCATCAACGCCCCCAGCCGCAGATCGGTTACCACCAGGTTGCGAGTAAACAGTGCGACCAGCGCCTCATGTCGCTGCTCCTCATGGGCGACCACCCCGAAAGCGGGGCCGCTGCCAGAGGTGTTGTGGATATCGATCAGGCACTCCGGCCAATACTCCTGCAACAGTTGCAATAGCCGCTGAGCCACCTGTCCCGGCCGATCCTCCCAGGGGGGGCGGAAGCAGCGGTTCATATCGCGCTCCCCCGGGATATAGCGGTGCCGAAACAGCGCTTCATGCAGACTGGTCTCCACCCCCGGAACGAAACAGATCAGGTCGACTCGCGGCACGGCACGGGATCGCAGGTAGCGGTGCAGCGCCTGCACCCCCGACGATTCGTTGCCGTGCAGCAGCGTACACAGCGCCCGCGTGCGCGTGCGATCCCGCCCCGGGATCAGCAACAGGCTGGCCCGACCCAACTGATTCAGAAAGCCCTCCACCGAGTCGGCCCACTCCTGCTGCGGCGACACCTCGATGACCCGGATTGCATCGTTTTCCATATCCCCTACCTGCCAAGACTGCCCTGTTGCAGCCACTGAACCGAATCGAGCCCCCAGCGCTGCCGCTATCGGCGTCGCGTCCTGGAGCAACGCCCCGCCGACCCATCTCAGCCCAGATCGGGCCAGCGCGCCACCGCCAGATTGTCCGCCGAGTGACGCATGTAACCCTGCACCATCGTCGTCAACGCCTGATGTCGTAATTGCGTTTTCAACAGGCGTTCGAACTGGCGCAACTGCCACTGGGCGCCGCTGGTCCGCGCCTGCAAACGCTCGTCGAGCAACGCCAGATAGTGTTTGCGCTCGGCCTCTGCGATACCGATGCGCGCCAACCCCTCCGCGGCGCAGGGCAGCAGGCTGGTTGCCAGTTCGACAGCGCCACGCTCATCGAGTCCGCCGCCCTGGGAGCGCGGCCAGAGCAGGCGTGCCACACCGCCCTGCTGGGCCGCGCGATAAAAATCGTACACCAGCGAGCGATAGGGCAGCGCGGCCGTCAGCCGCCTTATCTGCGGTGCCAACCCCTCCGCCAGCCCGATCAGAAACGCCGCGTTGGCCATCATGTCGCAGGCCGTGGGCCCCGCCGGCAGCGCACGCATCTCTATGCGCAGGTGGCCGCCGTCATGGGCATCGTAGATCGCCCGATTCCAGGGCCAGATCGTGCCCTGGTGCAACTGCAGCTCGAACAGCTGGGGGCAGTCGCCCCGCCGGACGCTGTCCAGCGCATCCTCCTCGCTACAGATCGGCAGCAGCGGCGGATGCAGGTAGACGCTTTCGGCAAACAGCTCCCAGGCGCCCTCGCGCACCCAGCCATTGCCGAAATCGACCCGCGACGGCAGGTGTGCTTGGCGCTGATCGCGGGTACAACCGTCGACGGCATGTTTGAACAGCGGGATGCGGGTTTCACGCCACAGCCGCTGGCCGAGCATGAACGGCGAGTTGGAGGCGATCGCCAGCGCCACCGGGGTCGCCAGCTGCACCGCATTGAACAGATCGGCGAAACGCTCCGGCGCAACCCGGTAGTGCAGTTGCAACGAGGTGTTGGCGCCCTCCAGGGTCAGGTCGCGCGAACGCAGGCGCACCGGCTCGAGGCCGTCGATATGGATCTGGAACAGCATGCCGCGCAGCGCCTGCAAACGCTCGGTCAGACACTGGTAGCGCCGCGAAACGGTCATGTTGCGGGGCCCGAAGTCGCGCCGTTTCAGGGTCGGCAGGATACCGATGGGCAGCACCCGCGCGCCATAGTCGGCGCTGGCCTGGCTGATTCGCGCCATGGCGTCGACCATCTGCACCTCCATCGCGCTGAAGGGGGTCGAGCGGATGGCAACCGGCTGCAGGTTGTATTCGAGATTGTAGCGGTTCAGCTCCAGGGTCAGGCGACTGTCGCCCAGCCGCCGGGCCACCTCGCAATTGCGCGCCACCGGCCGCCCCTGCGCGTTGACCATGTACAGCTCGAGCTCGGCGCCGAAACTGGCGGCACCGGCACCGAAACCGGGACGGGCCAACAGCAGGGCCAGCGCCTCCAGCTGTTCGTGCAGGCGGCGCTGGAAGCGCCGTAGCAGACGATCGGAACAGGCCGTGCGGGTTATCTCCTGTCCCATCGCGACCTCCTGGCGGACGGGTTAAGTTAACCCTCAGGATGGCACAAAATCGCTAGAGTCGCTCGCGCTCGAAGAAGGGTACCAGCACCCGGTACAGGGCATGGGCGTCATCGCGTCCGGCCAGCTCGCGCACCGAATGCATGGCGAACTGCGGCACCCCGATATCCAGGGTCCGCACGCCCAGCTCCGCCGATGTGATCGGCCCGATGGTACTGCCGCAGGCCATGTCGGAGCGCACCACGAAACTCTGCACCGCCACCTGCTGTTGCTGTGCCAGCAGCCGGAACAGCGCGCTGGTCTCGCTGTTACTGGCGTAGCGCTGGTTGGCGTTGATCTTGATCACCGGCCCGGCATTGAGCAGCGGCCCATGATTCTCGTCATGCTTGTCGGCGAAGTTGGGATGCACGCCGTGGGCATTATCGGCGGAGATCAGCATCGACGCCGCCAGCGCCCGGTTGCGCGTCGCGGCCTCCGGCATCACCCGCTCCAGCCACTGCTTCAGCATCGGCCCCTGGGCCCCGCTGGCACTGAGGCTGCCAACCTCCTCGTGGTCGTTACACACCAGCACCTGGCCAACCCCCGGCGCGGCGCTCAACAGCGCCTGCAGGCCGATAAAACAGCTGAGCAGGTTGTCGAGCCGCGCCGAGGCGATGAACTCACCGTCCAGACCGACCGCGGCCGCCCGCTGGGTATCGTAGAAACAGAGCTCATAGTCGAGCACCTGCTCCACCTGCTCCTCGCCGGATTGCTGCAACTGCTGTTGCAGCAGTGCCCGAAAATCGGGCTTCTCGCCGGTACGCCCCAACAGCGCCGGCAGATAGGTCTGGGCATTGATGTTGCGGCTGCTGTTGGCCTCGCGATCGAGGTGGATCGCCAGGCTCGGGATGGTCGCGACGGCACGGCGGAAATCGATCAGCGAACTGTGCAGCCGCCCCTGCGCATCACTCCAACTGACCCGGCCCGCCAGCGACAGGTCACGATCAAACCAGGGGTTCAGCAGAGCGCCGCCGTAGACCTCGATGCCGAGCTGAAAATAGCCCTTGCGCACCAGTTCCGGCTGCGGTTTGACGCGCAGACAGGGGGAGTCGGTATGGGCGCCGAGCAGACGCCAGCCGTTGCCCGGATCGCTGGCGCTACCGGGCTGGCGCCAGGCGACAATCGCCGAACCGTTACGGGTGATATAGTAGCCTTGGCCGGGTTGCAGCTCCCAGTCGTCGCTCTCATCGAGCGCTTCGAAGCCGGCTGCCGACAACCGTGCGCTCATCGCCGCTACCGCATGCCAGGGAGTTGGCGACGCATCGAGAAAACGGAACAGCTCCTGGTTGAAATGCGCTAGATCCAAACTCTGTTGCAACATCGATATCACTCTCCTGTACCGGGCAGGGTCACTTCTCCAGTGCCGGGCTTGACTCTTTCCACCGCCAGCAGCTCTACCTTGAACACCAACGCGGAGTTGGCCGGAATCTGCGGCGAGGGGCTGGTCGCGCCATAGGCCAGATCCGCCGGCAGATAAAGCATTCGCTCCTCGCCGACACGCATCATCTGCAGCCCTTCGGTCCAGCCCTTGATGACCCGGTTTAGCGGGAAGCGCGACGGCTTGCCCCGCGCGGAGGAGCTGTCGAACAGCTCACCATCGACGCGCCGCCCCTCGTAATTTACCACCACGGTATCGAGCGGCCCGGGCTGCTCGCCCTCACCAGGTCGCAGGATACGGTACTGTAAGCCGGAAGCGGTCGTCTCCACCCCCTCCTGCTGCGCGTTCTGGGCCAGGAACGCCTCCCCCGCACGACGCGTATCGTCGTTCAGAGCCTTGTCGATCAGCTGTTGCCGGAACCGGGCCTCTTCCGGGTCCTCCCCACATCCACTAAGCAGGAGCACAACTGTCAATGCGGCCGAGCCTACGGCCATCCATCGCTGTTTACCGCGGACCATCGCCTAAACTCTCCCGTCACGCGTTTTTGAGTCGAAACGGCGATTTTACAATAGACCGGACCCTGACTACACTCGAATCCCTGACCTGAAGGAACTTGCGCCGGCCCACGGCGGTCTCAGGTGAGAGTTTATCAGGAGCATGCTTACTTCAATGTTGAGTCGCACCCGGGCATTCAGCCTCAGCCTTGCACTCGTCGGCACCCTGGTCCTGAGCGAAGGCGCTCAGGCCACGCTGACCGCCGAACCCGTTCAGACGCAGACACTACTGGATGTCGTCGCCACGCTGCAGCGCGGACACTACAACCAGGTCAGCATCGACGATCAGCTGTCGAGCTCCCTGCTCGATCGCTATCTGGAGACGCTCGACCCGACCCGCAGCTACTTCTACGCCTCGGATATCGACGAGTTCAACGGTTGGCGTAACCAGCTCGACGATCAGATCCTGCAGGGCAACCTGAGCGCTGCCTACGCGATCTACAACCGCTTCGAGGAGCGCAATCGCGACCGGCTCGCCTACCTGATCGAGCGCTTGAGCGATCCCAAGGTCAGCTACGATTTCACCCGCGACGAGACCCTCGACCTGGAGCGCAAGCAGGCACCCTGGATCGCCACACCCGCCGCGATGGACGAGTACTGGCGCAAGCGCCTGAAAAACTCGCTGCTGAGCCTGAAACTGGCGGACAAGAGCATCGACGAGGCGCGTGAGATCCTGCTCAAGCGCTACAAGACGCAAAAGCAGCGCCTTGAGCAGACCAACAGCGAAGACGTGTTCCAAACCTACGTCAACACGCTGACCGGGGAGTTCGACCCCCATACCCAATACTTCTCGCCGCAGACCTCCGAAAACTTCCAGATCAATATGAGTCTGTCGCTGACGATATGACCAAGATCGTCAGCCTGGTCCCGGCCGGCCCGGCGGAGAAAAGCGGCCAGTTGAAGCCCGCCGACCTGATCGTCGGTGTCGGCCAGGGCGATGACGGCGAAATCGAGGATGTGGTCGGCTGGCGCCTCGACGACGTGGTGCAGAAGATCCGCGGTCCCAAGGACACCGTCGTGCGGCTGCAGATAATCCCCTCCGATGCGGTCGACAAGAGCATTCGCAAGACCGTGCGCCTGGAGCGCAAGAAGGTCAAACTGGAGGAGCAGGCGGCTCATAGCCGGGTGCTGGAGATCAACCAGGGCGGTCGTACCCACCGCATTGGCGTCGTCACCATCCCGACCTTCTACATCGATTTCGCGGCCCTGCAGCAGGGCGATCCGGATTACCGCAGCACCACCCGCGATGTGCGCAAGCTGATCGACGAGCTGAAGGGCCAGGCGGTGGAAGGGCTGATTATCGATCTGCGCGACAACGGCGGCGGTTCGCTGCGTGAAGCCAGCGAACTGATCGGGCTGTTTATCAACCGCGGCCCGACGGTACAGATCCGCGATCCCGAAGGCCGAGTCGATATCCTCGGCGACTTCGACCCCAGCGTCGCCTGGAACGGTCCGCTCAGCGTGGTGGTCAACCGCCTCAGCGCATCGGCCTCGGAGATCTTCGCCGGTGCGATCCAGGGCCTGGTCGTTGGCAGCCGCACCTTCGGTAAGGGCACGGTGCAGGTACTGCAACCGGTTGACGAGGGGCAGCTGAAGCTGACCCACTCCAAGTTCTATCGCATCTCCGGTGAAAGTACGCAGCACAAGGGGGTCGAGCCCGACATCCTGTTCCCGACCCTGTACGACGAAAACGAGATCGGCGAAAGCGCCCTCCCCTCCGCGCTGCCCTGGGACCAGGTGCATGCCGTACGTTACGGCCGCTACAGTTCGCTGAAGGATTACCTGCCGGCACTGCGCGAGCTGCATCAGGAGCGGACCAGCCAGGACCCCGATTTCCGCTTCATGCGGGAACAGGTGGATCACCTGGTCGAGCAACGCCAGAGCAGCGTCGTCTCGTTGAACGAGAAAAAGCTGAGACAGGAGCGCCAGGATGCCGAAAACTGGTTGCTCGACAGCGAGAACCGGCGTCGTATGGCCAAGCATGAGACTCCGGTCGCCAATATCACCGAGCTGACCGACGCCCTGCCAAAGGATAAGACCGGCAAGCCGATCAATCCGGAAGCGGAAGCGATCCTGCACGAAAGTGCCGAGATCATGCTCGATTATATCGATCTGAGCTCGGTGCAGACCCAGACGGCACAAAGCCAGAACGGCAACTGATCTATCGCCACCGGGACCCTGACGCTAAGGAACGGGATGCAGCTGAGTAAAAACGCCCTCATCGCCGCCGGCGTCATCCCGTTGCTGGCGGCGCTTATCGCCCTCGCCATCTACCTGCTTTATGGCAGCCTGCAAAGCCAGCAGAAGGCGAACGAGGAGATCCTGCAGAAGTTCGGTTTTACCATCTCGCCCAGCAGCCCCTACACCGAATCCACCGGCGTATTGGGAGGCAAGCAGCTACCGGCCACCTTCGCCGAGGATGAGTTGAGCCCGGTCGAGAAGGTGATCCAGGGGCTGATTCGCGACCGCGACCAGTTGATCGACGAAAACGCCTCGCTGCAACAGCGGGTCGACCAGTTGCAGGGCGAGGTGGAGACGCTGCAGAAATACAAAGCTCTGAACGAACACTTTGCCCCGGACAACTTCGAACAGGAGCTGGAGCAGGTACGTTCGACGCTGGGCGATATTCTGCACAACCTGCCGGAGACCCAGAAATTCAGTCGCTCCCGGCTGCAGATGATCACCGACGCCGGGGTGCGGGAGTACCGGCGCTACGTAGAGAGCCACCACCTGATGCTGAGCAGCGAACAACGCAACGCCGTCATCAGGGAGCCGCTGGTCACCTACAGCTTCTGCCTGGGTAATGCGATCGATCTGGCCTCCAACTCGATTGCCGAGGAGCGTTCCATCTCCGCCTGGTTCAGCGATCCCAACGCCAACCCGCTGCCCAGGCAGATCCGCAGCGACCTGGAGATCGTCATTCCCCCCTGCCAACAAACCCTGCGCGCCAAATTGCAGCAGATGCTGCCACTGGGCGCCTCCGGCGGATAAATTTTCATCAGCCGTCGCTGTTAATCCCCTACTGCCGCCTGTATAATTTCGCGACTTGAATTTCTCATCCACACGCCACATACGTCAGCAGGGTGGCATGAGGGATGATTATCGATAACCGACCCTGTACAGCTGGCGGTACAGGCTGGAAAGCCGTCTTTGGACGGCAAAAATCATAGGACCATTTCATGAGCGAAAGCTTTGCTGAACTGTTTGAAGAATCCCTGCAAAACGTTGCGATGACTCCTGGCACCCTGGTCATGGGTGAAGTTGTCGATATCGATAGCGACTGGGTGACTGTCAACGCTGGCCTGAAATCAGAAGCCGTTATTCCCCGTTCACAGTTCGTGAACGATGCCAACGAGCTCGAAATCAAAGTCGGCGACACCGTCAAGGTCGCACTGGAAGCTGTCGAAGACGGTTTCGGTGAAACCCGCCTGTCTCGCGAAAAAGCAAAACGTGCCGAAGCATGGGAAGTTCTGCAGGCTAAATTCGAAGCCGAAGAGACCGTCAAGGGCTACATCTCTGGCAAGGTCAAAGGCGGCTTCACCGTCAGCATCAACAACATCCAGGGCTTCCTGCCGGGCTCTCTGGTTGACGTGCGTCCGATTCGCGATGTCGACCACCTGGAAGGCAAAGAGCTGGAGTTCAAGCTGATCAAGCTGGATCCGAAGCGCAACAACATCGTCGTTTCCCGCCGCGCCGTGCTGCAGGAAGCTAACAGCGCTCAGCGCGACGAACTGCTGGCTACCCTGGAAGAGGGTCAGATCGCCAAGGGTTACGTCAAGAACCTCACCAACTACGGTGCGTTCATCGACCTGGGCGGCGTCGACGGCCTGCTGCACATCACCGACATGGCGTGGAAACGTATCTCTCACCCGAGCGAAATGCTGAACCCGGGCGACGAGATCACCGTCAAGATCATCAAGTTCGACAAAGATTCCGGCCGTATCTCCCTGGGCCTGAAACAGCTGTCGGAAGATCCGTGGGACGCTATCAAGAACCGTTACCCGGCCGGTACCAAGGTTGCTGCACGCGTCACTAACCTGACCGACTACGGCTGCTTCGCCTCTATCGAAGACGGTGTCGAAGGTCTGGTTCACGTGTCTGAAATGTCCTGGACCAACAAAAACATCCACCCGTCCAAGATCGTTCAGATCGGCGACGAGGTAGAAGTGATGATCCTGGACGTCGACGAAGAGCGTCGCCGTATCTCCCTGGGTATCAAACAGTGCACCGCTAATCCGTGGGTCACCTTCTCCGAGCAGTACGCTGCCGGCGACCGTGTCAGCGGCACCATCAAGACCATCACCGATTTCGGTATCTTCGTTGGTCTGGATAACGACCTCGACGGTCTGGTTCACATGTCTGACATCTCTTGGGATGCCGATCCGGAAACCGCTCTGCGCCAGTTCAAGAAAGGCGACGAAGTCGATGCAGTCATCCTGTCTATCGATGCCGAGAAAGAGCGTATCTCCCTGGGTATCAAACAGCTGGCTAGCGATCCGTTCAGCGAATACCTGGCGGCTAACGAGAAAGGCGCTATCGTCACCGGTACCGTCAAGAGCGTTGATGCCCGTGCCGCTGTGATCGAGCTGGCTGAAGGCATCGAAGGCACGCTGAAGGCTAACGATATCGCTGCAGAGCGTATCGATGACGCTACTACTGCCCTGTCCGTAGGCGACAGCGTTGAAGCGAAGATCGTCGGTGTTGACCGTCGTAACCGCGTCATCAACCTGTCTATCCGTGCGAAAGACCAGGCTGAAGAGAAAGCGGCTCTGAACGCCGTCCGCAACCAGGAAGTTGAAGTTGCCGGTCCGACCACCATCGGTGATCTGATCAAGCAGCAGCTGGAAAACCAGAACAACTAAGGTTGTAAGCTGATAAAAAAGAGCGCTTCGGCGCTCTTTTTTTTGCCCCCTTTCCGTGCCAGCGACACCTCCCCGCCCCAGCCGTCCGCCGCTCCCGGCAGTTCCACCCCGCTATACGTTTCGCTTGCACCGATGCAGACTGTCGACGGATCAGGAACGAGGGATTATGAAGGGGCCAGCGCTCGCGCTCGCAGCCGGTATTCGCCCGTGCAAACTCCCGCTCAAGCCGATCCGGCCAGCGGAGTAGGCGCGCGGAGGTCGATTGCAGGCCATCGGAACGGCGGACAGTTCCCAGAAGATCCAGGTTCGGATTGGGTAGGCTCAGGTTGGACAGATCCGCCAGATTGGACAGATTCTGATAGACAGGTACGGAAATAGCGGACAGCGCTATGCACCGGCGCTGCCACGCGAAAACAGCGGGCTCGGCGGGACTCAGTCGATCACGAAGTGGATCAACTGCTCTTCGGTGATCTCGTTGTCGCGCACTTCGTAGTAGCTCAAGACCGATGCGTTGGCACGAATCACCGACTGCGTATCGCCGCTCAGCAGCGGATGCCACTCCGGTAGATCCTTACCCTCGTGCACCAAACGATAGGCGCAGGAGGGCGGCAACCAACCGAACTCCTCCACATCCTGGGGCGCGAGTTTGATACAGCTCGGCACCAGCTGGCAGCGCTTCTCATATTCGGTACAACGGCAGTTGTTAAGATCCAGCAGATGACAGACCACCGTGGTATAGAACACCTCCTGGGTGTCCTCATCCTCGATCTTGTGCAAGCAGCAGAGCGCACAACCGTCGCACAGCGACTCCCACTCCTTCGGCGTCATCTCCCGCAGCGTTTTACGACGCCAGAACACCTCCTGTGCCACGCTCAACGCACTCCCGTTTCGGGACGGTCGCGATGCAGATCGAGCATATACTCCTCTTTCGGCGGCGGCATCTGCAGGTAATACCCCTTGGCATCGATCTCGTGCAGCACCTTGTCAGCCTCAACCCGGGCCAGGGTACGCTGGGACGTCAGCGGCATGTCCATCACATGGAGCGGCTGACCGAACATCTCGAGCAGCGCCTCGGGAACCCGCGCCAACGCTTCACGCTTATCCACATAAAGGTACATCTCATCTTTACGGGGACTCTTGTAGATACTGCAAATTTTCATACTGGCTTACTCTTGTTCAAACTCTTCCAGGCACTCGACCAGCCGCTCGCCCACCAACGCCCGACGCCATCCGGCCAGACTTGGCGGCAACTGGTAATGCCCCGCTTCACGTGACTGGATCAGCGCATCGATGTCGCGCTTGCGCAGCAACACTTCAACGGCGATATCTTCGCGCTCCGATACGGCACGCCCGATCGCCTTCAACGCCTTGATCCGCTTATTCCAGGCATAGTGCAGAGGGCGGTCGATCGGCGCCGGCGGATGCTGTGCCGCCGACTGCTCGGCATTAGCCAGAAACGCCAGAATGGTCTCCCCGTCCTCGCGCACCACCTTCCGCTTCATCTCGGGGATCCGTGCCAGCGCCTCGGTGGTTTTGGGCCAACGCTCGATGATGGTCAGCAGATGCTGGTTGCGCAGCAGGCGATTGCGCGGAATATCGCGTATCCGGCAGGTACGCTCGCGCCAGGCGGTAAGATCCCGCAACGCCGCGCGCTTGACCTCGGAGATGTTCCATACCTGGCTGAAGCGCTGGTAGTAGCAGACCCCCTCGGGGTCGGAGTCAACCATCGCATTACGCTGCTCGGCACACTCCTCCATGACCCAGTCCAACCGCCCCAACGCCTCGAGCTCACGCTGCAGCTGCAGCGCGATGGCCGGCAGATAGGCCACATCGAGGGCCGCGTAGTGCTCCTGCTCCGGCGTCAGCGGACGGCGCAGCCAGTCGGAGGTGGTTTCCCCCTTGCCCAGCTGTACCTGCAGCGCGTACTGCACCAGGCGCTGCAGCCCCATGCTGAAGCCCCAGCCGGCGAATGCCGCCGCGACCTGGGTATCGAACAACGGCTGCGGCAGTACGCCATAACTGGTGTGGAACAGTTCCAGGTCTTCGCTGCCGGCGTGGACGATCTTCAGCACCTGGGGATCGCTGAGCAGCGCCACGAACGGCTCGAAGTCATCGATAGTCAGCGGGTCGATCAGATAACAGGCGTGATCGTCCGCCAACTGGATCAACCCGGGCTGGGGGTAGAAGGTCTCCACCCGCATGAACTCGGTATCCAGCGCCACCCGCGGCAACTGGCGCCACTGTGTACAATGACGGCGCAGGGTCTCGCTATCCCGAATCCATACCGGTGTGGCGGCGGCCTGTTCCAGCCGCTGCCAGCCCCACGCATCCTGTTCTGCTGCCATCATTTTTCCTTAACGCAATGAACGCCGCCCCGCCAGCGCGTGCGCCAACGTGCCGCCATCGACAAATTCGAGTTCACCGCCAACCGGCACGCCATGGGCAATGCGGGTAATCTGCAGCGGCAGGTGCCGCAACTGCTCGGCGATATAGTGCGAAGTCGCCTCACCCTCCACGGTCGGGTTGGTCGCCAGAATCAACTCCTGGACCTCCCCCTCCTCGACCCGACGCACCAGTTGATCGATACCCAGCGCTTCGGGCCCGATACCGTCGATCGGTGACAGATGCCCCTTCAGCACGAAATAGACGCCGTTGAAACCGCCGGTCTGCTCGACCGCCAGCAGGTCGATCGGCGACTCCAGTACACACAGCAGGGAGCGATCCCGCGCCGCACTGGCGCAGATTTCACAGACCGGATCTTCCGACAGGGTACGGCACTGGCCGCACTCGCCGATCTGCTCAACCGCCGCCGTCAGTGCCGTCGCGAGCTGCCGTGCACCCTCGCGATCGCGCTCCAGCAGATGCAGCGCCATCCGCTGCGCGGACTTGGGACCGACGCCCGGCAAGATGCGTAGCGCGTTGATCAACGCCTGTAGCAGAGGACTGAACGACATGATCAGAACGGCATCTTGAAGCCCGGCGGCATGCCCATGCCGGCGGTCACCTTCGACATCTGCTCCTGGGTGCTCTGCTCGATCTTGCGGACCGCATCGTTGACCGCCGCCGCGATCAGATCCTCCAGGATCTCCTTATCTTCCGTCAGCAGACTATCGTCGATCGCCACGCTTTTCACATCGTGACGACCATTCATGACGACGCTGACCAGCCCGGCACCGGACTCGCCGGTCACCTCGGCGCTGGCGATCCGCTCCTGCGCCTTCTGCATCTCTTCCTGCATCTTCTGGGCCTGTTTCATCAGGTTGCCCATGCCACCCATACCTTTCATCATCTCTGCTTTCCTCACCGTTTAAAGAGTGGTGTTCTGCCGCCGATCCCGTCGTCAGGAATCGATCGGCAGGACAGATGCTTCATCAATTTGCGCATCGAACTGCGCCATGATCTGCTGGACCAGCGGATCGTTGCGCATGGCCGCCACCGCCTGCGCCTGACGCTCGGCACGCTTGCGCGCCATATACTGGGCCGGCGTTTCCCGGGTTTGCGCAGCTTTCACATAATCGACCTGCAGTGCAGTACCGAACAGCTGCTCCAGCGCCTGCTTGATCCGGCCGCGCTGGGTCTCGTTGAACAGCGCTTCCTGCTCCGGCGTAAAGTGAAACCGCAGTTGCCCGCCATCGCAACTCTCCAGCGACAGCGCCCGCGCCAGACTCTCGGTCATGCCGCTGAGCCCGAGACGGTCGACCAGCAGCACCCAGTGCCCCGGTTCCAGCTCGGCTAACGATTCGACGCTAGCCGCCGGCGGCTCCTGCGCCACTACGCTCCGCCCTGCTACGTCCAGCCCGCCACCGGCAACAGGTTCCGGCGGCGATGCGACCGCTTCTGGCGACGGCGCGACCGGCTGCGCCAGCGCGCTGGCGGCCGACATCCGGGGTTCCGGCGCGGGGCTTTCGCGTCTCCCCGGCGCCGCTACACTCGGCGCTTCAGGCTTTTTTAGCGGGGCGGAGGGCTCCTCCCGCGTCATCTCCGGCAGCGCATCGTAATCGTCCCAGGGTGGGGGTTCATCGTCCATGGGCGGAACCGACTCGGCAGGCGGTTGACGCCGCACCGGCGCCTCGACGTTGGCCACCGCCGCCGGGGGCTCGGGCTTGGGTGCCTCCGCGGCGGGCGCTGCCGCTACCTGCCGCGCCTCCTGGCGCCGCTCGGGCTCGGCCGCCGCAGCCGGTTTCTCCACGACAGCACCGCCGCTCTCCGGACGCTGGGACACCTGGGCAGCAGCTGGACGAAACGCCAGCATGCGCAACAGGGTCATCTCCAGCCCTTCGCGGGCATGCGGCACATAGGGCAGATCCTTGCGCCCCATCACGGCAACCTGGTAGTAGAGCTGCACATCCTCGGCCCGCATGCGCGCCGCGAGCGCGCGGACCTGCTCCAGGTCGCCCAGGCTGTTATCCACCGCGTCGGGCACCGCCTGCGCCAGAGCGATCCGGTGCAACAGACTGATCAGATCCCCCAGCACACTGCCGTAATCGGGGGAGAACTCGGCCAGCTCCGCGCTGGCGGCCAGCACCGCCGCACCATCCTGCGCGGCGATCGCATCCAGCATCCGATACACCAGGCGCTGATCGATGGTTCCGAGCATCGCCCGCACATCGGACTCGCTAATGGCACCGGCCCCAAAGGCGATCGCCTGATCGGTCAGACTCAGCGCATCGCGCATCGAACCGTCCGCCGAACGCGCCAGCAGCCAGAGCGCGGGATCTTCAAAGCCGATCCCCTCCTCCTGCAGCACATGGCGCAGGTGCGCGACGATACGCTCGGGGATCAGGTTTTTCAGGTTGAACTGCAGGCAGCGCGACAGCACCGTCACCGGCAGTTTCTGCGGATCGGTGGTGGCGAGCAGGAACTTCACGTGCTCCGGCGGCTCCTCCAGCGTCTTCAACAGGGCGTTGAAGGAGCTGGTCGAAAGCATGTGCACCTCGTCGATCAGGTA
The DNA here is from genome assembly GCA_003250495.1 of Marinobacterium sp. Taxonomy (GTDB): domain Bacteria; phylum Pseudomonadota; class Gammaproteobacteria; order Pseudomonadales; family Balneatricaceae; genus Marinobacterium_D. The sequence continues at coordinate 17,124 of QKGH01000433.1, forward strand.
GACCTTGAAGCGCCCGTGGGTCGGCAGGTACTGCACATTCTCCAGCAGCTCGCGGGTATCCTCGACCTTGGTGCGCGACGCCGCGTCCACCTCGATCAGATCGACAAAGCGCCCCTCGGCGATCTCACGACAGGCAGTACACTCGCCGCAGGGTTCCGAGGAGATCCCGCGTTCACAGTTCAGGGACTTGGCGAACAGACGCGCGATGGACGTTTTACCGACCCCACGGGTACCGGTGAACAGATAAGCGTGGTGCAGCCGATCATCGTCCAGCGCGTTCACCAGCGCCTTGAGGACATGCTCCTGTCCAACCATCTCCCGGAAGCGGCGCGGACGCCATTTACGTGCCAGAACCTGATAGCTCATCGTGCCTCATTCAGCTGCAACTGATCATTTTACGCAGGCACAGATAGTACCATGCAGCGTGCGCTATCGGTAATCGGCACTCCGTCTCGGCGGCAAAATCCAGCGTTTGAATACGGCGCGGACGAACAACCGCCGCTATACTAAAAATGTCTCCAAGAAGGCACACCATGCATCATCCGACGACCGATTTGTGCACCGCCTGCCCTGGATAAATGAGAGATTCCCGATCATGGCCATACCCTTTGCCGATGAACTGCTCGACCGGCTGGCGATACCTACCTTCGTCATCGGCCGGGATCATGTCATCACCCATTGGAACGCGGCACTGGCCAAGGCATCCGGTCTTGCCAGCGTCAAGATGGTGGGTACGCGCAACCAGTGGATGCCGTTCTACAAGCGCCCACGCCCGACCCTGGCCGACCTGCTACTGGATGGCTGCTCCGAAAGCACACTGACACGGGTCTACTCGGACAAGCTGCACTGCTCCAACCTGATCGATGGTGCCTATGTCGCCGAGGATTTTTTTCCGGAAATCGGCCCCGAGGGGGAGTGGCTCTCGTTCACTGCCGCCCCGGTACGGGATTGCAGCGGCCGCACCACCGCGGTCATCGAGACCCTGGTCAGCGTTAGCGACCGCAAACACGCCGAACTGGAACTCGCCGAAAGCGAACAGCACTATCGCGAGCTGAGCATGCTCGATGACCTGACCGGGCTCTACAATGCGCGCCAGCTACGCCGCGAAATCAAGCGCCATATCGACCTGAGCCGGCGTTACGAGCAGCCGATGGCGCTGGCGATGCTCGACCTGGATTTTTTCAAGCAGATCAACGACAACTATGGCCACCTGTTTGGCGACCAGATCCTGCGCGCATTCGGCGATATCATCCGCAGCGGTATTCGCAACCCGGACGATGCGTTCCGCTACGGTGGCGAGGAGTTTGTCATCCTGATGCCGTTCACCACCGAGGCGGATGCACTGGGGGTCGCCGAACGCATCAGGATCACGCTGAAACACGCACGTTTCCTGACCGATGACGGCGACTCGATACAACTGACGGTCAGCGGCGGCATCACCCGCATCGATCCGGACGACCACTACGACAGCCTGATGCAGAGAGCCGACAGCACCCTCTATGCCGCCAAACAGCAGGGGCGAGACCGGATTCTACTCACGCCGCAGAGCAGCCAGACACCGATGAGCAGCGGCTGACGCTCTCAGTGCCGGCTCGCCCGAGCCAACACGCCTTCCAGGCTGAGGATCTCATCGGGGCTCAACCACTCCTCGATCCACTCACCGATATAGGAGCGCTTACGGGGCGTCGCCACCCAGGTCTTGTACGCACGGACATGCGTCTGACAGACACAGGGACGACCATCGACAAAGGACGCACAGGCGCAGGGAAACAACTGGTTGGTTTCAAACTGCCGGTCTATCCATCCAGCCACCAGGGAGTTCTCATCCTTACTGAATTTCATAACCCACCCCTCGCAGACATTTTTGTAGCAGAAGGCTTACAACGGTTCCTAGATTAACAAGCCATCAGCCCCCGACCCTCTCCTGGATCAACAAAAGAGTGATTCCTGCGTGGCGATCACAAAAGTTTCACCTACCTTTACCCTGTCTTTACCGGACCGCATGACGCAGATGGATCAACGCCACCCGGCGGCCATCCGGTCCGACGCGCTCCTCGATCTGCTCAGGGGTAAATCCCAGCCGGGTATAGAGCAGCAACGCCGCCGTATTGTGATTGAAACAGGAAACCGTCACCTCGGAGGCCCGGTATTTCTCCTGTGCCAACGCGACCATATGCTCGATCAGCGCCCTGGCCACGCCCCTGCCGCGAGCAACAGGGGCGACCATCACATTACCGATCGCACAGCGGCTCTCGACACCCCAGTGATAGAAATTGGCGAACCCGACTGCCCGCCCCTGCTCCTCAACCACGGTGGAGTCGCTGCGCGCCGCAATCGCCGCACTCAACTGTTCCGGCGTTAATGGATAACGCGCGCGCGGAAAGCTGTCATAGAGCTCCGCCGCATCCTGCGTAAACGTGCAGATGGCCGCTACATCCCCCTCCCGCACCGGTCGAATCGTCCTCATTGTCTCGGCCTCACTAACTCGGCTGTTGGGTATAGGCCAGCTGATGCGAGTAAACATAATCCTTCACGTCGACAGTCTCTGTATTCAATAGGGTTTTCTTTGTTGGACACTGGAGGTGAAGAGCCAGCACGGTGCGCAGTATTTATCAACCGCTACGGTGCTTTGTTCTCTTGTTGCTTGATCTATAGGTGACGCACGTTGTCGGCTATTGCTGGTGTTTCACCGCATCACGCTGACGCTTGGCAATTTGCTTCACGTCCCTCAGGCAAACGTACTCTACACGCTTACCATCCCTCGCTGACACCAAAGTGTTTGCGTGTGTCCTCGCTTGCATCGGTTCGGTGGGTGGAAGCCCGGTACCCGAGCCTTCTAGCTTCTCAGCTCACTAGGTGCGGCTCTTGAGAGCGACCATTTCGAATATTATTGGTAATGTTCTCCTGGTTATTTACGGGGATTTCCTATGGTGTAGGTGTTCCCAGTATGAGCTGGAAGGAGACTTGAGGTGTCCGGTAGTCTCAGTCGATTATTAGCCCAAACGTATGGCGAGGGACAAAATGAGTAAGGAAGCAGACAAAAACAAAAAGAAAGATGGCTCGCTGACCAACCTTTTGGGATGGCTGTGGGCCTTCTGTTTTATGACTCCGATCATGCTTTTTATGCTGATTTACAGGCAGTCTGGCACCATGCCTGAGAAGTTGGGCGACTGGGGAGTCATAGGTGATTTTGTAGGCGGTATATCAAACCCGTTCATTAGTGCACTGACCTTTCTTGCTCTAGTTCTGACAATCATCCAGAACCAGAAAGTTTTGAGATTAAATGAAGAAGAGCTTCGAGAGACTCGCAAGGAAATTGAGTTGACACGAGAAGCAAACGAACAGCAGGTCAAAGAATTCAAAGTTCAAAACGATCTCACACAGAGAAAATCACAAGTCGATTTTCTGACGCAAGCCCTTCTCCAATTGTCCTCCAGGATGCGTAATGAATGGTTAAAAACTAGTACTGTCGCGGTTAGCCCGTACCAGTTCTTCTCAAATCATAGCGTTCTTCTTCGCGAGCAACTGGACAGCGGACAAAATGAAGTTAAAGAACAGCTCCGGTCAATAATAGTGTTCCTCCCAGTAGCTGTAAGCTATGCAAAGCTACTAATTACTTTCGAAAACCTAGATTCAAATAATCCAATGATCAGAAGCCTTGTAAGCCTTAATGCAGATATTCTAGCCTTATTATTAATTAATGGGTATTTTGAAGTAGACCTTAACGATCTTGAAAAAGCCTTACTTGATAGCCTTCTTCAGCGTTACTATCCTGCTGGCTTCATTTGTTCAGTATCAGTGTAAAGCATCTTACAATGTGAGCGGAAACTTCGATTTCTTGGGAATCAACTCCCGCTCACTCCAACCGATATTTTCAGAAAAATATTAAAAGCCATACCATAGCACTCAGCTTTATGACCAAAGAAGCCATGCCACGATCCACGGGGTGCATTGTACGACATAGAATGAGAATATCCCCTTATAACTCACCATCGCTCCTACTCCATGACTCTACCCAGTAACGATGCAACTCCTCGCCATAACTGGTGAGTGAAATTCATCACACCGTATGGACAAAAAATCCCCCAACGATTCTAT
>QKGH01000003.1 GCA_003250495.1 Marinobacterium sp.
GCTGCGGCTGCGGACAGAAGGGCATGTCGGCCAACGAACCGTCGTAGACCGCGGCGTGGGGGAAGTCCGCCAGGCGATGGCCGGACAGGTCCAGGTTCAGTTCCCAGCCCATGCGAGCCGCCTCCTCGGTGGCGTACTGGTACAGCGCCTGCCCCGTCGCGCCCTGTTCGCGCCAGTAGCGCTGCACGCGCTGGAACAGGGTCCGGGCATCCTCGGCGCAACGCTGCTTGTCCGGATCGTTGCCGAGCACGACGGTGTCGCCGCCATCGCCCTCCCACTGCTGCCAGACCGGCCCGATATCGATGAAGAAGATATCGTCCGCCCCCAGCACGACGCCCGGTTCCGATGCCACGCCGAAGGTTTTCAAGGTGTTGGCGCCGAAGCGGACATAAACATCGTGCCAGCCGCGCAGCATCCCCATTTCGGCCAGGATATCCCGCGCCATCTCGACGGCGTCCTCCTCGACCATCCCCGGCTGTACCGCCGCGGCGATACGCGCGATCGCCTGCCGCGTCAGCTGGCGCACATGCAGCATGCGCTCGCTGTCATAGGCGTCGCCGTTCTGCTCCTGCGGCTGAAGGGGACGGGGCGTGAGGTGGGTGGTACTCGTTTGCATCGCTGTTCTCCTTAGTGAGTGGTGCATCGATCAGAAACGTGAATTGATAGAAAAAGTGCCGGGATAAAAAAGTGCATGAATAGCGGCCGTCAGCGCTCCGGAATGGCGATCTCCAGCCCGCTCAGCTCCGCAGTCAGCGGGATCTGGCAGGCCAGACGATGCAGCGGCGCCGGCTGCGGCAACACCGCCAGCAAACGGGATTCGGCTCGGGCTGCCGGCGCCAGCGCGGCTGGGGCCGCGACGATCTCGACCCGGCAACTGCCACAGGCCCCCTGCCCGCCGCAGATCCCCGACAGCAGCTGCTGTTGGCGCAGCAGTTCGAGCAGCGAAGTGCCGGCGGCGCCAGACACCCGGCTGCAATGCCCGTCCGGATGCCTGACCCCGATCTCCACCCGGCCCGCTGCGCCCCGCGGCTCCGCCGTTGCGGACGTTGTAGACAGCGCAAACGTTGTGGATGGCATGGCCGGAGCGGCATTGAAGCTGTCGGCATGGAAGCGCGCGGCGGGCAGTGCACAACATGCCTGCAGCAGACGCTGGGCGTCCGCGACCATGGCCGGGGAGCCGCAGGCATAGACCCGGCCCCGGGACAGGTCGGGGAAATCCTCCGCCGCGCACTGCTGCACCCGCCCACGGCGACCGCTCCAGCCCGCCTCGCCATCGACCACGGGGACGAAACGAAACCCGGGCCGGGCCGCTTCCAATTGCTCGAAATGGCGACGCAGATACAGATCCGCGCTGCGCGCACCGCCCCAGTACAGGGTCAGCGGAGCCAGCCCGCCCTGCGCCAGTTGCTCCTGCAGCAGCGCCGCCAGCGGCGCGATACCGGTCCCCACCGCCAGCATCACTATCGGTGTCGAGGCGGAGGCCGAACTGGACTCCTGCCAGGTACAGTTGCCATACGGACCGCTCAGGGTCAGTTGATGCGGCGCCTCGCCCGAGGTCAGCAGTTGCTGCAGCCAGCCGGAAAACTGCCCCTGGGGACGCAGGCGGATATGGAACACCAGCGCCTCCCCCTCGCTCCAGGCACTCGCCATCGAGTAGCTGCGCTCGACGCCAGACGGCAGGCGCAGGCTGACGAACTGACCGGCCTGGTAGCGCGGCAGTTGCGGCACCGACAGGCGCAGTTCGACCACCTCGGGGGCGAGAGGAACACAGGACTCGACCCGGGCGGGCAGAGCGGTGGCAAAGGCAGATGACGGCATGGCGATCGGCTCTCGTTGAGACTTGACGAGCATCCATGGTCGGGGAACACTGGATCGCAAAACACATCCAGTTTTTTAATTTTTAGGGGTCCAGCCAAACAGCTGGAGCAGAGGAGATGGGGGTCCTATGTTGCGTCCTTGGCAACTGGAGATCGACCTGCAACGGCGCAGCGAGCGCGGGCTGCAGACGCAGATAGTGCAGGCGATCATCGCCGAGATCCGCCGCGGCCGCCTGACCCTGGGCGCGCCGATGCCGGGCAGCCGGGCCCTGGCGACGCAGCTGGAGGTCAACCGCAAAACGGTGATCCAGGCCTATGACGAACTGGTGGCTCAGGGCTGGCTCGAAACCCAGGGCCGGCGCGGCACCTTTGTCGCGGCGGCGTTTCCGCAGGGCGCCGCTACGCCCCCCTCGTCCGCCGGTCCGGCCGGCAGCCCAACGCTCGAACCGGGTCGCGGCGCGCTGCTGAGCTTCGATGACGGTATCCCGGATGCGCGGCTGATCCCCTACGCGGCCCTGTCGCGCGCATTCCGCCACGCGGTGATCCAGGCCTCGCGCAGCAACCAGCTCGGCTACGGCGATCCGCTCGGTACCCCGGCGCTGCGCGAATCGCTGGCCAACATGCTGACGATGCAGCGCGGACTCAGTTGCCGGGCGGAGGATCTGTGCCTGGTGCGCGGCAGTCAGATGGGGATCTACCTGGCGGCCCGGGCGCTGGTCCGCCCCGGCGATGCGGTCGCCTTCGAAGCGCTGAGCTACGCCCCGGCGCGGGCGGCGTTCATCGCCTGCGGCGCGCGCCCGCTCAGCGTGGCGCAGGACCAGTTCGGCCTGATCCCCGAGCACCTGGAGCGACTGTGTCGCCAGCACCGGGTCCGCGCCCTCTACCTGACCCCGCACCATCAGTACCCGACCACGGTCCTGCTGCCCGCCGAACGGCGCCTGCGTCTGCTGGCACTGGCCGAGCAGTTCGGCTTCACGCTGGTCGAAGACGATTACGACCACGACTTCCACTTCGCCCACCGCCCGATGCTGCCGATCGCCAGCATCGACCGCCACAGCCAGGTGGTCTACATCGGTTCCATGTCCAA
>QKGH01000441.1 GCA_003250495.1 Marinobacterium sp.
GGGGGTATAGGGCGTAGAGGGTGTGACAATGGACCGGCAGCACATTTTTGACAGCTACTGCGACCTGTTCGAGCATCTTACGCCCGAGCGGATAGGCGAGTTTGCCGATCTGGTCAGCCCCAGCGTGCATTTTCGCGGGCCCTTCCATGATGTGCGCGGCGCGGCGAAGATGGCGGCGCTGTTGCAGGGCATATTCGTGCGTTGCCGCGAGCCGCGGGTCTATATGCTCGATCGTAACTGCAGCGACGACTACGCCGTGATGCGCTGGCGTTTCGAAACCACGGTGCCGCTGATGGGCTGGTTCAGTCTCGAAGGGATGACGCGGTTGCAGTTCGACGAATCGGGGCGGATCAGCGAACACCTCGATTTCTGGGATAGCGCGCCGTTCTTTTTACGTCTGCCGATGCTCGGCAAGTTGCTGCAGCGGATCAAGGCGCAGATGCTGAAAGCGTCGCAGCAGCCTCCGCATCAACCGCCGCACCAGCCGCTGCACTAGACCCTGCACCTGCCTCTGCACCCGCCTCTCTGCACCAGCCTTTGCAATTGGCCCGCGGCATTAGCCGCGCGCTGGCGGCGCGATTGCGACCCTTCGCCCAAGTATCTATATTCACAGCGATGGAACAGGCGCCGTCACCGCTGGCCGACCCGCTCCCTAAGCTTCATATCGGGATCCTCGCATATGGCACAGAACACAGAGATCGAGATCGCGCGCAAGATCCCCGTCGGCATCAGCAGTTGTTTGCTGGGCCAGGAGGTGCGCTATAACGGCGGCCATAAGCGCTCCCGCTATTGCCTCGAGGTGTTGGCCGACTGCTTCGCGTTCGAGCCCTTCTGTCCGGAGATGGCGATCGGGCTCGGGGTGCCGCGCGAACCGATCCGGCTCGTCGCCCCGAAGGGCGAGCCAGCGCGGGCGCTGGGCACGGTGAATAACGGCCTGGATGTGACCGACGCCCTGCTCGAGTCGGGCCGCCGGCTGGCGCAGCAGCGCAGCCACCTGCGCGGTTATATCCTGATGAAGGGCTCGCCCAGCTGCGGCCTGGAACGGGTCAAGGTCTACCACCCCAACGGCATGCCGAACACGGCCAGCAGCGGCGTGTTCGTGCGCGCGTTACGGGAGGCCAACCCGTTGCTGCCGATGGAGGAGGAGGCGCGCCTCAACGATCCGGTGCTGCGGGAGAACTTCATCGCCCGGGTGTTCGCCTACGACGACTGGATCGACTCGGTGCACAGCGCACCCAGCTATCACAACCTGATCCGTTTCCACAGTCGACAGAAATATCTGCTGATGGCGCATCACTATGAGAGCTACCGCCAGCTTGGACGCCTGTTGGGCCAGGCGCGCCAGTATCCGCTGGGCGTAGCGTTGGAGCGCTATATCACGACGTTCATGGCGGCGATGGCGCGGCCGGCAACGCGCAAGAGCCACAGCAACGTGCTGCAGCATATCCTCGGCTACCTGAAGCGCGCGATCGATAGCGAGTGCCGGCAGGCGCTGCTGCAGAGTATCGAGCAATACCGTCGCGGTCTGGTACCGCTGGTGGTGCCGCTGACACTGCTGAAGCATTACCTGCAGCGTTACGGCAGCGATTACATTCGTGCCCAGAGCTATCTGGATCCCTATCCCCATGAACTGGGGCTGCGTAACGCCCTTTAGTCGATCTCCTATGAACGATTCTCAAACTAAGGGCGGCGCGCGCCTGGTATGGCTGCGCAACGATCTGCGCCTGGCCGACAATCCGGCACTGCTACACGCCTGCAGGGACGAGGCGCCGGTCGTGGTGGTGGTGACCCTGACCCCGCGCAGCTGGCAGGCGCACGGCGACTCGCCGGCGCGGATGGGATTGTGGCGCGACCAGCTGCGCACGCTGCTCCCGGCGCTAGGGGCGTTGCAGCTGCCGTTGCGGGTCCTCGAGGTTGGGGACTTCGCCGCCTGTGCCGGCGCGCTGCTACAGCTGGCCCGGGACCTGGGTGCCGCTGAGCTCTGTTTCAACTACGAGTATGCGGAGAACGAGCGGCGGCGCGATGCCGCGGTGTGCCGTCTGCTGCAGCAGGCCGGTATCGCGACATCCGCCTTCCACGCCGATCTGATCATCCCGCCGGGACAGGTGCTGACCGGCGCCGGTGGGCCGTTCAAGGTGTTCACCCCGTTTGCCAACGCCTGGCGCCGGTGCCTGCCCCGGTTCGATACGGCGGTGCTGCCGCCACCCTCGCCACGTCGCCGGGCGATCTGCGGCAGCGACAGCGTAGCGGACGATCTGGGGTATGCGGCGCTGCGGGAGCGTGCCGGTGCTCCGGCCTACCGGGAGGAGCTCTGGCCGGTGGGGGAGGCGGCGGTCAGCGCGCGGCTAAGCCTGTTCGTCGCCGAGCGGGAGCCCGATTATGCGCGGGCGCGGGATTTTCCCCAGATCGATCCGCAGCAGGAGGCGACCTCGCGTCTGTCGCCCTACCTCAGCATCGGCGCGCTGTCGCCACGGCAGTGTCTGGCGGCCCTGCGCGCGTCGGGGCAGTCCGCCGACTGGCTTCACTCCAGTTGGCTGAACGAGCTGATCTGGCGCGAGTTCTACCGCCATCTGCTGGTGGCCTTCCCGCGCCTGTCGCGGCTGGAACCGTTCCGGCCGGAGGTGGAGGCGCGCATTCGCTGGCGCGACGATCCCGTCGCCTTCGCGGCCTGGTGTCGCGGCGAAACCGGTTTTCCAATCGTCGATGCGGCAATGCGGCAGTTGCTGGCGACGGGGTGGATGCACAACCGCCTGCGCATGGTCGTCGCTTCCTTCCTGACCAAGCTGCTGGGCATCGATTGGCGCCGGGGGGCTGAATTCTTCATGCAGCACCTGATTGATGCCGACTTCGCTTCCAATCTCGGCGGCTGGCAGTGGTGCGCCTCGGTCGGTGCCGATGCGGCGCCCTACTTCCGTATCTTCAACCCGCAGGCGCAGGGGGAGAAGTTCGATCCGCAGGGGGCGTTCGTCGCGTACTGGCTGCCCGAGCTGCGTGCTGTGCCGCCGCGGCAGCGCCAGCGGCCGGGTGCCGGCAGCGATGCCGGACGTCCGCTGCCGATCATCGATTATCGCCAGGCGCGGCAGGCGGCGTTAGCGGGTTACCACTCCGGCTAGGCGCTCTGGCGGTCGCCGTGTCCGGCCTGACATCCGGGCGCGAACAGGCTAAGATCGCCCCTTTGTGACGTTGAACCTGCCGTGAACCGGCAATACCGGGTGAGTAGTTTCCGGGTGAGTAAATCCTATCGTGTACCGACAGCCTGGGCCGAGGTCGAGCTGGAGGTGAAAAAAAGCCGCTTTATCGCCTGCGGCGCCCCGGTCAGCGACGAGGAGGGGGTGCGGGCGCTGATCGCCGATGCCGTGGCCCGCTATCCGCATGCGACCCATCATTGCAGTGCTTACGTGCTGGGGATGCCGAGCCGGCCCCAGGCCGCGGGCAGCAACGACGATGGCGAGCCCTCCGGCACCGCCGGACGACCGATGCTTAACCTGTTGCTGGGGCAGCAGATCGGCGGCTGCGCCGTGGTCGTGACCCGCTATTTCGGCGGCATCAAGCTGGGGGCCGGCGGCCTGGTGCGCGCCTACAGCGGCGCCGTGCGGGAACTGATCCAGGCCTGGCCGATGCAGGAGCTCGAGCCGCAGGCGGAGATCCGCCTGGTCTATCCCTATAACCTGCAACCCCAGGTCGATGCGCTGCTGCAGCGCTTCGGTGCCCAGGTACTGGGCAGCGAATACGGTGTCGACGTGCGCCTGCAGTTGGGCGTGGCGGAGTCGGTGGCCGAGGCCTTCTGCAACGAAGCGCAACAGCGGGCGCACCTGGGGATGGCGCATCAACTGCTGATCGCCGAGGAGTGAACCCTTGGTGCCGGCGCGCTCCGTCCACTCTTTCCAGCCCGACGGATGCGGTGTAGCGTGTAACCTCCCTGTCCGAGCGAGGAGTCCGAGATGACAATGCAGTGGTCTGAACTGTTGACGACCCGGCGTTACGGCCACGAGTCGATCACCGTGGAGGAGGCGGGACGCAGCCACTTCCATAAGGATCACGACCGCATCATCTTCTGCAGTGCCTTTCGCCGCCTGGGCCGTAAGACCCAGGTGCATCCGATGGCGCTGAACGACCATATCCACACCCGCCTGACCCACTCGATCGAGGTGGGCAGCCTCGGGCGCAGCCTGGGGATCCGCGTCGGCGAACTGATTGCCGACGAGCTGCCGGCCTGGACCACGCCGCACGATATCGGCATGATCGTGCAGTCCGCCTGCCTGGCCCACGATATCGGCAACCCGCCGTTCGGTCATGCCGGCGAATATGCGATCCGCGACTGGTTTCGCCACCGCGACGGCGACCCGCGTTTCGCGGCGCTCAGCGCCGGCGAACGCCTCGATCTGCAAACCTTCGAGGGCAACGCCCAGGGCTTTCGCGTCGTCACCTGCATCGAGAACAACCTGTTCGACGGCGGTCTGCGCCTGACCTATCCGACCCTCGGTACCCAGCTGAAATACCCCTGGACCGCGGCGCAGGGCGGCAAGCGCGGCAAGTTCAGCTGCTTCCTGTCCGAGCTGGAGATCCTGACCCGGCTGGCCGGCGAGCTGGGGCTGATCCCGTTGGGCGAGAATCGCTGGTGCCGCCATCCGCTGGCCTGGTTGATGGAGGCGGCCGACGATATCTGTTACGCCATCCTCGACCTGGAAGATGCGATAGAGCTGCACCTGCTCAACTTCGACGAGGTCAAGCCGATCCTGCAGCAGCTGTGCGGCGACCTGGAGTTCGACGATGCGATCTTCTCCAGCCAGGCGTCGGCGCGACGCAAAATCTCGGCGCTGCGCGGGCGGGCGATGGAGAATATGGTCAACTCGGTGGTGGCTGCCTTCACCGGCCATTATGCGGAGATCATGCAGGGACGTTACCAGGGCGAGCTGCTGGCCGATGGCGATCCGATGGTGCGTGACGGGCTGGCCCGGGCCAAACAGCTGGCGCGGGAACGGGTGTTTCCCGATACGCGCAAGGCGGAGCTCGAAGTCGGCGCCTACACCACGCTGGGGGTGCTGCTCGAAGCCTTTATCGAGGCGGTGTGGGAGCAGCACCGGCTGGGGCGGGAGGGGATCGGCTATCGCAGCCAGAAGATCCTGAACCTGATGGGGATTCATGCCCCGGCCCCCGGCCGCTCGCTCTACCACAGCTACATGCGTGCGCTGGATTTCATCGGCGGTATGACCGATACCTACGCCACCTACCTGGCGCGCCAGATCGGCGGTGGTATCGGCCTGTAACTAACGTTAAGTTGATAAGTGAGTAAAAGGTTAATCCTATGGCATCGCTTCAGGACCAACTGAGCCGGTTGGTCTACTCTACCGAACAGGGGCGGGTGTGCCCCGATTGTGGCAAGGCCGTGGAGGCCTGTATCTGTGGCGAGCTGGCCGATCAGCAACGCCTGGCCAGCCTGGACGGTGTGGTGCGGATCCGCCGCGAAACCGCCGGGCGCAAGGGCAAGGGGGTGACCACGATCAGCGGCGTGCCGCTGGCCGAGGCGGAATTGAAGAACCTGCTGAAGAAACTGAAGCAACGCTGCGGTACCGGCGGGGCACTGAAACAGGGGATACTGGAGATCCAGGGTGACCACCGCGAGCAGATCAAGAGCCTGCTGGAGAGCGAGGGGTTCAAGGTCAAACTGGCCGGTGGTTGAGGCGGTGGGCCCCGCGGTGTAGCGGGGGGTGAACGTGAAGAGGCCGAAGATGAGGGCGACATCCGCAGGAGTATGGGCACTGACGCTGCTGCTGGGGCTGGCGGCGGCGGGCAACGGCTATGCGCAGATCTACCACTATGTCGACGAGCGCGGACGCAAGGTGTACGTCGACAGCCTGAGCCAGATTCCGGCGCAATATCGCGACCAGGTGGAACAGTTGCGTGAGCCGGCGCCGCAGCGGACGATGCCGTTACCGGCGCCTGGGCCCGAACAGCAGCTGCAGGCGTTGCGTACCGAGCTGGAGCGGATGCTGGCCCAAGTCGACGCCGCGTTAAAGGAGCTGCAGACCCCGGTGGAGATCCGCGACAACCGGGTGCTGGTGCCGGTTAGGGCGGTGTATGGCAACCGCCATGCCGATACCCGGATGTTGCTCGATACCGGCGCCTCGGGCACGGTGTTCCACCGTGACGCGATCGCGCCGCTGCGTGGGGCTACCTATGCCGCGGGGCAGGCGCGCGTGGCCAGCGGCGAGCGGATCGAGGTGCATGCGATCAACCTCGACCGGATCGAGATCGGTCCCTACCGGATCAAGGCGACCCGGGCGATGGTGCTGGATCATAGCGGCCGTTCGGAGCATGACGGCCTGCTGGGGATGGATTTCCTGCGCCAGGTGCAGTACCGCATCGATTACGACAACGGGATGATCATTTGGGATCCGGCCCAGTACCAGGCGCTGCAGACGCAACGCGAGGAGCTGTTGCGCGCGCGGGAGATGGATCTCGGCGCGTTGCAGGAGCAGGCCCGGGGGCGCCAGGCGCCGCAGGAAAGGGTAGCGTCTCCGGCCCCCTGATCAGTGCTCCAGCTGGTATTCGGCCAGCTTCAGCTCCAGCGTCGCTTTCAGCAACCGGTAGAGGTGGATCGCCGCGTCGATCTCCTCCTTGCGGTTGGTCAGACTCTCGATGTTGAGCCCCAATGGCAACCCCAGCGGCAGCACCGCATCGATGATCTGGTCCAGGTTGTTCTGGCAAACCCGGATCGATTCAGCCAACGGGTTCTCCGCGTCGATGATACGCCAGCGCGTTGCCGGCGGTACTGAAATACCGAGCCACTCCATGAACTCCAGGGTCTTGGCGCTGCCGCAGGGGGTGAAAGTCAGCACGATGCGGCGCGGGGCGATCTGCTGCTCGCGGCAGCTGCGGGCGTAACTGGCGAGCAGGTCGATAGTGGCCTGGGCGTTGTAGACCGCCTGGGATACGAAGAAGTCACAGCCCTGGGACTGTTTGTTCAGTAGGCGCAGATGTTCGTTGCCCTTGCTGGCGTGGCGCTCGGCGATGGTGACGCCGCCGAGATGGAAGGCGTGTTCATGTTCCGCCAGCGCGATGTAGGCCTCCGGCAGGCTCAGGCGGATATCGCCCTCGGAGGAGGGGCTGCCCACCAGCACGATGTTGCGCAGGCCGTAGCGTTCCCAGGTGTCATCCAGCCAGGTTTCGAAATCGGCGCGGTCGCGCTGGGCGACGCTCTTGTAGGTGATCGTTTCATGGCCCGAGCGTTCGCGCAGCAGGCTGGAGTAGTCGCGCGGGTCGCGGGTGCGCATGAACGGGAAGGGGCGCGGGGTGGCGACGCGGCTGCTTTCATCCTGGATGTCGTAGACGATCAGGCCGTCGTACTCCAGATTTTCCAGGCGGTCGAGCAGCTTGTCCGCGATCGTCTGCATCTTCTCGTCGTCAGTGCTCTCCCTGGGCGGCGTGGTGCCAATAAAATAGACGCCGCGGCGACTGTCGGCGAACTTCTCTTTCAGGGTCAGCGTCATGATCAACTTCCGTTCTTTGCATGGGGTCGTTTAACAGCAGCCTAGTATAAACGTGAATCTCATTCAGATCTTTTGGTTATAAAATGAAATCTTCTGGGTCCAGGATGAGCATCGTTCATAGTGCAGCGTCAGATATATGTTTTCGAATGGATGCATATTTTGCCGGTTGGGGGCGATGAGGTTGACGCCAGTTCGATACAAATAATTATAATCGGGTTAAGACAACTCGAACGCCCCGGCGCGCTGTGGGGCGGCGCGAGCCCAGTTGCTTCCCCCAGCGACGGATATAACATGGATAAGTGCGTCAGCGGAGCGTCCGAACCCTACCAGTTTCTGGATCCAGAAGTGGAGCAGCGTTGTCGCTTGTTCCGCATCGATAGCGCCGATATCCGCCTGATCACGAGTATATCCCCCCAGATCGAAGCCGCCAGCGACCTGATCGTCGAACGCTTCTACGAGCAGCAGACCCAGGTGCCGGAACTGAGCGGCCTGTTCGGGAACCCTGCCAACCGCCGGCGTCTACACAAGCTGTTACGCGGTTATATCCTGGAGATGTTCAACGGTCGATACGACCGCGCGTACTTCATCTCGCGCCTGAACCTGGGGCTGACCCATAAGCGCCTCGGCGTCGACAGTACCCTGTTTCTGTGTTCCATGCAGCAGCTCAAGGCGCTGGTCTGCGAGTGTCTGCAGCAGTTGCTGCATGATCGTGAGCGCTGCATCTCGACACTGAGCGCACTGGACAAGGTGTTTGCGCTGGACCTGAGCCTGGTGTTCGACACCTATATCCAGAACCTGCTGGCCGAGATCCAGAGTGCGCGGCAGAGGGTAGAACAGTTCGAGCTGGATCTGGAGGATCAGATCCGCGCGCGCACCCGCGAGCTCGAGATACTGGCTCGCACCGATCCGCTGACCGGGTTGCAGAGCGTGCGTTATCTGCACGAGACTCTCTCGATGTACCTCAGCGGAGCGCAGCGGCGGCGCGAGACGCTGTGCGTGGTGTATATGGATATCAATGACTTCAAGGCGTTCAACGATAGCGAGGGGCACCATCGCGGCGATCAGGTGCTGTGCTGCGTAGCCGACGCGATCCGGCGGGTATCGCGCGAGGTGGATGGCTGTTTCCGTTACGGCGGCGACGAGTTTTGCGTGATTCTGCCCGACTGCACCGCGGAGCAGGCGCGTAACATCTACAGCCAGCGGCTCAGCCAGGCGATCCACGAGGCGGGCGAGCGGATCGCCTTCAGCGTCGGCATCGTCGAGGCGGGGCCGGGCGACTACCGCTCGGCGGAGGCGCTGATCCGGCTGGCCGACCGCGCCATGTACCAGCAGAAGGCCAGGTACAAGCGCGACAGCGGTGGTCCGGCTCCCCGCGGGGCTGGATCAGATCAGGAACAGTGAGCCCAGCCCCAGGAACACGACGAAGCCGACCACATCGGTGACGGTGGTCAGGATCACCGATCCGGACAGCGCCGGGTCGATCTTCAGCCGGTGCAGCAGGACCGGCACCAGCACGCCGGAGAGCGCCGCGACCGCGATATTGACGACGATGGCCAGCGCGATCACCAGCCCGATCGCCGGGCTGGAGAACCAGAACGCCGCCACCAGCCCGATCACCAGCGCCCACAGCACGCCGTTCAGGCCGCCGACGCTGAGCTCCTTCTGCAACAGCGGCTTCATGTTGGCGGCGGTGATCTGGCCCAGCGCAAGGCCACGCACGATCAGGGTCAGGGTCTGGCTGCCGGCGATGCCGCCCATCGAGGCGACCACCGGCATCAGCACCGCCAGCGCCACCACCTGTTGCAGCGTGCCTTCGAACAGTCCGATCGCCCAGGAGGCGAGGAATGCCGTCAACAGGTTGATGCCGAGCCAGGTGGCGCGCCGTTTCGAGCTGCGCAGCACCGGCGCGAACAGGTCCTCATCCTCGTCGAGACCGGCGGAGGCCATGATCTGCCCCTCGTAATGCTCGTGCAGCAGCTCCAGCGCCAGTTTGGTGGTCATCCGCCCCAACAGCAGCCCCTTGTCGCTGACCACCGGCAGCGCACTGAGCAGTTCCATCTCGAAACGTTCGGTGGCCTCCAGCAGCGATTCGGTGGCCTGCAGCGGCTCCAGCTCCTCGTCGAGCAGTTCGACCAGCGACAGATGTTCGGGCTGGCCGAACAGCCGGGTGATCGCCACGGCACCGGCGTAACGCCCGGTGCGGTCCACCAGCCACAGGCGCTCGGTGAACTCCGGCACTTCGCGGCGCAGCAGGCGGCGGGCATCGCGCACCCGGCTGTTCTGCGGCAGGATCAGCAGCTGGTGGTCGACGTAACGGCCGATCTCATACTCGCCGTACTGGGCCGATTGTTCGTAGTGGGCGCGCTGGCGTTCGTCCATGCGGGCCAGGGCGATATCGACCACTTCGCCGGGCAGCGATTCGGCCAGCTCGATCAGCGTCTCGGCGTCGAGGTCGGAGAGCAGATGGTCGAGATCCTGGCTGTCGAAGCGGCCCAGCAGCGAGGCGCGCGCCTCGAGACGCATCTCGACCAGCACGTCGACCTGCTGTTCGCGCGGCACCTGCTGCCAGTAGTCGAGACGGGCCTCGAGCGGCAGCGACTCCAGCACCAGGGCGATCTGTTCCGGTTCCAGCTCCGTGCCGAGCGGTGGCAGCGTGTCGCCGGGGGATTCCTCTTCGCCGCGGATTACCTGTTCGATCTGTTGGCTGATCTCTTCGCTCATCGTTCTATCGGGGGCTGTGGTGAGGGGCTGATGGACAGGCTCGGAACGTGGAACCGCTGCAGTTGGCGGTCATGGTAACGGCTCAGCGTGACAAGTGCGAGTAGGGCGCCGAGCAGCGCCATCGCCATGTCGGACTGGGTGTCCCAGACATAGCCCTGGGTGCCGAGGAACGCCTCGGCCGCCTGGCCGGACAGCAGCGCCACCGCCCACTCGATCAGCTCGTAAAGGGCGCTGATCGCCAGGCAGATGCAGACGACGAAAAACGCGGTCCAGCGCCGGCCGTTGACCAGGTCGAGGCGGATGATCAGCTCCCGTGCGATCACCGCCGGGACGAACCCCTGGGCCAGATGGCCAACCTTGTCGTAGTTGTTGCGGGTCTGCCCCATCCACTCGGCGATAGTGTCGAACAGCGGTACCTCGGCGTAGGTGTAGTGGCCGCCGATCATCAGGATGCCGCAATGCAGCAGGATCAGCCACAGGCATAACGGGGTCAGCGGAAAACGGCGGCGGCTGAACCAGAGTAGCGGTAGCGCGACCAGCGCCGGCACCACCTCCAGAAACCAGGTCGGCCAGTCCTTGGGGCCCCAGCCGGACCAGATCAGTAGCAGCGCGAAAATGAGAATCCACAGACGAGGCATAGGGTTATTCCGGTAGCTGGGTAAGCGCCGCTGCAAAGCCGGCAGCGATCCCCTATACTGGCCCGCTGCGAACGGAGGATCAACCTGTATGGCACTGAAATCAACGATCTACAAGGCAAACCTGCAGCTGTCCGATCTCGATCGTCACCACTATGCCGACTACCCGCTGACACTGGCGCTGCACCCGTCGGAAACCGAGTTGCGGATGATGGTCCGGCTGCTGGCCTTCGCCTGTTACGCCGACGAACGGTTGGCGTTCACCAAGGGGTTATGTGCCGATGAGGAGCCGGATCTCTGGCAGCACGCGTTGTCCGGCGAGGTGGAGCTGTGGATCGATGTCGGGTTGCCGAGCGAGAAGCGGATCCGCAAGGCGTGCGGACGGGCGCAACGGGTCGTGGTGCTGGTGTACGGCAGTGAGCGTCAAGTGGAGCCCTGGTGGCGTGGGATTCGCGCGGAGTTGCGGCGTTTCGACAACCTCGAGATTCGCCGCCTCAGTCCCGAGCAGGGCGAGCAACTGGCGGCGCTGGCGGCCCGGCAGATGGGTCTGCAGTGCACCCTGCAGGATGGTCAGCTGTGGTTCACCGGCGATCACGGCAGTGCCGAGATCGCCCTCGTTTCCCTCGACCCGGCGCGCGACGCCTAACCGGGTTACCGGCGCAGGCTCAGTAGGCCAGCGCCTTTTGCCAGAACAGGGCGTGCCCGGCGTTCGGATCCAGCTGATAGCCGGCGTAGCCGCAGCGGCGGTAGACCGCCTGGGCGCGGCCGTTGTTGGACAGAACCTCCAGCGTGATTTTGCAACAGCCGATCCGGCGCGCGATATCCTCCGCCGCCATCAGCAGTCGATCGGCGATGCCGTGGCCGCGGAACTGGCTGCGCACGCTGACGTCGTGGATATTCAGCAGCGGCGCGCAGTAGAAGGTGGAAAACCCCTCGAAGGCGTTCAACACCCCCGCCGGTTCGCCATCCACATAGGCGAGCAGGGTGTAGCTGCCGGGGCGCGAGGCCAGGGCGCGGGGCAGGCGGGCGAGCACATCGGCGGAGAGCGGCTCCCCACCCCCCATCGGGTCGCTGGCGTAGTCGTTCAACAGCAGACACAGGGCGTCGGCGTGGGCGGGCTGGTTCAGGTCGGCTTCGATCAGTTCTATCTGGTAGGTTGAGCTTGGCATGGGCAGGGAACGACTCCGTGTTACGAATGGTTTGACCCAGGGGTCAGGATTATCGCTAGGACGTTAACCTCGGCGCCCCGTCGGCGCAAGTCGAAGGTTAAAACGGCCGTTCGAGCCGGCGTAGTCGGTTCCGCGGCTCTGCCGCGGTAAGTCCTGCACGGAATAGCGCTGTTAACCCTGGCGCGGGGGATCGTCCTGGCGCGGCATCCGCGCTTCATCCCAGACCGAGCCGGGGCCGCTCCGGTCCGCATCCGCCGCCGCCGCGCGACTCTGGCAGGGAGCTGCTCCCCGGGCCCCGCGACTTGATGCAGGCGGCAATCCGGGCCTTTACTCGCTGTCGGCACACCGAATCTGAGCCGCGTGGAACGCCGTCATTGCGGCGGTTTCGGTTTAGTTCCGCGACGGGGCTGCGGCACTGTGTCGCATCCCCAGGCGTGCCGCATATCCCTAGAATGCCTGCCCAAACAAGCATGCCGCAGAAAGGGATATAGATGAAAAAGCATCGCTACCAGACGCTCGGGATCGCCCTGTTGGGCTGCTCCGTGCCGCTTGCCCAGGCCGAAACCGATCCGCTGACCGTCGAAGTGCAGAAAGCGCTGCCGGTCTCCGCTACCGTGGTACAGACCGACCTTGAGGCGCAGCCGTCTCCCGCGGCCGATGGCGGCGAAGCGTTGCGCGACCTGACCGGCGTGTCCGGCTCCAGGATGGGCGGGCGCGGTATCGACCCGGTTATCCGCGGCCAGAAGCAGAACCAGCTCAATGTGCTGCTGGATGGCGCCTATCTCTACGGCGGCTGCCCCAACCGCATGGACCCGCCGACCACCTACAGTGCGCTGGAAAGCTATGACCGGGTAACGGTGATCAAGGGCAACCGCAGCGTACTCTACGGTCCGGGGGGCAGTGGCGGTACCGTCCTGCTGGAGCGGCAGCGGCCGCAGTTCGATGCCGATAAGAGCTACCGCGGCCAGGTGTCCGCCAGCTACCGTAGCAACAGCGAAACCACCGGCTTGGCCGCCGATCTGGCCGCCGGCGGCGAGCAGGGCTATGTGCGCTTCATCTCCGAAGCGACCGACGCCGGCAACTACGAAGATGGCAACGGCAACGAGCTGAATACCGCCTTCCAGACCAAGAGCAACGCCCTGCTGCTGGGTGCCAAGGTGGGCGAGCGTACCTGGCTGGATGCCAGCTACGAACAGGTCAACGAGGAGGATGTGCTGTTCCCGGGCGCCGGGATGGACTCCCCCTACAGCGACGCCGAGACCTGGCGTCTGAAGCTCGAACACGAGACCCTGGGCGGTCCGATCGAGCGGGTCCGCGCCGAGCTTTACCGCTCCGAAGTGGATCACCTGATGGATAACTACACCCTGCGTCCGCTGACCGCACTGATGCCGATGGAGGCGCCGACCTCCTCCGATACCACCGGCGGGCGGGTGCAGTTCGACAGCCGCCTCGGCGAAGATCTGCTGAAGTGGGGCTTCGATTATCAGGAGAACGTGCGCAACGCATCGGCCTATATCGGCGGCACCTCGATGATGGCGGGGCGTATCACCGGTATCCAGTGGCCCGATGTCAGCATCGCCCAGACCGGTATGTTCGCCGAACTCGAGCACTACCTCGGCCAGGCCGACCTGCTCAAGGCCGGCCTGCGCTACGACTACGTGGATGTCGAGGCGAGCCGGACCGATGAGGCCTTCACCGGCGGTATGTTGGCGGGGACAACGCCGAACGACCTGTATGGCGATAATGCCGACGATGCCACCGATGAGCACAATGTTGGCGGCTTCCTGAGCTGGACCCACCGCCTGAATGCGCAGTACAAGATCGAAACTACGTTGTCGCGCAGCGTACGTACCGCCGATGCCACCGAGCGCTATATGGCGACCTCCAGCTGGATCGGCAACCCGTCGCTGGATCCGGAAAAACACCACCAGTTGGAGCTGGTGCTGGCTTCGGAAACCCAGCTGCTGAGCTGGTCGCTGGCCGGTTACTACAACCGGGTCGACGATTTCATCCTGCGCAGCAACAACCGCTACAGCAACATCGATGCGGCGCTGTACGGGATCGATTTCGAGCTGGCCTGGCAGCTGAGCCCGAACCTGCAGCTGCGTAACGGTATCTCCTGGATCAAGGGCGATAACCTGGATCAGGACACCGATCTGTCGCAGATTCCGCCGCTGACCGCAACCCTGGCACTGGACTACCGTCAGGCCGACTGGCGCCTGGGTGCGGAATGGGAAGTGGCGACGGCACAGCGGGATGTCTGCCTGTCCGGTAGCAGCTGCGCTGGTCTCGATTACCGCGCCACGCCGGGATACGGCGTCGTCAACCTGAATGGCGGTTACGACCTGACACCGGCGGTCACACTGTCGGCCGGCATCGATAACCTGTTCGACAAGAGTTACGCCTACCACCTGAACCGGGAAGACGCGCTGGGTAATCTGGCCGCCGTCAACGAACCGGGCCGTACCGGCTGGGTACGCCTGACCGCCCGTTTCTGAGTTAGACGAGCACCGACCGGGGAGCCTTAGCGGCTCCCTTTTTTATGGGCTGGTTTTTATTGGCTGGTGTTAGCTGCGGCGATCAGAAGGAGTAGGAGAGCGCGATGGAGCCGAAACGGTGTCCGCCGCCCTGGCCCTCGAACTGCTCGGTGCGGTAGTAGCGCGCCAGCGAAAGTTTCCAGCGCTCCCAGGTGGCGGCCACGCCCCAGGCGGCGTCGGCGACGAAGGGGTGTTTGTCGACCGAGTGGCTGTCGCGGAAGGTGTTGCCGTCGAGGAAGATGTCGCGGACGACCCAGCGTCCGTCCAGCGACAGGAAGGCGTGTACGCCCCACTGGTCGTAGAAACGGGGATCGCCCGCTCCCGGGGTGCTGTTATCGCCGCCGCTACGCAGCGCCGAGGTGCCGAAATCCTGCGGCAGGTAGTAGCCGATGCGGTACTCCGCCCCGACATTGGCGTAGGTGGCGACGTTGCCGAGGCTGGCGCCGGCATGGGTGATCAGGTCGTGGCCGAGGTTCTCGTACAGGCCGCCGTAGAGCACGCGGCGCTTGTGTTCGTAGAGCAGTTGCAGCCCCGGCTCGTTATGCAGCTGGTTATCCCAGCCCTTGAAGCGTTCGAAGCCGCGCAGGTCGTGGATCAGGTTCTGGCTCTGTTCCGCCAGCGACCAGGGCCCGACCATGCCCATGTTGACCTCGAACGAGTTCTGCTTGTGGCGGGTCTGGGTGTGGTAGCCGAACCCGAGGTAGAGCCAGCCGGCGTAGGGGCGGTCATCGGGGTCCAGCGTGGTGCGGTCGCGATCGGCCGGGGTATACATCTGCTGGCCCAGGGTCAGGATCAGGCGCCGGTTGGGTTCGTGTTCGAACAGCCCCGGCGACGGATCGAGGGGTGTCAGCAGGCGGTTGACGTTACGGGCCCAGGGCGGAATCCGCTCATCGTCGATGAAGCTGCCGATGGCGGGGGAAACCCAGGAGACCCGCACGCCGTTGGTGTACTGCTGGTCGGTGTTGGCGAACAGGTCGTTTTCCAGGTAGAAGTTCAGCGTCCAGGCCTCATCGGCGTTGGTCGCGGGCTCCGCTGCGGATGACAGCCGGGCGCCGCCGCATAGCAGCGCGCCCAGCAGTACAGCTGGGGTGTGTTTTGACATGATGTTGCTGCGGGCTCTCGTCGGCTGATCCTATTTACGCATCCAGCTGCCATCCGGTCGCTGGATATATTCGCCGGCCGGGGTCATCTGCTGCAGGCGCTCTCCGGTGCGCTGCTCCATGATCTCGGTGGCGACGCCGGCTTTGGCCGCCTTCTGCAGGTACAGTTCGTGGCGTTTGCCGTTGATCTCCTTCACCAGCGCTTTGGCTGCGGCGCTGGGATTGGCATTGACGGTGCCCAGGTAGCCGTCGGCCTGCTCGCCGACCTGGCCGCTGGACTTGGCTTCGTCGAGGGTCAGCGCCAGCGCCGGCAGGGCCAGTAACAGGCAACCGGTGGCAATCACTTTGCTTAATTTGGCGAACATCATCTTAGCCTCCGCTATGGCTCTATAGGGACGTCGATCAGAACAGGTCGCTGTTCTCTTCCAGCAGGGTATCGATCTCACGGTCGACCTTGACCAGGATCTCGTGCTTCACCTTGACGTTCAGGTTGATCGTGATCGGTTCCGACGGTGCCGCAATCTGCACGGTGGGGGTGCAGGCGGCAAGCAATAGGGCGCCCAACAGCAGGCTGGCAACTCCGGTGGTCGTGTTCATGCGCGTTCTCCCTCATGTCCCGGCTGGTCGCATCAGCATCGCGGGTAACAGCTGAATGGTTGATGAAGCGTTCAGCGCGTCAGTCGACGGTTGACCGAATCGTCGATCTGGCCGGCGAACTGCAGCGACTTCAGTAACATCGGCAGATTCTCCTCCAGGTTCAGCGTCAGGTCGATGGCGCGGCCCTGTTGCCAGTCCGGATTATGACCCTGGAAGCGACAGCTCAGTTCCAGGTCGCCCTGCTCCGCGTAGTCTACGTCCACCTGCAGCCGCTCGATCTGCAGGTTGCTCAGCGCCCCCAGCGCCAGTTGCAGGCCGGGGTTGCCGGCGGCGCTCTGCTGTACGGCCGGGGCCGCGGCATAGCGCAGCCAGCCGCCCCCGTCGTTGTACAACTGTCCGCCGCGGATGCTGAGGGCGCTACCCTCCAGCCGCAGCGGCAAGCTGCCCCGCAGACGGATATCGCCAGTCAGCCCCGGCTGCTGGTACAGCGCCAGGATCTGGCTCAGGGCGATACCCTCCAACCGCACCGTGCTGTCGAGCCGGGGCGCGGCGGGATCGAGGGTCAGCGCCGGGAAGCTCACCGCGCCGCCCAGCAGCTCGAGTCTCACCGGCGCGACGCTCAGCGACGAGCGGCCGCGGGCCGGTTGCCGAAAATTGAAGTCGACCGCGGGGAGTGCCAGGGGCAGGCCGACGTCGATCTGCTCGGCGCCGAGCCGGCCCGCTGCGGCGATGCTGCCGCCGGGGCGTTGCTGCAGTGTCAGCTGCGCCGAGATGCCGGCGGCCGCCAGCGTATCGGCCCAGCCCAGCGCGCCGTTGCTCAGGGTCACCCGGGTTTGGGCGTCCAGCCCCGCGCTCTGCTGCTCGAGCCGGCCGTTCAGATTCAGCTGGCCCCGCTTCAGCGTCAGCGCCTTGGGCAGCGTCAGGTCCAGCGCGGGCAGCAGCTTGCGCAACAGAGGCTGCAGGCCGGGCAATGCGATTGGCGTGCTGCGCCACTGCAACTGCAAGCGCTCGTCGCGCCACTGCCAGTCGGCGCTGATCGTCGCATCGGGCGCGCGCATCGCGATCCGGGCCTGTCCCTCGATGGCGGTCTGCGACAACGGCCAGCGCCCCTGCGCGTTCAGCGCCAGCGGGGGCAGGGCGGTGCCGTTCAGGCGGGCGCTCAGGGCGGGCAGGGTCAGCGCCGCGTCGACGGTCGCCCCCTGCAGTTGCAGCGCCAGCGTCGTTGCCTTTAACGGTTCGATCTGCAGCCCTGCGGGCAACCATTCCGGCGGCAGGGTGATGCTGCCCCGGTTTTCCAGTTGTCCCTCCAGCGCCTGCAACAGCAGTGCGGGTTGGGGTGGCAATTGCGCGGGCCAGGCCAGTTGCAGGGTCAGGGCCTGCTCGCCGGCGATGGCAGGCAGGGGGCCGGGTAACAGCGGTGCCAGCCAGGCTAGCAGCGGGGTCGGGGTGAGTTTGCCGTCCAGCGCCAGCTGCCAGCGTTCGGTGCCGGTCTGCAGTGCGCCGCTGAACTGCGCCAGTGTCTGTGCCTCGCGCGTCAGCTGCAGGCTCAGTGCCTGCGCGCGGTTGAAGGTCAGGTCCAGATACGCCGGCAGCGTGTCCGTTGCCGGGGGGGCGCCGTCGCTGGCGCTCGCGGCTTCGGGGTGCAGCGTCAGTGCCAACCGGCTCTGCAGCTGATCGGCGCTGAGATCGACATTCCCGCTGGCTTGCAGCGGGGGTTGTTGCGGTGCGCGATAGGTCAGCTGCAACTGGCCGATGGCCAGGCGTTCCGAGGGGGCCAAGTCGAACAGCAGGCTGGGTGGCGTGGCGTTCAGATCGAGCCGGGTCTGCGCGGCCTCGTCGAGGCGTTGCTCCAGGTTTTCCCGGGCATCGATCTGCAGCTGCAGCCGTGGTATGCGCAGTTCGCTGATGCGGCCGCCGGCATACAGCTCCAGCGGATCGAAAAACACGCTGATCTGTTGAGCCTGCAGTGCGATGCGTCGCTCGCTACCCTGCTGCACCAGGTTCAGGCGCGGTATGTCGAGGCGGTTCCAACCGGGGTGGCTGAACTCGATCTCGGGCTCGGAGAAACCCTGCTCGGCCAACCACTGTCCCAGGACGCGGGCCGCGACATAGGGCAGGGCGAGGTAGCCCAGTAGCAGTGCCAGCAGCAGCGGTAGCAGTATCCACAGTAGCTTGCGCATTATCCTCCCCGCCTGGCAGTGGCCGCTGCGTCAGCGCTTGCGCACCACGTTGAGACCGTCGCGCAGGGTCAGAAAAACGTTTTCGACGTCCGGGTCGGTGGCGATACGGCGATTGGTCTCCACCAGCACGTCGTCGATCTCCGACTCCGGTTGCAGCACCTTGCCGGACCAGAGCACGTTGTCGAGCACGATCAGGCCGCCGGGCCGGGTCATCTCCTTGACCCGCTCATAGTAGTTAAGGTAGTTGCGCTTGTCGGCATCGATGAAGGTGAAGTCCAGCTCCATATCGAGCTGCTCCAGAGTATCCAGCGCCTTGCCGAAGATCACCTCGATCTTGTGGCCATGTTCGCTGCGTTCGAAAAACCCCTTGGCGAATTCGATGGCGCGGGGGTTGGTTTCGCAGCAGATCAGTTTGCCGTCGGCCGGCATCCCCTCGGCGATCGACAGCGCCGAATAGCCGGTGAACATGCCGATCTCCAGGGCCTGACGCGGCTGTGCCAGCGTCGACAGCAACTTCAGCGTGCGGCCTACCAGGCGGCCGGAAAGTTTCTGCGGCCAGCCCATATTGAGGTTGGTCTGGTCGATCAGCTCCTGTAGCAGCGGCGGTTCGGCCTGGGTGTGCAGGTAGGCATAATCTTCAACGGCTTCATCAACGAGATATTCAGGCATCGGTTTGGGTATCCGCTAGGGTTCCTTGAGGCTGCGGCGCAGTCGCGAGCCATTTTACCATTTTTGCCCGCGCGGCAACGGCATCAAATATCATCGTGCAGAGCGATACCGTACAATTGCCGCCTCGAATACCGGCCCGTATCGATCCGGAGCGTGCCGCTTTTATGCTTAGGCGACCTAGGAGGCGTTATGGTTGATCCACTCTATATATTTCTCTTCGCCGGACAGGTGTCGATGTCGGCGGCGCTGAGTGCAGGCGCGTTGAACAAGCTGCCGCCGGAGCAGCGTCCGGCCTTCAGCAACAGCCGTAACGGCGCGTTGGCCGTGGTGCTGGCGGGTAACCTGGGGGCGATCACGTTCTTGGCGGCGATGGTGTTCGGGGTTCTGAAACTGATCTGGTGGATTCCGTTGGCCTGCATGTTTATCAGTTTTCCGGCACTGCACCTGATCCTGTTTCAACGGTTGTTGGGCGATGTGAAAAATCTGGGTTTGATGACCGTTTTGAGCGTCGTTGCCGTGGCCGCGCTTTATTACTACTGGTGAGTCGTTTTTACGCCGGGCAGCTCCTGCCCGGCGGCTTATCAGCAGCGCCTGAAATCCCCTTGGGACATTAAAAACGGTTGTTTTTTGAACAGTCGAAAAAATCAAAACCCGATATCGATATTTTCTGAAAAATCAATATTAAATATTGATTACTTCCTGGTTATTCAAAATAAAATATTGATTTATCGTTATTATTCAAAATTAAGTTTTGATTTAAAATGTCGATACGGCAGATGAAAGTTTTTTGATGGCGCTATTTGAAAGCGGCAAAAGTTTTCACTCCTGCACGCTATAGTTACTTGAAATAGAAGGATATAGGGCTTTAGAACGGCAAATTTCTGCCGATAAAACGCAATATAGGTCTGTTGATTTTTTGACCAGGCTTACGTAATACTTGGTCTGCGCAGAACGCCTATTTAAAGTCAGAACGATTGGCCTGTATCTTGCTTTTTATACCGTGGATCTGATTTACGCCGACTCAACCCACCCGGAAGTCACGGGCAATCGGATTACCAGAATGAGCGTGAACAACATGATAGTGGCTCTCGATATAGGCACCTCCAAGGTGGCATGCCTGGTTGGAGAAGTGTCGGCGCGAGGCGAACTCGAGGTCGTCGGTTTCGGCGTGCAGCCGTCGCAGGGGTTGAAGCGCGGCGTGGTCGTCAATATCGATGCGACGGTGCACTCGATTCAGCGCGCGGTCGAGGAGGCGGAGCTGATGGCCGGCTGCAAGGTGCATTCGGTCACCGTGGGGATCGCCGGCAGCCATATCAGCAGCATGAACTCGCATGGCATCGTCGCGGTGCGCGATCGCGAGGTCAACGATTACGACCTGGAGCGGGTGGTCGATGCGGCGCGGGCCGTGGCGATACCGGCCGACCAGAAGATCCTGCATATCCTGCCGCAGGAGTACCTGATCGATCAGCAGGAGGGGATCCGCGAGCCGCTGGGAATGTCCGGCGTGCGCCTGGAGGCGCGCGTGCATCTGGTGACCGGATCGATCAATGCGGTGCAGAACCTCGAGAAGTGTATCCGTCGTTGCGGCCTCGAGGCGGATGCGGTGGTGCTGGAGCAGTTGGCCTCCAGTCACGCGGTGCTGACCGAGGATGAGAAAGATTTGGGGGTCTGTCTGGTCGACATCGGCGGCGGCACCACCGACATCGCCGTGTTCACCGGTGGTGCGATCCGCCATACCGCGGTGCTGCCGGTGGCGGGCGATCAGGTGACCAACGATATCGCGATGGCGCTGCGGACGCCGTCGCTGAATGCCGAACAGTTGAAGATCAAATACGCCTGTGCGCTGGCGCAACTGACGCGCCCCGACGAGGTGATCAAGGTGCCGAGCGTCGGCGACCGTCCCGCCCGCGACCTGTCGCGGCAGGCGCTGGCGGAGGTGGTCGAGGCGCGTTACGCCGAGCTGTTCACGCTGATCCAGGCGGAGCTGCGGCGCTCCGGTTTCGAGGATCTGATCGCCAGCGGCATCGTGTTGACCGGCGGCACGGCGAAGATGGAGGGCGCGGTCGAGCTGGCCGAGCAGATCTTCAACATGCCGGTGCGGCTGGCACGCCCGCAGGGCGCCAAGGGGATGGACGAGCTGCTGCGCAACCCGGTGTATGCGACGGGGGTCGGGCTGCTGCACTATGCGCGTAACGCCCTGGGCAACCTGGAGAGCGAACCGCTGGCGGCACGTAGCGTCGCCGAGCGCGAACCGGGGGGGCGCAGTCGCAGCGCGCTGCCCGACATGTCGCAGCTGTTCGGGCGGATGAAAGCCTGGTTGCAGGGCAATTTCTGAGCCGGAAGGCCGCGGTTGGATAACTGATAGCGATAAAGACACCCGACACAGAATCGGGGCTGATGAGACCTGGAAGGAGAGACGGATATGTTCGAACTGATTGATAGCGTACCGCAAAGTGCAGTTATCAAAGTAGTGGGTGTCGGTGGTGGCGGCGGCAATGCGGTCGACCATATGGTGAGCTCGTCGGTCGAGGGTGTCGAGTTCATCTGCGCCAATACCGATGCCCAGGCGCTGGGCAAGCTGGCGACGCGCACCGTATTGCACATCGGTGGCGAGCTGACCAAGGGGCTGGGTGCCGGCGCCAACCCGGATGTTGGGCGTTCGGCGGCGATCGAGGATCGCGACCGCATCGCCGAGGCGCTGGGGGGGGCCGACATGGTGTTCATCACCGCCGGCATGGGTGGCGGTACCGGTACCGGTGCGGCGCCGATCGTCGCCGAAGTCGCCAAGGAGATGGGGATTTTGACCGTGGCCGTGGTCACCAAGCCGTTCCCGTTCGAAGGGCGCAAGCGGATGAAGGTGGCCGACGAGGGGATCGCCGAGCTGCAGCAGAGCGTCGACTCCCTGATCATCATCCCGAACGAAAAACTGCTGCCGGTGCTGGGTAAGAACTGTTCGCTGATGAAGGCGTTCAGCACCGCCAACGACGTGCTCAAGGGGGCCGTGCAGGGGATCGCCGACCTGATCATCCGTCCCGGGATGATCAACGTCGACTTTGCCGACGTGCGTACCGTGATGTCGGAGATGGGCATGGCGATGATGGGCACCGGTGTTGCCCGTGGCGAAGAGCGGGCCCGGGAGGCCACCGAGGCGGCGATCAACAGCCCGCTGCTGGAGGATGTCGACCTGAAGGGTGCCAGCGGCATTCTGGTCAACATCACCGCCGGCATGGATCTGGGGCTGGGTGAGTTCTCCGAGATCGGCGACCTGGTCGAGGAGTACGCCTCCGAGAACGCCACCATCGTGGTCGGCACCGTCATCGACCCGGATATGAGCGAAGAGTTGAAAGTCACCGTCGTCGCCACCGGCTTGGCCAAGGCGCAGAGCGCAGCGGTGCGGGTGGCCAACGGCGGCACGACGACCACGACGGCCAGTGCGCGGCCGTCGGCGAGTGCCGTGAGCACCGACTTCAGCCAGCTGGAGCTGCCGACGGTGCTGCGCAACCGCCAGGCGGAGGAGCGCAGCACGCGCGAAGCGGAGGCGCCGGCGCTGAAGCGCACCGGTACCGACGATATGGATTTTCTCGATATTCCCGCTTTCCTGCGGCGCCAGGCGGACTGACGCTCCGGGAGTCAAACCCCAGTAAACCTGTCTCCTGGAACCCGCGTCCGGTGAGACAGGAGGCAGCCCGTTAACGGTTGCCGACGTTTTAAAAACCGTCCAGGTTTCCCGCCTGTTCCTTTGAATCAGGCGGGTTTTTTCTTCTCTTTCCGGCGGCTCGGCTCGCCACGGCTCAACTTCCCTCGGCTCAACTCTCCACAGCTCAATTCCCCACAGCTCAATTCCCCACGGCTCGACTTCCCAGGGTTCAATTCCCTGCGGCTCAACAGCAGTGTGGCACTCAAGCGACGGCGGCCGAAGCGGGCCATCGCCTGGAACTCCTGATGGGCGACCGGGACATCGATATAGTCGGTCTCGTTGTGCCAGGGATCGCGCTCGAAATCGGGATCGCTGAGGTAGACGTAACGCTCGTCGGCACCGGAGATCGTGACCCAATGCGGCGCCTTGTTGCGGTTCAGGCGCCAGGTGCTGATCAGGGTGACGCCGACAACGCCGTGCTGCAGACGCTCGATCAACGCCGCCAGCGGCAGCTCCGTATCCACCAGTTGGACGCCGGTCTCGGCCAGCTGCTGCAGGAAGTCCCGGTGCACCAGCTCGATCACCTCCTTCTTGTGCGGATCGCGCACACTGTCGACAAAGGGGGTGCCCGATGCATTGACGTGCAGGCAGACATCGAAGCCCCGGTTCCAGGCGCTCAGCGCCAGCCCCTGCGGCGAGCAGCCGCCATGCCCCGAGGTCATGTAGATGGTGGTGGATTCGCGCCAGATCCTCAGCTCCTCCTGGCGGTTCATCGAATAGGTGCCGTCGAGCCGGTTCAGCGCCATCATCAGGCTGGCGGGACCGCAGGTGAACGGCGTGGTCTGTTCGTAGTAGCGGGTGCGCGGCTGCGGATGGCGGGTGGTGCGCCGCAGCGGCTTCTCCATGCGCCAGGCATCGCTGCCATCCTCGTAATAGGCGCGGATCTGGCCGAAGCGGTGGTAGCCGCTCCGTTCGTACAGGCCGATCGCCCTGGCGTTGGCGGTACTGACCTCCAGGCGCAGAAAGCCGCAGTCGCGCTCCCGGGCGCGCTGCTCGCACGCCTCCAGCAACTGTTTCGAGAGCCCGCGGCCGCGGCTGTCCGGAGCGACGGCGATGGAGTAGAGGCGTGCCAGGTTGGTGCCGGAGCGATATAGCAGCAGCGCATAGCCCGCGGCCCCGTTGGCCGCGGCGATCAGCAGGTCGGCGTGTTCGGAGCGCAGCAGGTGGCTGAAACTGCGGCGGGAGAGTCGATCGGAGCTAAAGCAATCCAGTTCCAGTTGGCACAGGGCATCCAGGTCGGTGCGCTGGGCCGGGCGTATCTGCAAGCTGTCCATGAGTGTTCCGCAGGCGGGGAGATTAAGTCGATGCTACACCCGCGCCGGGCGCAAAAGCCATGCTCGGGCGCGCAGCGCCGGAACGGTGAGATCGCCGTTTCGCCAGTAGGCAGCGGGCGGATGGCAGGCGCATACTTATGCGCACAACGCATGGCTGGAGACAGCGAGGAAACGATGGGCGGTTTTTATGTGGTGGTGGATGACCTGAAGGACTGGGCACCCTATTTTCCCAGTAGCGATGTGATCTCGTTCGAACAGTATATGGCGCTACCCGCCCATGCCGGCAAGGGGCGGACGCGGGTGATCAACTGCTGCCGCAACTCCCGGGCGCTGGGGCGGGGCTACTACTGCTCACTGCTGGCGGCAGCGCGCGGCCACAACGTGATCCCGACGGTGAAGGTGATCAATGACCTGCGCCGCAAGTCGCTCTGGTCGCTGGAGCTGGAGGGGGTCGAGGCGGCGCTGAACAGGCTGGTACTGGGCGAGGGGGAGCCGGTGCGACAGCTCGATATGAAGATCTTCTTCGGCGAGTGCGAGATGGCGCAGCTGGCGCCGTTGGCGCGCCAGCTGTTCGAGCGTTTCCCGCTACCGCTGCTGGAGGTGCGCCTGAAGCATGACGCAGACGGCTGGCAGATCCAGCGCATCCGCCAGGGCGCGCTGCGCGACCTGCACAGCGAGACCGAGCAGGAGCTGTTTGCCCAGGCACTGGACCGTTTCAGCCATCGCATCTGGCGCAAGCCGCGCAGTCGCAAACACTACCGCTACGAGATGGCGCTGCTGGTCGATCCGGAGGAGAAGCTGCCGCCCAGCGATCGTACCGCCATCGCCCGTTTCGTGCGCGCCGGCAAGCGCCTGGGGATCAACGTGCAGCTGATCGGCAAGCAGGATTACCAGCGTCTGGCGGAATACGATGCGCTGTTCATCCGCGAGACCACGTCGATCGACCATCACACCTACCGCTTTGCGCGCAAGGCCGCGGCCGAAGGGCTGGTGGTGATGGACGACCCGACCTCGATCCTGCGCTGTACCAACAAGGTCTACCTGGCGGACCTGCTGCGTACCCATAAGGTGCCGACGCCGAAGACGGTGATCGTCAGCGATGCGCGCCACGAGACGGTGCAGCATATTATTGCCGAGCTGGGGTTGCCGGTGGTGCTGAAGATTCCCGACGGCTCCTTCTCCCGCGGCGTGATCCGGGTCGAATCGGAGCAGGAGCTGGCACAGGAGCTGAAGCACCTGCGTCACAGTTCATCGCTGGTGCTGGCGCAGGAGTTCATGTACACCGACTACGACTGGCGCATCGGGGTGCTGAACAACAAACCGATCTACGCCTGCCGCTATTTCATGGTGCGCGACCACTGGCAGATCTATCGCCATGACGGCGGCGGCAACGAGCCCGCTTCCGGTGGTTTCGACACCCCGGCGATCTGGGAGGTGCCGCGCAAGGTGCTGGAGGTGGCACTGAAGGCGACCCGGCTGATCGGCGACGGTCTGTATGGCGTCGACATCAAGCAGTCGGGCGAGCGGGTGGTGGTGATCGAGGTCAACGACAACCCGAGCATCGACTCCGATGTCGAGGATCTGCAGCAGGGTGGCGCGCTCTACCATGAAATCATGGCCGAATTCCTGCGCCGTATGGAGCTGCAGCGTCAGGTGCGCCTGTAATCGCTACCGGCTGATACACTCAAAGTGGCGCTGGCGGGGCGTTCGGTTCGGCCGACTCCCCCAGGCTCCAGACGCAGACCCGGTTACGTCCCTGACCCTTGGCGTTGTACAGCGCTTCGTCGGCACGGCGCAGGCAGGTGTTGGCGTTGCTGCCATGCAGCGCCGCCAGACCGATACTGATGGTGACGCTGATGGGGCCGGCGCGGGTGTGGGTCGGGGTCTGCTCCAGCGCGACCCGGATGCGCTCCGCCAGCTGGAGTGCCTCGGCCATATCGATGTTCTGCAGCAGGATGGCGAACTCCTCCCCGCCCAGGCGCCCGGCACTATCCTGTTGGCGCAGATTGGCACGCAGCAGCTGTGCCACATGCTGCAACACCTTGTCCCCCACGGCATGGCCATAGTGGTCGTTGATCTGTTTGAAATGGTCGAGATCCGCCATCATCACCACCCCGGCACGCCCCGGGTGGTTATGCTGGTAGTGTAGAGCCTGGTTGATCTGGTCCATGAAGCTGCGGCGGTTGGACAGCATGGTTAGCGAATCGGTGGTGGCGAGTTCGGCCAGGTACAGCTCATGCTGTTTGCGCTCGGAGATATCCTGGATCATCCAGGCCCGCCCCAGCGGCTGCCGCCCACGGACCATCCCCACCCAACTGATCTCCAGGACCCGGCCATCCGGCCTGATCACCTCGATGGTCTGGCGCTTCTCGTTGCCGGCGACGGGCGCGGGATCGTGCAGCCAGACGGTGCGCGCAGAACCCAGCAGTTCGCACAGCTGGCGGTGCGGCAGTCCGAGCAGTTGCCCCGGACTCTCCTCCAGCATCATCAGGGTGCAGAAGTTGAGGTTGACGACCACCACGACGCCCTGTTCGTCCTCCATCAACACCCCGCCGGGGGCGCGATCCAGCATGGCCGCCATGCGCTCCTGGGTGGCCTGGAGCAGGGTGCTGCGGCGCCGCGACAGCAGCCAGAGCCGGGTGATCCAGGTGGCGGCCAGCAGCAACAGGATAGTGCCGATCAGATTCTGCTTGTGGCTGTCATCCAGCGCCTGGTGAACCGGAGCCAGCGCTTTCTCTGTGCTGAGACCGACGCTGACCACGACCGGATAACCCTCGGCCCGCTGCCAGGTGTAAAAACGGGTAATGCCATCGAAGGCGGCCGCTGCATTATAGGAGCCCTTGGCCAGCGGCCGGCGCGGCATGAAGGCGCGCGCTTCCTGCACCGCGGTGCCGAGGATGGCATCGAGCTTCTCGGAGCGGGCCAGGTAGCTGCCGTCGTCGCGCACGATCAGCGCCACATCCTCCGGTTCCGGAAAGATCTTGTGCAGCGCCTCGGACAGGTGCTTCACCGAGACCGAGAGCACGACGACGCCGGCAAAGGTTTCGCCCTGGAACAGCGGGCGCGTGAACTGCACCGTCCACAGGTGCGAGATGCGCCCGAACACCGGGTGGCTGACGAACAGCGCGGCGGATTCCGGCGTGCTGTACAGGTGCGCGAGGAAGTGTTCGCGGTCGGCGATCGAGACCGGTTTGGCGCTGGCCGCAGCGGAGGGCTGTTCCAGGTTGGAGAAGGTGATTGTGCCCTGGGCGTCGGCGATGGCGACCTGGACCACGGCGCCCTCGGGCAGCACCTTCTGCGCCAGGGTGATGGCGCGATTCAACTCCTGGTTGGCCAGGAGCAGCCGCTGCTTGGCGCTGCGGGCGCTCTCGGCCTTTTTCGGCTTGGTGTATTCGACCCAGATATCCCCCATCTGCTGGGCGATATAGTCGATCTTGTGCATCATCGTTTCGGTCTGCCGGGTCAGCGCCGCGACGGTCTGCTCCGCGCCCTTGCGGACCTGCTGCTCGGCCTGCTGCAACTGGCTCTGGTGAGCCTGGTTCAGCATCACCCAGTAGGTGGCCAGGCTGGCGATAAACAGGATCCAGAAGGTCAGCGGGCGGACCAGCGCCCGGTACAGCGGAGAGGCCGCAGGATGGCCGGAAGCCGAACGCTGCCGGCCCTGCAGGGCGTCTTTGCTGCCAGTGTCTAGCTTCATGAGTCCGGTCTTGCCTCTGTGCCCGGGGTTGCGCCGTCGAGGCCGCTATAGCGGCTATGTTCGCGCAGGAACGCCTCCGACAGCTCGAAGCTGACCGGTTGGCGGCGGATTGGACAGGTAAATTTAAGCAGGGTGGCAAACAGCTGCAACCCGTCGGCGTTCTTGTTGCCCTGACCGTAGCGCGGGTCGCCGATCAGCGGGTGGCCCAGCTGCTCGAAATGGCGGCGGATCTGGTGGGTCCGGCCGGTATCGATCGCCACCTCGACGAGGCTGCGGTCGAGGCCGGCGTCATAGCCGATGCGGGTGAAACGGGTGATGGCGGGTTTGCCGTCCAGCGCGGCATCGATCCGGCCTGACGCCGCCACTTCGCCGCGTACCAGGGCGCGATAGCGTTTTTCGATCTTGCGTTCGCTGAACAGCGCCGATAGCGCCGCCGCCATGCCCGGCTTGTGCGCGATCAGCATCAGTCCCGCGGTCTCGCGGTCGATACGGTGTACCAGCAGGGCGGGGCGCGGCGGCGTCAGCGTCTGTTCGGCGATCCGGGTCAGCGCCAGATGGTCGCTGTAGTCGTTACCCTGGGCGACCAGACCGGCGGGTTTGAACCACACCGAATAGCCCCCGGCATCGACCAGGCACAGCGGTGCCGTCGGTTTGCGTGCCAGCAGTTCGGCATCGTAAAACAGCTCGATACGGTCGTCGCCCTTGAGCGTTTCCGTGGCCTTGCGCAGGCGCCGGCGCGAGCGGCCGCGGCTGAGCCAGACGGCGCCCTTGGCCATCGCATCCTTGATCCGCAGCTTGGGCAGTCCGGTTTCGGTGGCGATGAAATCGGTCGCCTTCTGGTTGGCCTGGTTCGGGGCGATACGGGTATCGAGATGCAGTTTCACGGGCGCTCTTGCTCATTGATAGGGGGCGTCGCGTTGTTGCGCGCCACCAGCAGAAATTCGTGGTTGCCATCGCCACCGAGGATCGGACTCTCCTGCAGTGCCAATGGTTCCAATCCCAGCGCCTGGCAATGCTGGCGGATGCGCTGGCAGACCGCTTCGTACAGCGCTGGGTTGCGCACGATGCCGCCCTTGCCGACATGTTCGGGCCCGACCTCGAACTGTGGTTTGATCAGTGTGAACAGCAGTCCGCCCTGGCGCAGCAGCGGCGTCAGGGAGTCGAGGATCAGCGTCTGCGAAATAAAGGAAACATCCATTACCGCCAGGTCGAAGCCGCCGCGGTGCGGGGTGTAATCGAGCAGTTCGTTGCCGAGGGCGCGGGCGTTGTAGCCCTCCAGGCAGACCACACGGGGGTCCTGGCGCAGCCGCGGCGCGAGCTGGTCGTGGCCCACTTCGATGCCGACCACCCGGGCCGCACCCTGTTGCAACAGGCAGTCGGTGAAGCCGCCGGTGGACTGGCCGACATCGAGGGCGACCCGTCCCGCCAGGTCGGGGGCAAAATGCTGCAGGGCCGGTAGCAGTTTCAACGCACCGCGCGAAACGAAGCGGTCCTCCTCCGCCGGCACCAGGTCGATCTCGACCTGCTCCGGCAGTTTCAGCCCCACCTTGTCGGCCAGTTGCCACGCGCCGCCGGGGTTCGGTCGCACCCTTACCCGTCCGTCACGGATCAGGCGTTGTGCGCGGGCGCGCGATTCGCATAGGCCCCTGTGGACCAGCTGGAGATCAAGGCGTTGCATCTCGGTTCCGGAAATCGGCAAAAACTCCATTATACGGGCGGCAGCCGATGCTGTAAGCAGCTCTGAAAGCTATCGATCTTTCAGTCGATAGGAGACCTGCGCACGGCTCATCCCCAGCATCTGCGCGGCGGCGGTGATATTGCCGCCGGAGTTGTCCAGGGCCTGGCGGATCAGCAGCTCCTCGATCTCGGCCAGCGAGGTGTCGAGCGCCTGCTGGCGGCCGCTGATAAAGGCTTGCAGGCTGGCCAGTACCCGTGACGAGGGCTGCTTGGCGGCCGCTGTCGGCTCCGGCGCGGCGACATCGCTGTCCGACGGGGCCGGGGTGGCTGGCGCCGGGCGCTGGAGCACGTCGATGCCGCCGCTGGCGTTCAGCCCCACCGGGGCGGTGAAGCTGCTGCCGGTCTGCGGCGCGGCACCCATCGCCAGGTGGTTGATATCCAGCGCTTCGCCATCCCGGGCGATGATGACGCCGCGTTCGATCAGGTTCTGCAGTTCGCGGATGTTGCCGGGGAAGCGGTAGGTCAGCATGGTGTTGACCAGGCGCATCGTGAAGCCGGTCAACTGGCGGTCGTGGCGCTTGCAGAAGGTGTGCAAGAAATGGTTCATCAGCAGCGGGATATCCTCCCGCCGTTCGCGCAGCGGCGGCAGGTGGATCGGGAACACGTTGAGGCGGTAGTAGAGGTCTTCGCGGAAGCGTCCGGCCGCGACCTCTTCGGCCAGGTCGACGTTGGTGGCGGCGATGACCCGCACATCGACCTTGATCGGTGCGCTGCTGCCGAGGCGGTCCACCTCGCCCTCCTGCAGCACGCGCAGCAGCTTGCCCTGGGCGCTGGGACTCAGAATGCCGATCTCGTCGAGGAACAGGGTGCCGCCGTCGGCGCGTTCGAAGCGGCCGGCGCGGGTACGGTCGGCACCGGTGTAGGCGCCTTTTTCGACCCCGAACAGCTCCGCTTCGATCAGGTTTTCCGGCAGCGTGGCGCAGTTCAGCGCCACCAGCGGGGTCTCGCTGCGTTTGCTGTGCAGATGCAGGGTGCGGGCGAACAGCTCCTTGCCGACACCGGACTCGCCGGTCAGCAGCACCGTGGCATCGGTGGCGGCGACGCGGGAGGCGAGCTGGGTCGCGGCGATGAAGGCCGGCGAGGCGCCGACCATGGTTTTTTCGCTGTCGCCGTCGGCGAGGGGCTGGATCCGCTGGTAGGGGCCGAGGTCGCCGGCCTCCAGGTAGGCGAGGTCCTGCTCCACGTTATCCCACTGCTCCGCCGGCTTGCCGATGATCTGGCAGCTTTTATGTCCACAGGCACGGCACTCCGTTTCGCGGAACACCACCTGCCGGCCGAGCAGGGTCGAGGCGTAACCGCTGGCGTATCCGACCTGCATCCAGCAGGCGTTCTCGGAGCCGACGCCGTAACGGGAGATCTGTTCGTTGCTCTCGATGGAGTTGTGCCAGGCGAACTCGGCATAGAAGTGGCCGCGACTGTTGTCGATCTCCAGGTGGGTCAGTTCGACCTGCACCATCCCCTTGATCATATGCAGGCGCGGCCCGGCGGCGAACAGGCTGGCGTCGTCGCCGCCGGGCCAGAGCTTGCTGACGCTGGCGGCATCGCGGGCGCCGGCCTGCCAGCCGAGCCGGCTCAGCAGCTGGCGCGCCTGTTCGATACCGAGACGTTCGATCAGCTCGTAACGCAACGAGCCGAACACCTCGCTCTGCATCAGCATCATGCGCTGCCCGCTGAGCCAGATATTACCGTCGTTGGGGGCGAAGGCGAGGCTGCCGGTCAGCTCGTCGACCGACGGCGAACCCTGACTGTCGAGCTGGTTGCAGGGGTCCACGGATAACTGCTGGTTGCGCTGCTGCAGATGAGTCAGGAACTCGGCTTCGAAGTCGGTCAGGTAGGCGGTCTGGTCTGGCGCGGTCATGACGTCTCGTAGGATTGGATGGAGCAGGGATTATAGTGCCGGGTCCGGTGCGGTCAATTCACCCTTGGTTTACTAGTCCGCTAGGGTATTAGTCCCGCTGGGAAGGGGATGGGTGGCGCAGATTTTTATGCATAAAAATCGTCGATGGCGAGAAATCTAAAGCGCCCCGGCACCGGGTTTGTGTCGGGATTTAAATATAATGCATTGAATATTAAATAAAAATTTAATAATTGCCGATTTGGCACGAAGTTTGTATTGGTTGGCGCTCGGTCGTCACCCGATGGATTCGTCCGTTGGGCAGGCGCCAATACATAGGCATATTTCTACAACAAAAATGCGGGCCGCCTTCGCGGTAACCCGACGTAGTGGACAAGCGACAGTTGTCCGCCGCCAATGGCCCGTAGCTGGAGATATAACAATGACAGAGACAAGCACTCCTTATCGGGAGCTGGACCTGCAACCCCTGGCAGGCCAGTGGCGCGCGGGCAGCGACCGCCGTCTCCTCGATGTCTTCGACCCCTTCAACGGTGAGCGTCTGCTGCAGCTGCAGATGGCCAACCGTGACGATCTCGACCAAGCCTTCAATGCCGCACGCGATGCCCAGGCTGCCTGGGCGGCGATGGGTCCCTCTGCGCGCGCCGAGGTGATGCTGAACGCGGTGAAGATCTTCGATCAGCGTCAGGATGAGATCATCGACTGGATCGTCCGCGAGTCGGGCAGTACCCGCCTGAAGGCCACCATCGAGTGGGGCGCCGCGCGTGCGATCACGCTGGAAGCGGCGAGTCTGCCGAGCCGCGTGCACGGCCGCATCATCGCCTCCGATGTGCCGGGCAAAGAGAGCCGCGTTTACCGTGGCCCGCTGGGCGTGGTCGGCGTGATCAGCCCGTGGAACTTCCCGCTGCACCTGACCCAGCGCTCCGTTGCGCCGGCGCTGGCGCTCGGTAACGCCGTGGTGGTGAAACCGGCCAGCGATACCCCGGTCAGCGGCGGTCTGCTGTGCGCACGAATCTTCGAAGAGGCCGGTCTGCCGGCAGGGGTGTTGAGCGTCGTCGTGGGTGCGGGTTCCGAGATCGGCGATGCGTTCGTCGAGCATCCGGTGCCGTCACTGGTCTCCTTCACCGGTTCCACCCTGGTCGGTCGCAATATCGGCCGCATCGCCAGCGGCGGTGACTACCTGAAGCATGTGGCGCTGGAGCTGGGCGGTAACAGCCCGTTCGTGGTGCTGGCCGACGCCGATATCGAACAGGCGGTCAATGCCGCGGTGGTGGGCAAGTTCCTACACCAGGGCCAGATCTGCATGGCGATCAACCGCATCATCGTCGAGAAGCCGGTGTACCAGGCGTTTACCGAGCGCTTCGTCGAGCGAGTCAAGGGTCTGGCCTACGGCGACCCGAAACTGGCTGAAACCGTGGTCGGTCCGGTGATCAATGCCCGCCAGCTGGAAGGGCTGCAGCAGAAGATCGCCAAGGCCAAGGCCGAGGGCGCCAAGGTGCTGCTCGAGGGCGAAGCCCAGGGCAACGTACTGCCGCCGCACGTGTTTGGTGATGTGACCGCCGACATGGAGATCTCCCGTGAAGAGATCTTCGGACCGCTGGTTGGTATCCAGTGCGCGGACGATGCCGAGCATGCGCTGGCGCTGGCCAACGATAGCGAATACGGCCTGTCCAGTGCGGTATTTACCGGCGATCTGGAGCGTGGTGCGCAGTTCGCCCAGCGTATCCGTGCCGGTATGACCCACGTGAACGATATTCCGGTGAACGACGAGGCGCATGCGCCGTTCGGCGGTGAGAAGAACTCCGGTATCGGTCGTTTCAACGGCGACTGGGCGATCGATGAGTTCACCACCGATCACTGGATCACGCTGCAGCGTACGCCGCGTCCCTATCCGTTCTGAGTTCCGCGGCAGTCATTGGAGTTATCTATGCTTAAAACAATTAAAGGGCGTGCACTGCGCGGCGCGCTGATCTGTGCTGTCTCCTCTCTCGGGTTGGTTGCTACCGCTGC
Organism: Marinobacterium sp.; assembly: GCA_003250495.1. GTDB lineage: Bacteria > Pseudomonadota > Gammaproteobacteria > Pseudomonadales > Balneatricaceae > Marinobacterium_D. The sequence goes on from QKGH01000441.1 coordinate 33,366, forward strand.
GCAGGCGGATGGCGACGGTAAATGGCGTGGCGGCGAGAACGTCTACGCCAAGGTGTGCAGTCACTGCCACGAAGCGGGCATCGGTCCCGTCATCAAGGGACGTCAGCTCCCGCCTGAGTACATTACGACCATCGCTCGTCACGGCTTCCGTGCCATGCCGGCGTTCCGTTCCTCCTTCATCGATGACGCTGCGTTGCAGTCTGTCGCTGAGTTCGTCAGCAACAGCGCTGCACCCAAGGAGTAACCATCATGATGGATCACAAACGCCGTTTCTTTCTTAAAGGCGCGCTGGCGTCCGGTGCCGGCAGTGTCCTGCTCGGCGGCTCCGGCCTGGCCCAGGCGGCGCTGAACCTCGGCGCGACCGGTGCCGAAGCGGTACCGACCCTGGTCCTGGCCGCCAATGCGGCGGTGGAGGCCAGCTTCGCTGCCGGTGCCCGCGCGGCCCTGGCCAACGGGGCCCAGCTCGAGCTGCTCCGTAGCGATCGCGAGGCGAACCCGCTGGCACTGCTGCAGCAGGCCGCCGAGCGTGGCGAACGCCTGCGTCTGATCGGTCTGGTCGACGATGCCAGCGGCGAGCTGCTGGTGGCCCAGGCCCGCCGTGCCGGTCTGCGCATGAGCTGGCTCGGTCAGCACAGCGCCGAAGCGGGGGTTAGCCGTCACCAGGTGATCAGCGCCGGTGCTGGCCAGAGTGCGGTACTGACGTTGGGCGAGCAGCTCAAGCAGGAAGCCGCCGGCTTTGCGCTGCAGGCGCAGCAGCCGTTCGCGGCCGCCCGCGATCTGGAGCTGACGGCGGCCTCCCAGGGTGCGGTCTCCGCGCGTTGGGCGGCCTACCTGGGCCATGCCCTGGTTGCCCCCCAGGCGCCGGTCGACGCGGCTGCACTGTCCGCCCATAGCGAGCGCCTCGAAGGTCGCTTTGTCTCTTTTGTAATCGAGGTTTGAAGCCATGAGTCAACAAACCAATACCGTATTGCCCCAGGGCGTTACCGACGCCGAGTTCCAGGCGGCGCTGAAGAAGTTCCGTGCCCTGATGGGCGAAGAGAACGTCCTGGTCTCCGCCGACCAGCTGGTCTCCTACACCAAGATCATGATGCCGGGCGACGTGGAGCGTAACACGCCGTCTGCCGCGCTGACCGCTACCAGCGTCGAGCAGGTGCAGGGCATCGTGAAGATCTGTAACGAGTACAAGATCCCGGTTTGGACCATCTCCACCGGTAACAACTTCGGGTACGGCAGTGCCGCACCGGGCCAGCGCGGCCAGGTGGTGCTGGACCTGAAGAAGATGAACAAGATCATCCATATCGATGCGGAGCTGGGTACCGCGCTGGTCGAGCCGGGCGTGACCTACCAGCAGCTGTACGATTACCTGCAGGAGAACAACATCCCGTTGATGCTGTCCTTCTCGGCACCGTCCGCTATCGCCGGTCCGCTGGGTAACACCATGGACCGTGGCGTGGGTTACACCCCCTACGGCGAGCACTTCCTGATGCAGTGCGGTATGGAGCTGGTACTGGCCAACGGCGAGATCTACCGCACCGGTATGGGCGGCGTCGAAGGCGACAAGGCCTGGCAGGTGTTCAAGTGGGGTTACGGCCCGACGCTGGACGGGATGTTCACCCAGGCCAACTACGGTATCTGCACCAAGCTGGGCTTCTGGCTGATGCCGAAACCGCCGGTGTCCAAGCCGATCGAGATCAAGTTCGAAGATGAGACCGATATCGCCGATATCGTCGAGTTCATCCGTCCGCTGCGTATCGCCCAGGTGATCCCGAACGCCGTCGTTATCGCCGGTGTGATCTGGGAAGCGGCTACCTGCAACACCACCCGTGCGCAGTACATCACCGAGCCGGGCGCCACGCCGGACCACGTGCTGAAGCAGATCCAGAAAGACAAGGATCTCGGGGCGTGGAACGTCTATGCCTGCCTGTACGGTACCCCGGAACAGGTGGAGGTGAACCTGAACATCGTCCGCGGCGCGCTGAAACAGCTCGGCAAAGGACGCCTGGTCACCGACGAGGAAGCGGCCGGCACCCAGCCGTTCGACTACCGCGCCAAGCTGATGACCGGCGTGCCGAACCTGCAGGAGTTTGGTCTGTACAACTGGCGTGGGGGTGGCGGTTCCATGTGGTTCGCACCGGTGAGCCAGGCCCGTGGCTCCGAGTGCGACAAGCAGTACGCCCTGGCCAAGGATATTCTGAACAAGCATGGCCTGGACTACGTCGGCGAGTTTATCGTCGGCTGGCGCGACATGCACCACGTCATCGACGTGCTGTATGACCGCACCAATGAGGAGGAGCGCAAGCGGGCAGAGGTCTGCTTCGGCGAGCTGCTGGACGAGTTCCAGAAACGCGGTTATGCCGTTTACCGCGTCAACACTCAGTTCCAGGAGCGCGTGGCACAGAGCTACGGCACCGTGAAGCGCCGGGTTGAACATGCGATCAAGCGTGCCCTCGACCCGAACAACATCCTGTCACCGGGTAAATCCGGTATCGACCTGAAGAACGGCTTCGAGCTGTAATTCGGCGATGTCAGGTAGCCAAACCGCTCCCCTCGGTGCGGCTGCCTGGATCTGCAACGCCCTGTTCTGAGGAGTAGGGCGTTGCGTCCAATAAAAAACCCCGGTCACTTCAGGCCGGGGTTTTTTATTGGACGCAGGGAACGGTGCGGTGAATTACTCGGCGCGGGTGATCGGGTCCACTGGCAGCAGGGTCTGCTCCTTGATCTCCTCCATGACGATATAGCTCTTGGAGTTCTTCACCCCGGGCAGGGTCAGCAGCATATGGCCGAGCAGCTCGCGGTATTGCGACATATCGTGCAGACGCGCCTTCAGCAGGTAATCGGCATCGCCGGAGACCAGGTGGCACTCCAGGATGTAGGGCAGGGTGCTGACCGCCTGGCTGAACTTGTCGAAGGCGTCGGGCGACTGGTAGGAGAGGGCGATCTCGACGAACACCAGCAGATTGTAATCCAGCATCTCCGGGTTCAGCCGCGCGTGGTAGCCGGTGATGACGCCGTCGCGCTCCAGCCGTTTGACCCGCTCCATGCAGGGGGTGGTGGAGAGCCCGACCCGATCGGCCAGTTCCGTATAGGAGATACGCCCCTCCTGCTGCAGGATGGTGAGGATGTTGCGATCGATACGGTCGAGTTTTCTTTGTTTCTGCATAACGGGCTCTTTCTGAATTTTTATTCTGGTTTATTTACAAAATAAAACAAAAACTACTATAAAAGTTACAAATACGCAAAAAAATAATCTGGCATCTTGTTTAGAATGGTTGCTCTTCTTGGTTCTAGCGTAACCATTCTCAATAGGGTGAATCAGAATGCGCGTGATCGTACTCGGTAGCGGTGTCGTCGGTGTAACCAGTGCCTGGTATCTGGCCAAGGCCGGTCATCAGGTCGTCGTCGTGGATCGACAACCGGGGGCGCTATGCCAATGCCGGTCAGATCTCGCCGGGATACTCTGCGCCCTGGGCCGCTCCCGGCATACCGTTCAAGGCGGTTAAATGGATGCTACAAGATCTCGCGCCGCTGCGCATCAGCCCGAAAGTGGATCTGAAAATGGCGCTGTGGATGACACAGCTGGTCAAGAACTGTACCACCAAAGCCTATGCCATCAACAAGAGCCGCATGGTGCGCATCGCCGAATACAGCCGCGACTGCTTCATCGAACTGCGCCGCGAGATCGGCATCCAGTACGACGGCCGGGCCCAGGGCACGGTGCAGGTGTTCCGCAGCCAGAAGCAGGTCGATGCGATGGCGCGCGATATCGAGGTGCTGGCGGAGCTGAACGTGCCCTACGAGGTACTGACCATGGCCGAGGTGTTGACGTATGAGCCGGGCCTGGCGGGTTCTCAGCACAAGTTTGTCGGCGGCCTGCGCCTGCCGGGCGACGAGACCGGGGACTGCCACCTGTTCACCCGCGCCCTGGCCGAGGAGTGCCGCAAGCTGGGGGTCGAGTTCCGCTTCAATACGGCGATCGACGCGCTGCTCAGCGAAGGGGAGCAGATCACCGGCGTGCAGTGCGGGGGCGAGCGTCTCAGCGCCGACCGTTATGTCATGGCGCTGGGCAGCTATGCACCGCAGATGTTGAAGCCGCTGGGGATCAAGCTGCCGGTCTACCCGGTCAAGGGCTACTCGCTGACCCTGCCGATCGAGGATCCGAGCCGGGCGCCGGAGTCGACGGTGATGGACGAGACCTACAAGGTGGCGGTGACCCGCCTGGGCGATCGTATCCGCGTCGGCGGTACCGCCGAACTGACCGGGTTCGACCTGTCGCTGGGCGAGGGGCGCCGACGCAACGTCGAGTTCGTCGTCAACGACCTGTTCCCGGGCGGCGGCGATACCGCCAAGGCGGAGTTCTGGTGCGGTCTGCGCCCGAACACGCCGGACGGTACGCCGGTGATCGGGGCCACCCGTTACAGCAACCTGTTCATCAACGGCGGTCACGGCACCCTGGGCTGGACCATGTCGCTGGGCTCCGGACGCCTGCTGGCCGACCTGATCAGCGGCCGCACCCCGGATATCGATCCGGACGGTTTGAGCATCGCGCGTTACCATTAACGACACATATCGGCGGAGGGGGTTGGCAGCGGCGCCAAATAGATGGATAGTCGCCCGGCATCCTCCGCAGCAAACACGAATCAACCCTCAGGTTACAAGACAGGAATTACTGCAATGTCCAACAAGAGCATTATCAGCACCGACAAAGCGCCGGCGGCGATCGGTACCTATTCGCAGGCGGTGAAGGCGGGTAACACCGTGTACATGTCCGGCCAGATCCCGCTCGATCCGGCCACCATGGAGATGGTGACCGAGTCTTTCGAAGCCCAGGCCGTGCGCGTGTTCGACAACCTGAAAGCGGTGGCGGAAGCGGCCGGTGGTTCCCTCGCCGACGTGGTCAAGCTGACCATCCTGCTGTCCGACCTGAAATACTTCGGTGAAGTGAACCTGGTGATGGCGCGTTACTTCAGCGAACCCTATCCGGCTCGTGCCGCATACGCCGTCAAGGCGCTGCCGAAGGATGCCGACATCGAAGTCGAAGCGATCATGGTGACCGAGGGCTAAGGCCCTCTACGCGCAAGCGGAGGATGTAGTATGAGCCGTAAACTGCGTGCCGATGTGGATCTGGATGCGATCCGGCACAATTTTCGTCTGGCCCGCCAGCAGGCGCCTGAAACGCGTGCCGTCGCCATCGTCAAGGCCAACGCCTATGGCCACGGTGCGGTGCGCGTGGCGCAGGTGCTGGAGGCGGAAGCCGACGCCTTCGGTGTCGCCTGTATCGAAGAGGCGCTGGAGCTGCGCCAGGCGGGGCTGACCCTGCCGGTGATCCTGCTCGAAGGCTTCTTCGACGCCACCGAACTGCCGCTGATCGAGGAGTACAACTTCTGGCCGGCGGTACATAGCGAACACCAACTGCAGCAGCTGGAGCAGGCGGGCCTGACCCAGCCCTTCCCGGTGCTGCTGAAGATCGACACCGGCATGCACCGGCTCGGTTTCGCGCCGGAGCAGGTCGCGGCCGTGGTGGAACGGCTGCAGGCGCTGAGCTGTGTCAGCGAAGTGATCCTGATGACCCACTTCGCCCGCTCCGACGAGCCCCAGGTCGATGCCACCTTGCAGCAGCTGGAGCGCTTCGCCAACGCCGAAGAGGGGCTGGTACTGAGTGCCTGCCTGAGCAACTCCGCCGCGGTTATGGCCTGGCCCAAGGCGCACCGCAACTGGATCCGCCCCGGCATCGTCCTGTACGGATCCACGCCGTTCGAGGCGCCGCAGGGGGCCGACCAGCAGCTGATCCCGGCAATGACCCTGTCCACCGAGATCATCGCCATCCGCGACGTGGCGGTCGGTGAGCCGGTGGGTTACGGCGGCACCTTCGTCTGTCAGCGCCCGACCCGGATCGGCACCATCGCCGTCGGTTATGCCGACGGTTTCCCGCGCCATGCGCGCAACGGGATGCCGGTGGTGGTCAACGGCCAGCGCGTGCCGGTGGCCGGCCGGGTATCGATGGATATGATGACGATCGATCTGACCGACCTGCCCGATGCCAAGATCGGCGACCGGGTGGAGCTGTTCGGGCGGCAGATGCCGGTGGAGGAGACCGCCAAGTGGTGCGACACCATCTCCTACACGCTGATGTCCTGCCTGACACCGCGCGTGCCGCGCTGCTACTCGGAGTAATCGCCCTAACTGGGCCCGCTAACCAGTCCCGCTAACGGAACTGGCTGCGGCGGAGAATGGGCCGGTGCGTTAGCGCCGGTCCAACAGCCGTGCCAGCAGCTTGCGCACCGTGGCCGGCTCGAACGGTTTGTCGGCCAGGGCGTCGACGCCGGCTTGGGTGATCTGGCTCAGGTGGGCGTCGTTGGCCTCCGAGGTCACCATCAGGATCGGCAGGTGGGCATGCAGCTCGGAGTGGCGGATGAAATCGGCCAGTTCGGCCCCGTTCACCTCCGGCATGTTGTAGTCGGTCACCACCAGATCCACCTCCTGCTGCTGCAGGCGCTCGATCGCCGCCTTGCCATCCTCCGCCTCGATCAGATGCTTGATGCCGAGGTTCTGCAGCACCCGCAGGATATGGCGCCGCGCCAGGCGGCTGTCGTCCACCACCAGCACCCTGATCGTATCGATATCGTACAGCTCCAGCTCCATCTCCTCCTGGCTCAGCAGGTCCAGCGTGGCGTTCAGCGCCGCCTCCAGGTGCGCGCGGGTAAACGGCTTGGGCAGGATCGCGACGACGCCGGACTGCTTGAACACCTCGAGCTGGGCGCGGCGGGTCTCGCTGGAGATCAGCAGGAAGGGGAGGTCGCTGAACGCGGGATCGGCGCGCAGCTGCCGCAGCAACTCGTCGGCCGAACCGTCCTCGTAATAGAAGGCGGAGATCACCAGGTCGGGGCGGGTGCGTTGCAGCGCCTGCAGCGCTTCGGCCCGGGTGCCGACACCGTCGACCGCGCTGATCTGCTCCTGTTCGAGCTGGCGGCTGATGATGCGGCGTTGGGTCGCGGAGGGCTCGATCAGCAGGATCTGCAGATCCTGCAGCCGGATTCGGGACATCGGAGGTTCCTGGGTTGGGCGCAGGCCCTTAACCTATCCTGAACCCTCGGGGCTTGCAATGGGGGCGCTTACGCCGTGACCCAGAGCACGCTCGCGTCCTGTTCGCTGACCGAAACCAGCGCGTGGCCCATCTCGCAGTCGTAATAGGCGCTGTCGCCGGCGTTGAGCAGGATCGGCTCGTAGAATTCGGTGTAGAACATCACCTCTCCCTCCAGCACGTAGAGGAACTCCTCGCCGTCATGGCGTACCCAGTCGCCATACTCGTCGAAATGGCGGGCGCGCACGACGGTGCGGTAGGGGATCATCTTCTTGCTGCTCAGCGTGGTGGCGAGCAGTTCGTGCTCGTAGGTCGGCGTCGGGTGCGGACGGCCCTGGCCGGAGCGGGTGATATCGCGGCGGCCGCCGCCGGAGCGATCGCGCTGTGGCTGGGTGAACAGCTGCGGGATGTCGATCCCCAACCCCTTGACCAGCTTGGTGACGGCGGAAAAGGTCGGGGAGATCTGCTCGTTCTCGATCTTCGACAGGGTCGAGCGGGCTAGCCCGGTGCGCTTGCTGGCCTCCTCCAGGGTCAGGTTCTGACTCAGACGGATCTCGCGTACCCGCTGGCCCAGTTGCAGCGGCTCGACCGTGGCTTCGGTCTGGGAGCGGTTGACCTCCAGCGTGGGGGCTTCGGACTGCAGAAAATGGGGCTGGTCGGGCATCCCGGGTCTCCGTCGTTAGAACCTGTTATCGTCGTGTCCGCAAAGGGCACACCGGGCCGTTGCCGGTGCGCTCACCACATCAGATCGTCGGGGATCTGGTAGTCGGCGTAGGGATCGTCCTCCGCGGGGGCCGTCTGCTCCGGTACCGGGCGCGGCAGGATAGCCTCGGGCAGGCGGGCCGCGACGCGCTCGGCGATGGCCGCCGGAATCAGGTAGTACTGCTGGTCGAAGAACGCGATCAGCAGCTGGGCGCGGGCCAACTGGTTCAGTAGTGCCGTGTTGATCCACAGCGACTTGACCTTTTTCTCATGCACGAAGTTATAGCGTGTTTCGCCGTCGCGCGGCAGCGCGACCGCATGCTGCTGCAGTAGCTGGCGCACCTCGGCCAGGCTCGCCTTCTGGGCCTGCTCCTGCTGGCGCTGGCGGTTCAGCTCGCGATCCTTCTCCTGTTTGGCCTGGCGCGCGGCCTCCAGTGCGGCCTGCTGCTCCACGGCCTGGTCGGTCGATGCGGCGCCCTTGGGCTGCTTGGCTTTTTTGCGTTTTTCCTGCTTGGCCTGCTTGGCCTGGGCCTTGCTGGCAACGCCCGCTTTAAGAAGTTGTTCCTGGAGTGAGATGGCCATGCTGTTACCCGGTTTTGCCGACGCTCTGGGGGCGAAACTATAGCATAGCCGGCCGGGGCGCAGACAGCGGCCCTGTGACAAGGTGGCTGAGGCTTAGCATAATAGTGCTAGCGAAACGGCGCCGCGGTGTGCCGCCTACGGTCGAAGGATAAAACCCATGTCATTGATGCTCTGGTTGTCGCTGTTTCTGGTCTGTCTGATGGGGGCGATGTCGCCGGGGCCGAGTCTCGCCGTGGTGCTGCGCGAAACGGTACTGAACAGCCGGGCGCACGGTATCGTCGCTGGCCTCAGTCACGCGGTTGGCGTAGGGCTGTGGGCATTTTTGACGGTGCATGGCCTGGCGCTGCTGGTGGCCCAGCAGCAGTTGCTGTTCAACCTGATCAGTTGGGCCGGTGCCGGCTGGCTGGCGTGGATGGGGATCCAGGCCTGGCGCCATGCCGGGCGGAGCGGGGTGCTCGATGTCGGCGGGCAGGGGACCCGGTCGCTGTTCAGCGCGGCCCGCGCCGGTGCGCTGATCTCGCTATTGAACCCGAAACTGGCGCTGTTCTTCATCGCGCTGTTCTCCCAGTTCGTCACCGCCGAGCAGAGTCTGGCGGTACAGTGGACGTTGATCCTGACCGCGGCGCTGGTCGATGGCGCCTGGTATACGCTGGCCGCGCTGTTGCTGTCCCACCCCCCGCTGTTACGTGCCCTGCGCCGGCGCAGCGCGCTGGTCGAAAAGCTGACCGGCACCCTGCTGCTGGGGTTGGCTGTGCGCGTGGTGACATTGTAACTATCTGTTTTAGTGATATTTTTTGTCTGTTTAAGCGGCATTTAAGGTCCTCTCTGGCATCCTTGGACCTGACTATCGACGGGATAAACCTATGGGACTGGGGACCAAGATCAAACGTGTGCTGGGTGAGGAGCGGGTCGACGGCCTGCGTACGCGGGTGCATGAACTGGCCGAACAGAGTACCGAGCGCCACCTGCGGGTGGCGGTCACCGGGCTGAGCCGGGCCGGTAAAACCGTTTTCATCAGTGCGTTGGTGCATCATCTGCTGCAGGCGCCGCGCAGCCGTTCGCTGCCGTTCTTCGGCCTGGCGGCCAGCGATCGCATCATCAGCGTCAAGGACCTGAGCGGAGAGTCCGCCTCTCCCTTCCCGCTGGCGTCAGCGCTGGACGGTCTGTGCCAGGATCCGCCGCACTGGCCCGCCTCGACCACCGGCCTGTCCGAGGTCCGGCTGGCGATCCGCTACCGCCGCGAGGCGGGGCTGCGGCGCCTGCTGGGGGAGAGCGGTACGCTGTACCTCGATATCATCGATTACCCCGGCGAATGGCTGCTCGACCTGCCGCTGCTGACGCTGGATTTTCGCCAGTGGTCGCAGCAGCAACAACAGTTGTTCGCGCGCGAACCGCGTGCCAGTCTCAGCGCCTCCTGGCGCGAGGCGCTGGCGCAGATCGACTGGAACGCGCCCGCCGATGAGCAGCGGCTGCAGCAACTCAGCCAGCAGTATGCGCAACTGTTACAGCAGTTCCGGGCCGCCCCCCAGTCGCTCAGCCTGCTGCAGCCGGGGCGCTGCATCCTGCCCGGCGAGCTGGCCGGCGATCCGCGCCTGGAGCTGTTCCCGCTGTTGCTGGATCAGTTGCCCGAAGCCGCGGCCGCCGGCAGTTTCTATGCGGTGATGGCGGCGCGTTACGAGCGCTATAAGCGCGAGGTGGTGGCGCCGTTCTACACCCGCCACTTCTCCCGTTTCGACCGCCAGGTGGTGCTGGTCGACTGTCTGAAAACGCTGAACCAGGGACAGGCCTGCTTCGACGATATGAAGCAGGCCCTGGGTGCGATCCTGCACAGTTTCAACTACGGACGCTCCGGCTTCCTGCGCCGTCTGTTCAGCCCCCGCATCGACAAGGTCCTGTTCGCCTCCACCAAGGCCGATCATGTCACCGCCAACCAGCACCATAACCTGGACCGCTTCCTGGAGCTGATCATCGAGGAGGCGCAGCGCGATATCCGTTTCGAAGGGATAGAAACGCGTTGCATGGCGATCGCTTCGATCCGCTCCACCAGCGCCGCCGAAGCCACCATCGACGGCCAGACGCTCTCCTGCCTGAAGGGGGTGAGCAAGGAGAGCGGTGAGCCGCTGGCGCTGTTTCCCGGCGAGGTGCCGATCGAATTGCCGGGCGGGCAGGAGTGGAGCCGGGAACGCTTCCGTTTCATCGATTTCGCGCCGGTGCGGTTGCCGCGCAACGACCTGCAGCCGCGCCACCATATCCGCCTCGACCAGGTGCTGGAGTATCTGACGGGAGACCTTTTCCAATGACCGAACAGTGGCAGAAAGCGGTTTTCATCGATCCGGAACAGCTGGAGCCGGGGGCTGCGTCGTTGACCGCGGTGCCGCCTGCGCGCAATGCCCGCGAGATTCCGCTGGACGCGGTGGTGGAGGTCGGCGACGAGGAGCTTTGGCCCACGTCGGCGGATGTCGGGTCGGCTGTCGCGCCTGCGCGCAAGCGCTCCGGCTGGCGGCGTCTGCTGACGGGATCGGTGGTGGCGGTGCTGGGTGCCGGCGTCGGCATGGAGCTGTACCGCCTGTTGAGCTGGGGGTACGGTATCCATCCCGTGCTCGGCACCGGTTTTGGTCTGCTCCTGCTGCTCGCGCTACTGGCCGCCACGGTGCAGGGCTGGCGCAGTCTGAAGGGGCTGCGCCAGTTGCGCAGTAGCGAGCGGCTGCAGGCGCAGGCGCAACGCTTGCTGGAGCTCAAGACCCAGGGCCAGGCGGGGGCGTTTCTGCAGCGGCTGGAACAACACTACAGCGGGATGCCGCAGCAGCGGGAGCTGTTGGAGACGCTGCAGCAGATCGACACCTCCTACAGCGACGGCGAGGTGATCCGCTTTCTGGCGGAGCACGCGCTGGCGGAGCAGGACCTGCGCGCCCGGGCTTGCGTCAAACGCTATAGCGTCGAGTCCGGCGTGATGGTGGCGCTGAGCCCCTGGGCCAGCTTCGATATGCTGCTGGTGGGTTGGCGCAACCTGCGGATGCTGCGTGAGATCGCCGATATCTACGGTATTGCTCCGGGCGCCGCCGCGCAGTGGGCACTGCTGAAGGGGGTGGCGCAGAATATCGCCTTTGCCGGGCTCAGCGAGATGGCCCTGGATGCCGGTGCCGAGGCGCTGGGCAGTTCGCTGGCCACTAAACTGTCGGCCCGGGCTGGCCAGGGGCTGGGAGCGGGACTATTTACCGCCCGCACCGGGCAGCAGGGGATTCGCCTGTGCCGGCCCATCCCGCTGACGGCGGACCGGAACTCCCTGTTCAGCGCCGTATCCGGCGCGATTCTGGAGCGCCTCGGCAGCACCGATACCGGGTCCGGGCGCTGATCGGACGCACCGGCTAAGCGACTGTTTTCAACCCCGATTTGCATTCGTCCGGTCAGCTGCTTATACTGCGCGCCTGCTTTACAAGGCGTGCCGCCCTGCGCTGCTAAAGTCGAGTGAAGCAGTAGGCAACAGCCGCGTTATGGTGGCTCTGCCGGTCCTCTCGCAACGATAA
>QKGH01000300.1 GCA_003250495.1 Marinobacterium sp.
ATGCCGCCGAGCAGCATGGTGGTATCGAAGGTGAAGCGGCCCTCGGCGGTCATCGGGTCCATCCCGACCATGCCGATGCAGGCGCCGAGCGCGGCGCAGAAGATCCCTTTCGCCATCGATTCGCCGGACAGGCTGCTGACCAGCAGCAGGCCCATCAGCGCCAGCAGCAGATAGTCGCGCGGGGCGAACAGCAGCGCCACGTCGGAAACCATCGGTGCGGCAACCGCCAGCACCAGGATGCCGACGAACCCGCCGATCACCGACACCACGGTGGTGATGCCGATCGCCTGGCCGGCGAGGCCCTGCTGCGCCAGCGGGAAACCGTCGAAAGCGGTGGCGATGGCCGAAGGCGCACCGGGGATGTTGAGCAGGATGGCGGTGCGGGAACCGCCGTAGACACCACCGATGTAGATGCCGACCATCAGCGCCAGGGCATCGTTGACGTCCCAGGAGAAGGTGAAGGAGATCAGGATCGACACGGCCATGGTGACCGAGAGACCGGGGATGGCACCGACGTAGATGCCGGCCAGGGTGCCGAGTGCCGTCAGCAGCAGCAGCGACGGGTCGAGCCACGCCATCGTAAAGTAACCGAACATGGAATCAGTCATGGTTATGCTCTTCTTGTCGGACGGGTGTCAGGGCAGCACGACCTGGAACAGGTAGTGGAAAATGCCGTAGATCACGGCCACGGCGCCAGCCGCGATCAGCACGGAGCGCACCGGGCCGCTGCCGCGCAGGTAGATGAAGCCGCCGCACAGGAACAGGAAGGTGCTGACGAGAAAGCCCAGCGGCTGCAGCAACAGCATGTAGGCCACGATCAGCAGGGTAAAGAGCACGATGCGTCGCGGCAGCAGTTCACCGATCGCCACCCAGGCCGGGTGTTTCTCGTCGGCCGGCGTATTGCGGCTGATGCGAAGGTTGGCAATAACCAGGTACAGCATGCAGCCGCTCATGATGGCGGCGGAGGCGATCGGAAAGGCACCGGCGCTGCTCAATCCCGAGAAGCCGGAAATGCGGTAGGCCTGGTAGAGGATAAAGAGACTCAACGCCAGCAGCAGCCAGCTGATGGCGAGTTCGCCAGGGTGGAGTTTTCGGGTCTGTGTCATGGCTAGCACCGTTGATTATTGTACTTGTTCCCGTTTCGGGATCCGGTCGCTCGTCGTGTCGGCCGTTTGGTCGGGAGTCGTCCGGGTGCAGAATTGAGTACTACTGCAAGATATTTTTAAATCTATAAAATAGAACTCAGTTCATTTATAGGACTATATTATCTTAATTGCGTCAAGCCCAAAGTTGCCATCAGTGGCGAGGCTTGCCATTGATCAGGTTCCGCACTAACCGTGGTGTTGGGTTGCGCGGCTTCGCCGCTGCACCCAACCAGCGGGGTGCTGCGTCAATTTGTAGGATGGGGGCAGCGATACATCGGTACGGAGTCCGACATTTATCCGGTTAGATGGGTATCGCGTACCCCATCATATTTTGGATCGACAGGTGGCGGCCGACGGCGTTGCTTGGTGCTGGGTTATGGCCTGCCGGCCTTCACCCAACCTACAGAGCTGACGTGCGAAGCTTTTGTGGGAGCGGCTTCAGCCGCTCCCACCGATCCTGAGGGTGATGCGCAAAGGAGCGCCGCCGCGGTGCGAACAACCGCCGGCGGATCAGCTTGTGCGGCGGCCCAGCGGGCCGAGGTAACGCTCCAGCGCCGGTAGGGTGGAGAGATCGGCGGCGGTCTTCAACAGCTCTGGCGCGAACTCCGTCATCTTGCCTTCGGTGAGGCGTGCGCTAGGGCCGCCGATGCTGATGATGCCCAGCACCTGGGCCTTGTCCCCGGCTGTAACGGCGGCCGCTATGGCCGACATCCCCGGCGAAGACATGTCGATGGCTCGACCATAACCGCGCTTGCGCGTCTCGCCGAGCTGCTGCAGCACTTCGGCGAAGTTGCGTGGTGCCTTGGGGCCGCGGTTCTGGGGATCCATCGGGCCCTGGGCGGCCATCAGCCGAATCGCCTCGTCATCGGAAAAGCCCGACAGCCAGGTGAAGGCGGTCGCGGTGCAGAACAGCGGTGCTTCGCCGCCGGATTCGGGGTCGTAGCGCAAGCCGGTTTGCGCGCCCTGGGATTTGGCGATAAAGATCAGCCGGTCGCCGTCGACCACCGCCAGGCGTACCAGCTCGCTGCTGTATTTCGCCAGCCGGTCGAGCAACGGCTGACTGGCGTCGATTATGCCGGTGCCCGCCAGATGGCGCATGCCGAGTGTGGGGTATTTGCCGGTCAGCCAGTACTGGCCGCTGTCCGGATCCTGGGTCACGTATTCGAGCTTGATCAGTTCGGCGAGTAACCGGTGGGCGCCGCTTTTGGGCATGTCGATACTGTCGGCGATGACCTGGAGCCCCAGGCCACGGCCATTGAGCGACAGCAGCTCGAGGGCGCCCAGTGCGCGGCCAAGCAGATTCGCAGCCATGCGTATCCTCTGATGAAATGGAACAGGGTTCATCTATTTGGCCTTATTTCACTGGCCGCTGCAAGTTGTTGTAGGAGCCGCGCCCTCGCGGCGAATGGGATTTGAATCGGCGATCGTGCCAGGTCAATCGCACCGGGGGCGGCGCTCCTACGGGCGGGGGAGCCCCGTCGATCATCCGTAGGGGCCACGCCCCATGGCGAACACAGCCGGCAACGATTGGGTGTTCGGTTGCGTCCCTGCGGTCCTGCGCCCAACCTTGGTCCGTGACGCGTCACACAAGCCAGCTCAGGGTTTCGGAATCCCGAACGCTTCCGGTGATTTCTTGGTCGCGCTGGCATCCTGCAGCAGCCAGGAGGTGACCGACTGCCAGCGGGCGAGGAACTGGTCGGCCTCGGCGCCGCTCAGGTCGACCGGAATGGCCCCGAAA
>QKGH01000239.1 GCA_003250495.1 Marinobacterium sp.
CAGGAGAGTTCCGTTCAGTTCGACTATGCTTGAAAGCGTAACCGGACGCGGGTAGAATGCCGCGTTCGTTTTATTTATCCAACCTCCTTGCTTTCGGTCAGACCGGCGTAAAGTCCGCGTTGTAGCGGCTTTTCACCAACGGGATTCCTCGTGAGAGGGCCTGGCTGGCTGGTTCGAAGGCTATAAACCGTAAGGAGCTATTAATGCGTCATTACGAAATCGTCTTTCTGGTTCACCCGAACCAGAGTGAGCAGGTTCCGGCTATGATCGAGCGCTACAAAGCCCTCATCGAAGGGGCTGAAGGCAAGATCCATCGCCTGGAAGACTGGGGCCGTCGCCAGCTGGCCTACCCGATCAACAACGTGCACAAGGCACACTACGTGCTGATGAACGTTGAAGCGACACAGGACGTTATGGACGAGCTGTCCAACCTGTTCCGTTACAACGATGCCGTGCTGCGTAACATGGTCATCCGTTGCAAAGAAGCGATCACTGAACTGTCTCCGATCAAAGCTGCCGAAGCGCGCGAAGATCGTAAGCCGCGTCGTGAAGAGCGTCGGGCCGAAGCAAATGCCCCGGCTGAGTCCACTGAAGAAGCAGCTGAAGAGTAATTAGAGGAGAGTTCAGATGGCACGTTTTTTCCGTCGTCGCAAGTTCTGCCGTTTCACCGCTGAAGGCGTCAAAGAGATCGATTACAAGGATCTCGAAGTGCTGAAAGGCTACATCACCGAAACTGGCAAAATCGTTCCGAGCCGCATCACCGGTACCAAGGCGCGTTACCAGCGTCAGCTGGCTACTGCTATCAAGCGCGCACGCTACGTAGCCCTGCTGCCGTACACCGACAGCCACGACGTCTGAGTATTAACGGAATTGAATTCTGCAGGCATGCCTGCAGCTAGATGAGGTTTACGAGATGGAAGTAATTCTGCTCGAGAATATCGGCAAGCTGGGTAAGCTTGGCGATAAAGTAAGTGTCAAAGGCGGTTTCGGTCGTAACTACCTGGTACCGCAGGGCAAGGCTGTTCCGGCTACTGCTGTAAACGTAGCTGCATTCGAAGGGCGTCGTGCCGAGCTGGAACAGGCTGCTGCTGACAAGCAGGCTGCTGCCCAGGCGCGCGCCGATCAGCTGAACGATCTGGAGCTGTCCGTCGTTGCCAAAGCCGGTGACGAAGGCAAGCTGTTCGGTTCTATCGGTACTCGCGACATCGCCGAAGCGATCAGCGAAGCCGGTATCGCCGTCGACAAGAGCGAAGTGCGTCTGCCGGAAGGCGTGATCCGCACCATCGGCGAGTTCGATGTAGCGATCCAGCTGCACCCGGAAGTCTCTGCCAACATCAAGCTGATCGTCGTAAGCGAATAATCAGCCTGAGCGTTGCGCAAGAAGCACCGTACCCCTCGGGGTGCGGTGCTTTTTTTATGGCTGCGATTTGGGCCCGATAGCGATAGAGGCGGGCGGGACTATTCAGCCCTGCGCGCCGAATCGCTATAGTTAACCTTTCCCTGAATGCTGTTGCGGATAGAGTTGTTGTGGATATTGCGGAACTGAACGACGAGCTGGCCAGTGCCAAGATACCGCCCCACTCGATGGAGGCGGAGCAGTCGGTGCTGGGCGGCCTGATGCTCGATAACAACGCCTGGGATACGGTGTCCGAGATCCTGCTGGACCAGCACTTCTACAGCGGCAACCATCGCCAGGTCTACCGCACCATGCAGAAGCTGGTCGATGCCGGCAGCCCGCTCGACGTGGTGACCCTGTCCGAGGAGCTGGACCGGGTCGGCGAGCTGGAGCAGGTCGGCGGTCTCGAATACCTGGTGACCCTGGCCCGCAACACCCCCAGCGCCTCCAACATCCGCGCCTACTCCGAGATCGTGCGCGACCGCGCCCTGCTGCGGCAGATGATCACGGTGGCGAACGAGATCGCCGACAGCTCCTTCTTCCCCGACGGCCGCGCCTCCGACGAGATCCTCAACGAGGCGGAGCAGAAGATCTTCCAGATCGCCGAGAACCGGCCCAACCAGGGCGGCCCCGAACCGATCAACCCGTTGCTGAAGCGCGCCGTCGACCGTATCGATACGCTGTTCAACAACTCCGATGCATTGACCGGCCTGACCACCGGGTTCGACGACCTGGATGCCCGCACCGGCGGCCTGCAGAAGTCGGACCTGATCATCGTCGCGGCGCGTCCCTCCATGGGTAAGACCACCTTCTCGATGAACCTGGTGGAGAACGCGCTGATGGGCAGCGGCAAGCCGATCCTGGTGTTCAGCCTGGAGATGCCGGCGGACCAGCTGATCTCGCGTATGCTGTCATCGCTGGGTCGGATCGACCAGACCAAGGTGCGCAACGGCCAACTGGAGGAGGATGACTGGCCGAAGCTGACCGCGGCGGTCAACATGCTGAAGAACAAGCCGCTGTATATCGACGACCAGGCCGGCATCAGCCCCAACGAGATGCGCGCCCGTGCCCGCCGTATCGTGCGCGAGCATGGCGAGCTGGGGATGATCATGGTCGACTACCTGCAGCTGATGTCGATGAAGAACGGCAAGAGCGAGGGGCGTACCCAGGAGATCTCCGAGATCTCGCGCTCGCTGAAGGCGCTGGCCAAGGAGATGGAGTGTCCGGTGGTGGCGCTGTCGCAGCTGAACCGTAGTCTCGAGCAGCGCCCCAACAAGCGTCCGGTCAACTCGGACCTGCGTGAATCGGGCGCCATCGAGCAGGACGCCGACGTGATCATGTTCATCTATCGCGATGAGGTCTACAACGAGGACAGCCCGGAGAAGGGGGTGGCCGAGATCATCATCGGTAAGCAGCGTAACGGCCCGATCGGCACCACGCGGCTGGCGTTCATCGGCAAGTACACCCGCTTCGA
>QKGH01000159.1 GCA_003250495.1 Marinobacterium sp.
CGGCTAATCAGCGCGCCTGGACCAGGGTGCCGACATGCTCGCCACGCAGTGCGGCAGTGATGCGTCCCGGCACCAGGCCGTTGACCACCTGCAGATGGGTGACGTGTTTGGCGTTACCCATCACCTCCAGCAGGCTGCGGTCGAGCGGCAGCGGCCCCTGGGTATCGGCCAACTCGGCCGCCGTAGCCTGCGGGATGAACTTGGCGTCGGCGGCGTTGGCACCGTTGGGATCGCAGCTGTAGACCCCATCCACATCCTCGACGATGGTCAGACCGGCGGCACCGAGGGCATCGGCGAGCAGGAAGGCACCGGCGTCGGCGCGGTGGATCGGCAGGCGTGAGTTGGGGAACTCGTGGTGATGGTAGGGCGGGAAGGCGCTGCCGACCACGGCACGGGTGGCGGACAGGTGAATCGCCAGCTGCTGCGCGACCGTCGGGTGCTCGACGTAGGAAACCCCTTCGGAGGCGAGCATTGCCGCCAGGATGTGACCGTTCTGACCGGCTTCGCTGGCGGCCAGCGGCGCGAGTGAGCCAACCGGCAGACCCAGGTCCAGGCCGACGCTATAGACGTGGCGGGCACGGATGCCGGCGCCGGTCAGGATCAGCAGGCGGTGTTCGGGCAGCAGGCTTTTCAGCTCTTCGACCAGCGGCAGGATCGCTTCGGCACCGCGATCCATCAGGCGGCCGCTGACCTTGATCACCTGCAGCCAGGGCAGCAGGCGGATCGGCTGCTTACCGGCCACCGGGGTCGTCAGGTCGGAATCCTGCAGGGTTTGGCGGGCAAGCGGAGAAAAGACGTGTTTGATGGTATTGGTAGTCATGGCAGTAATTCTCAGCTCGCAGTGATGATGGTTCCGACATGCTCACCGTTCAGTGCGCGGGTCAGGTTGCCGGGAACGAGGCCGTTGATGACCTGTACTTCGCGGATATGCCGGGCCGCCTGCAGCAGGTCCAGTACCGGGAATTCCAGGATCGAGTCATGCAGGCCTTTGGCTTTCATCTCGTCGACTGAGATCTTCGGAATGAAGACGGCGTTTGCCGAGGTTTTCGGGTTCTCGGTGTAGAGACCGTTCTCGTCTTTGACAAAGATCATCTGCTTGCAGCCGAACTGCTCAGCCAGCAGGAAGCAGCCAGCGTCGGTGCGATAGGGCGGAATCACATTGGTGGGATCGGGGCGCATCCACATCTTGTAGGGCGGCATGCCACTGAAAATGACCGCGTTTATCTCCGCCAGCGACAGCGGCAGAGCGGAAAGACCGGCTCCGCCCACGACCGGGATTCCCTCTTTGGCCAGCAGCTGACCCAGGATCGCCGCGTTCTGGTCGGCTACCGATGAGCCGAGCAGGGAGAGCATCCCGGCCGGCAGGCCAAGACCCGCAGCGATCGAGTAGAGGTGGCGGGCGCGAGTGCCGGCACCGGTGCCGATCAGGATCTGATGCGCTTTGCGTACGGTTGCGATCTCATCGACCAGCGGGAACAGGCCGGAACGGCCGCGGTCGATAACGCTCTGTCCACCGACTTTGATGACTGTAGCATCCGGCAAAATGCGGAAATCTGCAGACTTTTCCGCTGCATCCAGCAGTTGGCTGTCGGTTAGGGAACGCTGCATAAGCAACGCTTCGAGTTCTTCGGTTGATGTGGCCATCCAGGCCTCCTTTTTCAGTTTATGCCGGCCTGCTGCCGGAAAACGACGCTCCGCGATGGGCGACTATCAACCGCAAGCTGGGCAGGGTAGAGAGGTCGTACATTCATCAGCGTCACAGGTAACGGCTACTGCTAGTAGTGAACCTGTCATCGCCAGGATGAATACAGTAAAAGAGTTATTAACGCTTATGATGGTTATACGGCTCCGTTCGGTAATGATTTTATAACATTAAAATTTGAGGGGTTTAATGTTTTTCCGTTATCTATTTTTACCATACGGTCGGTTAGTTAATATCCCTTAACATTCGGGCTTGAACACCTTTTAGACGATTATATCTGCTGTCGTTGCTGGCTCGATAGGAATATCTATTACATGACGCTACGATTTTAAAAACGACACTGCCCGTAATATCTATACGGCAAGATGCTGCTCTCCAGCAGGTCGGTTTGGTGCTGGACGCTAGGTTGGGATAAGGCGTGCACCCTACCCAGGTTACACCCGAGGCGTTTGGGGAGCGTTTCTTGGATTAATATCGACAACTCTCTATTGTCTTTGGCCAGCTGGCGTTATTGCTGATGTTACCGCCGATGTTGTCGCTGATGTAGTTTCTGGTGTTGCTTCCTGATCGCGCGGCATGGCCTGTCATGCAGGTCATGGGGCTGAGCGTCTCCTGGCTGCAAACTCGCTTTCAGGTTACAGCCGAAGTATTAAACCTCTCTTTATGGAACGGGATAAAAGCGTGAATGGAGCGTGAGTTATTATCGGTATGGGATTTTTTGGTTGCTATTTTTTCTCGTCATCCCGTTGTTTATTCGTCCCTATTAGCTGTTGTATTGATAGGCGTTACCGCGGTATCCGGCTAGTCCTTCGATGTGAGATCTCCCGAGCGAAGGGAGATGTGCTTTATCGCTGGAGAGATCCAGGGAGAGTGGCCGCTTGTCTAGGCCGTATCCGGCATTAAGGCTAGGGGGCTAGGGAATAGGCCAGGGGAGACCAAGGGAGACTAGGGGAGAATAGGAGCGCTATTGTTGTTATGGCCTTGGCCGCTCTTCGGGTCTTGCTCCGAGAGGATACCGTTTCGAAATGTCTCATGTAATAAAGTTTGCCACATCTGTGGGATAGTCTGTGTCGATGTTAAATGTCGGTCGCTTGAGACGCCCGCTTCGGTTGCCGATTACCCCGACTGCCGGCGTTACAATTTTCCCCAGGATCGAGTGGTGGT
>QKGH01000465.1 GCA_003250495.1 Marinobacterium sp.
CCCGACAGCTACCGGGTCGCCGGCCGTGCGGCGGGACACCCGGTGCTGTTCTCCGACGGCTACCCGCTGCTGCTGACCAGCACCGCATCGCTGCAGGCGCTGCGCGATGCCGGTCCTGCCACCACCGAGATGCGTCGGTTCCGGCCCAACCTGGTCGTGACCGGCGCCGACGCCTGGGCCGAGGACCACTGGAAACGGATCGCTATCGGTGCGGTGGAGCTGGAGCTGGTCAAACCCTGTGAGCGTTGTGTGCTGATCACCCGCGATCCGCTAACCGGTGAGAAAGCCCCCAACACCGAGCCGCTGCGCACGCTGGCGCGTATCCATCGCGACTCGCGCGGCCGGGTCTGTTTCGGCCACAATCTGCTGGTAACCAAGCCGGGACTGCTGGAGGTTGGTGCCGAGGTCCGGATTCTGGAATAGCGCTCGACCGGCCGGCGTAATGCTCAGCCAATGGGATAACGCTCAGCCGATGGGGATAGTGCTCAGGCGTCCGGAATGGCCGCCAGCAGCCGCGCGCACAGCGTGCGAAGAGTCTGTAGCTGCGCCCGCCGGCCCGCCGGCTGCGCTACCGCCTCCGGCGCCTGCTGCCGCCACACCCGCGCCAGCAGCAGGTGCTGCTCCTCGGCGCTGAGCCCCCAACGCGGGACGGTCAACCGGAGCAGTTGGTCGAACTCGACCAGGCAGCTCTCCAGCGCGCGCTGAAACTGGGCGAAGCCCTGCAGTTGCTGCCGCTGCCAGGCGTTCAGGGGTTCGGCGTCGCAGCCTTCGAACAGCGCCGGCAGCACCGCCACCGGCAAGCGTCCCAGCGCGCCCTGCAGACGGTAGCGCAGGGTCTGAGCGTAACGCTTGCGTGCGCGCCGAAACCACTGATGCGCCAGTGCCGACAGCGGTCTGACAACCACCACCGCATGGGAGCCGCTGACCGGATCGTGCCGGTCACCCACGCGCACCGGCCAGAAGCCGTTACGGCGCCAGAACTGCAGCAGCTCGGGGCTGGCGGCGAAGCTGGCGCCGAGATAGTCGATACCCTGCTGCTGCGCCTCGGCGACCAGCGCGGCCAACAGCTCGCTGCCCAAGCCACGCTGCTGAGCACCCGGATGGATGGCGATCCGCAGGATCCGCCAGGCGCGCAATCCGGCCACCTCGCGCCACCCTTCATGAGCGATCAGCGCCTGCGGCAGCAAGTGCCCGGTCGGACGCCGGACGCCCTGCCAGACCCCCTCCGCCAACGCCTCGGACAGTGCCCCCTCCGCAGCGACCAGGGCGCAGCCTAGCGGATGCTCCGCCTGTTCCAGGCTCCAGGGTTGCAGGTTGGGACTGTCGAGCAACACCCGCAGGTCGCCCGGAGCGGTGCGATAGTGCGCCAGTATCAGCAAGCCGAACAGTTCCCGCAGATAGCGTTCGTGCGTTGCCAGCCAGGCCCGTGGCAGCGGCTTGATGCGGGCGCCCGGCGGGACAACCGCAGCGGTCGGGGTGTGTGGTTCGGCGTCGAGCAGCAACAGGCGATCGAGTAACGCCTCCAGCGGGTCGCCCTCCGCCCAGCGGATCGGCTGGCGCAGGCTCAGCGCGGTATGTTGCCCCACCAGGCGATCCAGCTCGGCGAGGAACCTGAGGCTAAAGCCGCGACCATTGCCCTCGTAACCATGCTGGGTGGTGGCAAACAGGATACGCCGATAGTGTCGGCTCAACTGCGCCAGGATCGGCGTCGGAATCGCCGCCGCCTCGTCGATCAACAGCAGATCGGCCCCGGGCTGCTCCGTTATCAACGTATCGGGCGTGCGCCAGCCCAAGCTGAGCGCGCCGACCCGGCAATCGTCGCCCTCCCAGTGCAACGCTGCGCTCTGAGCCTGCAGCCGCTCGAACAGCGGCCCCAGCGCCGCCCGCGAGGGTGCCGTCACCAGCGCGCGCAGCGGTTTGCCCTGACTCAACTGCGCCAGCGCCAGCCCCATCGCCGCCGTTTTACCGCGCCCGCGGTCCGCCGTCAGCACCAGGGCCCCGCTACGCCGACGCATATGCCGTACTATCCGCTCGACACAGTCGCGCTGGTCCGCACTCAACCAGGGGCCTTCGCAGGGGGCCGCGGGGGCCGTCGACGTCGGCCCGGCGCCGGTACTACCGCCCCACTCCGGCAGCCGGACCTGCATACCGGCACGGTCCTGCTCCAGGCGCAACGCCGTACCCTCCTGCTGCAGCAGCCGGACCAGGCGGGTCAGATAATGGGGATCGATCGTCTGCGGCGTCCAGGGCTCGACGCAAAGAGTGGCATACTCGGGATCGGCGAACGCCGGCCAGGACGCGGGCGGCGGCGAGATCAGGATCAGCCAACCGCCGGCGCCGATGCAACCGGCCACCAGCCCCAGGGTGTTGGGATTTAAACCGCTATAGGCGTCGACGGCGACCCAGGCCAGGGTCTGCCCCAACAGCCGGGAGCTGTCCCGCGCCGACAGCGCGGGCAGGGCGTCGATTCGCCGCTCACCGATCAGGCAGCCCAAGGCCGGCTCGAGCTGCAGCAGATGCAACAGCTCCGGCAAGCGCTCGCGGCACCAGTTCTCCTCGCCGCTCAGCCAGGCCAGGGCGCGGTGACGGCGGCGCTGCAGGTGTGGGGTGAGTTCGGCTATCCGCTCGCCGACCGCTGCGGGCACCCCGCCCAGACGGGAACAGGGGCGCCGGATCACAGCGAATAGGTAACGGTCGGAATCTCGTTGGCGGGTTGTTCCACCTCGAACCCGATACTGCCATCGGGTTGCGCGGACAGCCGGTCGACGAGCCGCAACAGCTGCTGATTGACCTTGTCGGCACTCAGGTCCGATCCCGGCTGCATGACGCAGGCGGCAATCCGCAGTTCGACGCCGCTATCGGCACGCACCAGTTGCGCCTGCGTTTGGAAACGTTCCGCCAGATGCTTGCAGTGTTCGTTGGTGGAGGGCATCAGTACCTGCAGCATACCGGTATCGGTCAACCCGACCAGATCGCCGGGACGGGACAGTTCGCGGGTCAACATCTTCGACAGTTCGGTGCGTACCGCGTCCCGCTGTGCCGGCTCACCGCCCTTCAAGTCGATCTGCATCACCGCCAGCGGGGTGAATTCACGGATCGCCCGGCGGCATTCGGTCTGCAGCACCTGCTCGAACCAGCCCGGCAGTGCAGCCCCGGTCTCCGGATCGGTTACCCGCTGCCCGATCAGCGTCTTCTGCAACTGCCGGATCAGGGTCCGTTGCGTACGCCGGATACCCAGCAAACGCATAACTCCCAGCAGCAGACAGAGTTCGATCAGGATTAGCAGTGCCAGTGCGAACAGCGGATAGTCCCCATACAGGGCGATGGCAACGACCGGCAACGCCAGTCCAGAGCCGAGCAACAGCCATTCGGACACCGGGCGGCGGGAATCGCTACTCGTTGATTTCACTGATTTGTTATCCATTCACCTGACTCTATCCCGTGACAACTTCCAAGGGTAAGCGGGAAGGAGCCAGGCTGCAACGCTGTCGGCCCGATTTCGCGCCATGGATCATCACCGGGTGGACCCGCTTCACGCCCGCGAATGCAGGTGCCGCTCCAGGTTCTGCTGCCGCTGCAACTCGTTCTTTCGCAGCAGCAGATAGAGCGCCCCGCTCCCGCCATGCTGCGGCAAAGCGCTGTGAAAGGCCATCACCTCCGGCAGCGTCGGCAACCAGAGCACCAGGCAACTCTTGACCAGGTTGCCATGGGCGTTGATGTCGCGCGAGCGACCGAAATGGATCAGTACCGTGCGGATACCCAGGCCCGTACACTGCCCGACGAAGCCGATCACCTCCTCGGCGCACTCGAGCAGCGGTCGTTTCAGCAGATCGAGCCGGGCATCGACGGTATAACGCCCCAACCGCAGATTGCGGTAGACCCCATCCTGCACCCCATCGCGCTTCCACTCCACCGGGTCCAGCGGGTGCAGCAGCTGTTCCGGCTGCAACGGCATGCGCTCGTCGTTTCCCCCCAGTGCGGCCAAACGCCGCGCCCTGAGCTTGGGGTCCGGTGCCGGACGCCGGGGCTTCTGCAGTACCGCCCGGTCCTGGCGCTTGATCGGCTGCACGCCGTCCGCCGCCATCCATTCGAAAAACGCATTGTCTTCACGCATGGTATTGGCCCTCCTGCTACTGCAACTTCTGCCCGCCTGCTTCGTCATACAGCATAACGGGATCGCTTCTGTCGGCGCCAGACTTTCGCCACTGCATCGACTCCTCTATCTTAATGGACTATCGCCATCGTCAAACCGGGAGTTGAGATGCAGAAAATTGCCACCGCCCTGATCGTGTTGATTTTTATCCTGGCCGGTTATCTGTTCTGGTCGTCAGGCCTTACCACCACCCCCAGCGATACCCCCGCCGCGGTCGACTCAACCACCGCCAGCGCCGCCCGTGCGCACATCGCCGAGCTGACGGAGCAGAGCGGCGAGCAGGCGATCCCGGTGCACGCCGCCGATAATTTCGTCACCGCCGACCAGTTACTCGCACTGCCCCAACAGGGCGAGACGCTGACCCTGGACACCGAGCAGGCCGCTAACGGCGCGGCCAACAGCTTCGGCGTCGAGCTGCCGGCATCCGCCAACGCCGCGGAAGGCGCCGCGACCCCCTTGGCGCTGAACCGGATACGCCTGCAGGAGCTGCTGGACGACCCCGAGGGCGGCAATCGCATCTTCTACATCCACGGCGTTAATTCCGAAGACAGCCAGGGGCTGTGGGGAATCATGCAGCACGGCCTGACCCGCACCTTCGCCGACGGCATCAAGGTCGACAGCCAGAGCCGCACGCTCAGCGTGCAGATCCCGCAGGACGCCGACGAGCGGCTGCAGGACCGCTCCAGCTCCTTCCTCGGCAACCTGTTGAACAACAAAGTCAAAGAGACGCTGGTCTACAATTATCAAGAGGGGCTGCTGGGCGAGGATCCGAACCTGATCAAGCCTGGCCAGCAGTTGATCATCATCGGCTTCAGTGAGGATGAGCTGATCCGTATCTACAACCATTTCAGCCATCCCTGAAGCAGTAGCGGAGACCTGCGCCATGATCGAACTCTATACTTGGAAAACGCCGAACGGCTACAAGGTGTCGATCATGCTGGAGGCCTGCCTGCTGCACTACCGGGTCCATCCGGTCAATCTGCAGGCCAACGAGCAGTTCGATGCAGCCTTCCTGAAACTCAGCCCCAACAACAAGATCCCGGTCATTGTCGACGACGAGGGCCCCGGGGGTAAGCCGATCACGCTGTTCGAAAGCGGCGCGATCCTGATCTACCTGTCGGAAAAAACCGGCCTGTTCATGCCCAGCGAACCGGCCCAGCGCTACCAGGTGCTGCAGTGGCTGATGTGGCAAAAGGGGGGAATGGGTCCCTTTCTGGGCCAGGCCCACCACTTCAACCGCTTCGCGCCGGAGCCGGTGCCCTACGCCATCCACCGTTACAACCTGGAGGCCAAGCGGCTGTGGGGCGTCCTCGACCGCCAGTTGCAACAACGCCAGTTCGTCGTCGACGAACTCAGCATCGCCGACTTCGCCATCTACCCCTGGTGCAGCCGTTACGAGTGGCAGCAGATAGACCCCAGCGAGTTTCCGGCCGTCGCCCGCTGGATGGCGCAGATGGAAAATCTGCCCTTCGTACAGCGCGGCATGCAGGTTCCCTGAACCAGTATTCGCCGTTACACATTAGACAATAGCGGCGGCGAGCGCTATAATTCGCGCCTTTCATCTTGGCAACGCTGCCCGATTGGTTCCTGCAGCAACGCCTTCCTCGACTCAGGTAAACAATCGCAGCATGTCCAATACTGACGCTCTCCCCACCTCTTTTGGTGATCTGGGATTATCCCCCGCTATTCTTCAGGCTCTGGCAGAAGTCGGTTACGAAACACCGTCGCCAATCCAGGCCGGCAGCATCCCCCCGCTGCTCGAGGGCCGTGACCTGCTCGGTCAGGCCCAGACCGGTACCGGCAAGACCGCCGCATTCGCGCTGCCGCTGCTGCAACGCATCGACACCACCCAGCAGCACCCGCAGCTGTTGATCCTGGCACCGACCCGCGAACTGGCGCTGCAGGTAGCCGAAGCCTGCGAAAAGTACGCCCGTCATATTGCTGGCCTGCGCATCGTCTCCATCTACGGCGGCCAGGGCTACGATACCCAGCTGCGTAGCCTGCGCCGCGGCGTCCAGGTGGTTATCGGCACCCCCGGCCGGGTCATGGACCATATTCGCCGCGGTACGCTGGAGCTCGATCGCCTGCAGACCCTGGTACTGGACGAAGCGGACGAGATGCTGCGCATGGGGTTCATCGACGACGTCGAGTGGATCCTGCAGCACACGCCGCAGCAGCGCCAGATCGCGCTGTTCTCCGCCACCATGCCCTCGGCGATCCGCCATATCGCCGAGAACTACCTGCGCGATCCGGCGCTGATCAAGATCGCGGCCCAGACCGCCACCGCCAGCACCATCCGTCAGCGCGTCTGGACCGTCCGCGGCATGAGCAAGCTGATGGCACTGACCCGCCTGCTGGAACTGAAGGAACATGAAGCCAGCCTGATCTTCGTGCGCACCAAGACCGCCACCGAAGAGCTGGCCGAACAGCTGACCAAAGCCGGTTTCCCGGCTGCCGCCCTGCACGGCGATATCGCCCAGCAGCAGCGCGAACGCATCGTCGACAAGCTGAAAAACGGCGAGCTGGACATCGTCATCGCCACCGACGTGGTGGCCCGCGGGTTGGATGTGGAGCGTATCAGCCACGTTATCAACTACGACATCCCCTACGATGCCGAGTCCTACATCCACCGTATCGGCCGTACCGGCCGCGCCGGGCGCCAGGGCGACGCAATCCTGTTCGTCGCGCCGCGCGAACAGCGCCTGCTGAGCCAGATCGAGCGCACCACACGCCAGCCGCTGGAACCGCTGCAGCTGCCGACCGCAAAAGAGATCAATGCCCTGCGCATCGAACACCTGAAGCAGCGTATCCAGGCGGCGACCGAGAGCAGCGCCGTCGAGCAGTTCAGCAACCTGGTGGCCGAGCTGCAGCAGGATGAAACGCTGGATCCGCAGCAGATCTGCGCCGCGGCACTGTCGCTGCTGTATGCCGACCAACCGTTCCTGCTCGACGAGCGCGAACCGGTGCTCAAAGAGCGCGCCCCGCGTGAGCGGCGCGAGCGTCCCGAAGGGGCCCGCCGCCCGCCGCGCCAATCCCCGCCCAGCGACGGGATGGAGCGTTACTGGATCGGCGTGGGTTACCAGCACGGCGTTAAACCGGGCAACATCGTCGGCGCCATCGCCAACGAAGCGGGCCTAGAGAGCCAGCACATCGGCCGCATCAATATCAGCGACGAGTTCAGCACCGTGGACCTGCCCAGCGGCATGCCCGGCGAGATTCTGCAGACACTGAAACGCGCCCGCATCTGCGGCCAGAAGCTCGATATCCGCCCCTGGGTCGATAACGGCCCGCGCAGCGGTGCGCCGAAACGCGGCAAACGTCCGCCGAAGCGCGACTGAGCCCAGCCCCGACAGAAGACAGCAAGAGCGCCAGCAGGCGCTCTTTTGCTATCCCGCCCCGAGCGACCTCAACGGTTCAGCAGAAACACGATCACCCCGAGCAGCAGTAACGCGATAACCTGCCAGAGCAACACCGGGTCGCGCTCGATGAGCGGCGCCCTGGTACTGCGCAGAAAAGCGCGGTTGGGGTGGCGCAGATCGTAGATAAATTCGGACAGTTCGGCATAGCGCCGGGCCGGATCCGGATGCACCGCCCGTTTCAACGCGGCATCGACCCAGGCCGGAATCTCCCGCTCATCATCCAGCACCGAGCGATAACGCAGCCGACGTTGCGCCGCCAACGTACGCGACTTGGCCACCTCGGTCCCGTACGGAAACCGCCCCGATAGCATCTGGTAGGCGATGACTCCCAGGGAGTAGAGATCGGACGCCGGCGTCCCGCCCCGGCCGAGAAAATACTCCGGCGCCGTATACAGCGCCGTCCCCGGTATCGTCGCCGTGGCGGTGGCGGGATAGGCCTCATCCAACCCGGCTACGCCGACCGCCCCGAAGTCGACGATCTTCACCGTCCCCCTGCTGTCGATCAGGATGTTGGCCGGGCGCAGGTCCTGATGCCGCATCTCCAGCCGGTGAAACGCGCGCAGCCCCCTCGCTATCTGCTCGACCAGCTCCCGCACCGTTTCCAGGTCCGGCTGCGGATGATCGATCAGCCACTGCGCCAGGGTCTGTCCCTCGACATACTCCATCAGCGTGTAGATGCCGTTGCGCTGGCGCGTCGGCAACGCCGCACGCAACACATGGGCACTGTCGATTCTACGGGCGATCCACTCCTCCAGCAGGAAGCGCTCGAGATAGTGCGGGTCATGCGACATGTCGAGCGCCGGCGTTTTCAACACCGCCTGCTCACCGCTCGCCTGATCCACCACCAGGTAGACATGGCTGCGGTTGCTGGCGTGCAGCTCACGCTCGACCCGGTAGCCATCGAACACCTGCCTCGGTTCCAGCAGCGGCGGTAGCGGCAGCTGCTCCGCCTGTCGCGCCAGGTCGTCGGCACCACTGTCCGGCAACGTCTCGATACGCAGAAGCTGTACGGTCAGGTTATCGGGACTGCCCTGCGCCAGCGCATGCTCCGCTATCTGCCGCGCCGCCTGATCGAGATCTTGGCCCTGCGTCTGCAAGGTCGACAGGATCATGCCGGGATCGGCGTACTCGTAGACACCGTCGCTGGCGAGCAGAAACAGATCGCCGGGACGCAGGGGCAGCGCCTGATAGTCAATCTCGACCGCCTCCTCCATCCCCAGCGCCCGGCTCAGATAGCTCTCCCCTTCGGAGACCCAGAGCCGGTGATCCTTGGTCAGCTGTTCCAGCGCCCGGTCATGCACCCGGTAGATACGGCTATCGCCGAGATGGAACAGATGGGCCGTGGTCGCCTTGACGATCAGCGCACTGAAGGTACACACGTAGCCCCGGTCCCGCTCAAAGCGGTACTCACTACGCCGGGTTTGCGAATAGAGCCAGGAGTTGGTGGCACTGAGCACCCGCTCCGCGGCGTGGCGCACACTCCAGGCGTCCGGGGTACAGAAGTAGTCGCTCAGAAAGGCGTTAACTGCCGTCGAGCTGGCGACCTGGCTGACCGGACTGCTGCTGATCCCGTCCGCCAATGCCAGCGCCGCCCCTTTCAGACTCAGCTGCGGCTCCCGCGGGATACACACACCGTAGCTGTCCTGGTTCAGCGCTTTGCGGCCGGGGTCGGAATACTGTCCAACATGGATACGAAGCTGGCTGCTCATCGGTCAGATGCCCAGGCCTCCAGTCGCACCAGCGACCGGAGACCTCTTCTCGCTTCAGATGTTCAGCGGTTTGGCGGGGCTCAGCGGCTCGGTGACCACCTTGCGCTTCGCCCCGGTGCGCACATGGGTGGTGTAGAGAGTCAGCCCGGTAAAGGCCAGGCCACCCACCAGGTTGCCGAGCGCGGTCGGAATCTCGTTCCAGATGAAGTAATCGGCAATGGAGAAGTTACCGCCCATGATCATGGCAAACGGGAACAGGAACATGTTGACCACGGAGTGCTCGAACCCCATGAAGAAGAACAGCATGATCGGCATCCACATCGCCAGCACCTTGCCGCTGACATGGGTGGAGATCATTGCACCGACCACCCCCATGGACACCATCCAGTTGCACAGCATGCCGCGAATAAAGATGGTCAGCCAACCATCCATACCGTAGGCGGCGTAACCGATGGTGCGGGCCTCGCCGATCTTCGCCACCTTCTCGGCGACGGCGCCGCCGTCGGTGTTGTAGCCGTAGGTGAAGATAAACGACATCATCACGGCAACGGTGAACGCCCCGGCAAAGTTACCGACAAATACCAGCCCCCAGTTGCGCAGGATCTGCGCCGCTGTCACGCCCGGGCGCTTATCCAGCCAGGCCAGCGGCGTCAGCATGAACACCCCGGTGAGCAGATCGAAGCCCATCAGGTAGAGCATGCAGAACCCCACCGGGAACAGGATCGCGCCGATCAGCGGTACCCCGGTCTGTACCGCCACGGTAACGGCAAAGACCGCGGCCAGAGCCAAAATGGCCCCGGCCATGTAACCGCGAATCAGCGTGTCGCGGGTGGACATGTAGATTTTGGATTCGCCGGCATCGACCATCTTGGTCACAAATTCGGACGGCACTAAGTAAGCCATATCATTACCTCGCTCAGGTTCAGGAGATCACACACGCATCCGGGCTGGCGGCACCCCGGAC
Organism: Marinobacterium sp.; assembly: GCA_003250495.1. GTDB lineage: Bacteria > Pseudomonadota > Gammaproteobacteria > Pseudomonadales > Balneatricaceae > Marinobacterium_D. Next base: position 10,246 of record QKGH01000465.1, read on the forward strand.
CTCCGACAATTGCGGCAAAAAAAACGGCGCCCAACCCCACCGTTCTCACTGTAGGGATTGGACGCCGTTATCCAGATTCGCACGCATTGTCAGGGGCCGGCAGCGGCCCGAATGTTAATCAGCTTGAAGCAACCCCTGTACCAATCCCCGCAGCTCCTCGCCAAAAACCTTAACTCGCGAAAATAACCCGCGATTTCAACGAATTAAAAAATCCATTCCCCGGCGCACCCCAGCCCCTTGCGCCTTTGATTGGTGCATCGACTGCCCGCTGCGCCCTGCCCTGGATCAATCCCGGGCGGTGCCGTCCTGGGCGGGCGGTGCTGGCGTGGCACCGGCCCCCCTGGCGCTGTCGATGACGCTTTCGGCCACCTCGATCAGCGGTCGGTTGGAGCGCATTGCCGACTGGCGCAGCAGTGCATAGGCCTGCTCCTCGCTGACCCCCTGATACTGCATCAGCAACCCCTTGGCGCGCTCGATCCTCTTGCGCTCGGTCAGCGCCTGGCGCGCCTCGCTCAACTCATCGCCGATCCGCTGCAGGCGCTCCGCCTGCCCCTGCAGCAGGTCATACAGCGAGCGCACCATCTCCGGCTTGGCATTTTCGCTCAGGTAGGGCCCGTCCGCCGCCCCGCCATATATCCGCGCCAACGGGGAGCCCGCCGGCTCCTTCAACTGGGCGGGGATCTGCAGCTTGTCGCGGTGTTTTTTCAGATCCTTCTGCGCTTGCCGCAACCGCTGCCGGCTCAGATTGGACAGCGTCTCCGACAAGCGTCGCTCCAGCCGTTGCATCGCATCGATGCGCTGGGTCGTCAGCTCGTACCAGACCTCACTGATCGCCGGCGGTAACGCGCTGCCGGATTCGACGCGTCCGAAAATCCCGCGCAGCCGCTGCAGCTCCCGGGTGGCATCGGCCGTTTCGATATCCCGCCAGTCGCTCACCTGCTCCGTTT
>QKGH01000213.1 GCA_003250495.1 Marinobacterium sp.
ACTGAGCGGCTGTCCCGGTGGTTGTACCAGCAGCTGTACGCTGTCGGTCAACTCGTCGCTCTGCGGGCGCAGGATGCGCAGGCCGCTGACCGTTGCCGCTGCGCCAGTGCTGGCCGCCACGGGCGGCTGCAGTCGCCAGACCGCAACGGGCGATGGCTTGGGCAGCAGCGCACAGCCCGCCAACCCAGCCATCAAAAACAGAGGCAGAAACAGGATCAGTCGTTTGCCAAGCCCCGGCCTGGTCACCGTCCTCTCGCCCTGCCGTCGCGCCAGCCGGTTGCGCAGGCGCGTCATGGCGCAGCACTTTATCGGAAATTTCTTCATAGCCGTTTTCATGGCGATCCTCATGGCGAGAACTCCTGCAGCGCCGGCTTGCCGCTCAGGTAGCCGGCGGGGTCGTTCTCCAACCTCGACAGGATCCGGTTCAGCATCACCAGGCTACGCTGCAACTCGCGCACCGCCGGTTCCAGTTCGGCCACCGCATCGGCACCCTGTGCCAGGGCCGGACTTTTCTGCTGCAGCAATTGCTCGATGCGGGCGCTGCTGCGCGCCAATGCGGCCAGCGCCTGACGCCCCTCGCCCAGGGCCGGCGCCACCTCGTTCGCCAGCAGGCGGTTGGCCCCGCCCACCAGTTGCCGACTGTCCGCGAGCAGTCCCTCGGCCTGCTCCAGCACCCGCTCCAGGCGGCCCGCCAGGGTCTCGACGCCACCGCGCGACTGTGCCAGATCGCCGCTGATCTGCTCGAGATTAGCCAAGATCCCGGCGATATGATCGAGGTTCTGCGGCGACAGCAGCTCGGTGCCCCGCCCCACCAGCAGGTCGACGCCGCTGATCAGCGCCTCGCCGCTACCGAGTAGCGAGCCCAGCGGCGACGGGTCGGCACGGATGATCGGCGGCAGTTCGTCCGCTGCCTCCAGCGCCGGCGCATCGGGGTTATCGGTGGTCAACTGGATATTGGCCGCCCCGGTGATATTGGCCAGCACCATCTGCGCCCGCGTGCCCTGGTTGATCGGCGTCATGCTGTCGATCTCGACATCGGCGAACACCCGCCGCGGGTCCTGTGGATCGAGATAGAGCGCCTTCACCTCGCCGACCCGCAGGCCGTTGTACTGCACCAGGCTGCCGACACCGAGGCCGCTCACCGTCTCCGCGAACAGGATGCGGTAGCGGCTGGTCTCCTGCTGCTGACCGGACTTGACCAGCCAGACGCCGAACCCCAGCGCCGCCAACAGCGTCAGCAGCGTGAACAGCCCGACGATCACATAATGCGCCCGTGTTTCCATCATCCCTCCGTCGCCATGCCGGGCCGGTGCGCTGCACTGGCGTGCGCACTGCGTCCCCGCGGGCCGTTGAAGTAACGCTGTATCCAGGGATCGTCGCAGGCCGCCACACGCTCCGGCCGGTCGGCGATCAACACCCGTTTTTGCGCCAGCACCGCGACCCGGTCGCTGGTGCTCCACAGCGTATCCAGATCGTGTGTCACCATGAACACCGTCAGCCCCAACGCATCGCGCAGCGTCAGCAACAGGTGGTCAAACTCGTTCGCCGCGATCGGATCCAGCCCGGCCGTCGGTTCGTCGAGAAACAGCACCTCCGGATCCAGCGCCAGCGCCCGTGCCAGTGCCGCGCGCTTGATCATCCCCCCGGACAGCGAGGCCGGATACAGATCGCCGGCGGAACGGCGCAGACCGACCAGTCCCAGCTTCATGTCGGCCAGTGCCTGCGCGTCCGCCCGCTTCAGCCCGGCATGTTCGATCAGCGGCAGCGCCACGTTCTCGCGCACGGTCAGCGAGGTGAACAGCGCGCCGCCCTGAAACAGCACCCCGATCCGGCGCAGTAGCGGCAAGCGCCGGGTTTCGTCCAGCGCCAGCAGCGGCTGGCCGAACAGATGGATCTCGCCGCTGCTGGGGCGATTCAGGCCGACGATCGAGCGCAGCAGCACCGACTTGCCGGTACCGGAGCCTCCAACCACCGTCAGCACCTCACCGCGGTACAGATCCAGCTCCAGCCCTTCGTGCACCTGCAGGCTCCCGAAGCGGTTACCGAGTCCGCGCACCTCGATCAGCGCCTGCGCCGTCATCATCACCACCCCATCTCCATGAAGAACAGCGCCGCCACGGCATCGAGCAGGATCACGATGAAGATCGACTGCACCACGCTGGAGGTGGTGTGCTGGCCGACCGATTCCGCACTGCCGCTGACCTTGAACCCCTCAAGACAGCCGATTACGGCGATCAGGAAGGCGAACAGCGGCGCCTTCGACAACCCGACCAGATAGTGACGCAGCGGGACGTCGGCCAGGATCCCCAGGTATTGCGCCAGCGGTATATCCAGCGCCAGCCGGGTGACCAGCGCCCCGCCGACCAGGCCGGAGATCATCGCCACGAAGGTCAGCAGCGGCAGCGCGATCGCCAGCGCGATCACCCGCGGGATCACCAGCAGCTTGATCGGATCCAGCCCCAGCGTCTGCAGCGCGTCGAGTTCCTCGTTCGCCTGCATCGCGCCGATCTGGGCGGTAAAGGAGCTGGCGGTGCGCCCGGCCAGCAGGATCGCGGCCAGCAGCACGCCGAACTCGCGCAGGAAGGAGTAAGCCACCAGGTTGACGGTGTAGATCTCGGCACCGAACTCGCTCAGCACCGTGGCACCGAGAAAGGCGATAACGGCGCCGACCAGGAAGGTCAGCAGGGCGACGATCGGCAACGCGTTGAGCCCGGCCTTGTGGATCTGGCTGACCAGCGCCGTCAGCCGCCACTCGCCGGGACGCAGCAGTACCGACAGCAGCGCCAGTTGCACCTGGCCGACGAAGCCGCTGAGCAGCAGCAACTGCCGCCCG
>QKGH01000413.1 GCA_003250495.1 Marinobacterium sp.
AAACGGCGCTCGATACGGGTTTGGTTAGCACTCATCGTTTTCTCCTCAATCAGCCGGTCAGTCGGCCAGCTCGGCGGCCAGGTGGGCGGTTACGGTGGCCATATCCTTGTCGCCACGGCCGCTCAGGTTGATCACCATCAGATGATCCTTGGGCAGCGTGGGCGCGATTTTGATCGCGTAGGCAATCGCGTGGGAGGATTCCAGCGCCGGGATGATCCCCTCCAGACGGCACAGCAGTTTGAACGCGTCCAGCGCTTCGTCGTCGGTGATGGAGACATACTCGCCGCGGCCCACCTCGTGCAACCAGGCGTGTTCGGGGCCGATGCCGGGGTAGTCGAGACCGGCGGAGATCGAGTGCGCGTCCTGGATCTGGCCGTCTTCGGACTGCAGCAGGAAGGTGCGGTTACCGTGCAGCACGCCCGGGGTGCCGCCCTTGAGGCTGGCGGCGTGCTTGCCGGTGTCGATGCCGAAGCCGGCCGCCTCGACCCCGATCAGCCGTACCGAACTGTCCTTGATGAACGGATGGAACAGCCCCATGGCGTTGGAGCCGCCGCCGATGCAGGCGACCAGCGAGTCGGGCAGGCGTCCCTCCTTCTCCAGTATCTGCTCGCGCACTTCGCGGCCGATCACAGACTGGAAGTCGCGTACCATCTCTGGGTAGGGGTGGGGGCCGGCCACGGTACCGATGATGTAGAAGGTGGAGTCGACGTTGGTAACCCAGTCGCGCAGCGCTTCGTTCATTGCATCCTTCAGCGTGCCGGTACCGCTGGTCACCGGGATCACCTTGGCGCCGAGCAGTTTCATGCGCTGCACGTTGGGCTGCTGGCGGTCGATGTCGGTGCTGCCCATGTAGACCACGCAATCGAGCCCGAAGCGGGCTGCCACGGTGGCGGTGGCGACGCCGTGCATGCCGGCGCCGGTCTCCGCGATGATCCGCTTCTTGCCCATCCGTTTGGCGAGCAGGATCTGGCCCAGGCAGTTGTTGATCTTGTGCGCACCGGTGTGCATCAGGTCTTCGCGCTTCAGGTAGATCTTGGCGCCGCCCAGGTGCTCGGTCAGGCGCTCGGCGAAGTAGAGCGGGCTCTGGCGGCCCACGTAATCCTTGCTCAGCGCTTCCAGCTCGGCGTAGAAGCCGGGGTCGTTCTTGGCTTTCTGATACTCGGCCTGCAGGTCGAGGATCAGCGGCATCAGGGTTTCGGCAACAAAGCGGCCACCGAAACGGCCGAAGAAACCGTTATCGTCGGGGCCAATCGTCAGAGGTTCGGTCATGGGGCACTCCACACAGACGCTGTTCGCGTATTGGATGTTCATGTTATGCGGTGAGATTAATACAGTATATGGAGATAAAAAATCGATTAATTTGGTGTAACCTGTGAGAAAAACTGACGTAATGGCGGTGACTGCTTGCGGCCGCTGACGGCCGGGTCCGCTAACCGGGCCAGTAACCTGAGCCCGTAACAGAAGAGGGAACCAAGATGACGCCGAATATGCCCTCACTCAATGCCTTGCGCGCCTTCGACGAGGTGGCTCGCCAGCTTAGCATCAGCCGGGCGGCGGAGGTGCTGCACGTGACCCATGGTGCGGTCAGCCGCCAGGTACGGCAACTGGAAGAGCAATTGGGGGTGCAGTTGCTGCGCAAGGCCGGGCGCAGCGTGGCGCTGACGCCGCAGGGGGAGCAGTTGCGGGCGGTGACCTCGGTGGCGTTCGAGCAGCTGGGGCAGGGGTGCGAGCAGTTACGGCGCCAGGCACAGAACGCCCCGCTGGTGTTGAGCTGCTCGGGCAGTTTCCTGGCGCGCTGGTTCATCCCCCGTCTCGACCGCCTGCGCCAGCAGTGCCCGGAACTCGACCTGCACCTGACCGCCAGCGAGGAGGCGCACTGGCCGCTACGCCCCGGGATCGATGCGGAGCTGCGTTTTGCCGCACCGCCCTGGCCGGCCACGGCCCAGGTGGTGGAGCTGGCGCCGGAACTGATCGGGCCGGTATTGCGGCCCGACCTGCTGGCCGATCTGTCGGTCGCGGATAACCCCTCCGTCGAGCTGCTGAACCGTCTACCGCTGCTGCACACCCGCTCGCGTGAACAGGCCTGGCCGATCTGGTTCGCGGCGCAGGGGCTGGTGGCGCCGGAGCGCTCGCCGGCGCAGCGCGACCAGCAGTTCGAGCATCTCAGCTATATGCTGGAGGCGGCGCTGGTGGGGCTCGGGGTGGCCATAGCGCCGGCCTATCTGGTGGAGGAGGATCTGCGTACCGGGCGATTGCTGGCGCCCTGGGGCTTTATCGAAACCTCGGCGCGGCTGGGACTCTGGCTACCGCCGGGAGAGTTGTCGCAGGGGGTGAAACAACTGGTGGGTTGGTTACAGGGCGAGCTGCAGGGCGATCGGGAGGGCGCCCGTTGAGGCAAGGTGGCGTGCTTACGATGCCCCTTTGCTCACGATCTTATGATGCTCCTTTGCTGGCGGCCCGGCGGTTCCCGACACCCTAGCCGCAGCGGCTAGGGTGTCGGTCGCGCGAGTAACGCAGTAGTGGCCATAGGGTAGTTACTCTTAGCGTGTTTGATCATCGGACGCGCACTCATAGGATGCACATTCACAGGTTGGCTACTGATTCCAATTAGGAATGGATTTTATAAAAAATATGAATTTGTGTTGTCATTGCGCCTGCCATAGAGTGCTTCTGTGACCGCGGCACCCCGGCGCTTGGGCGGGAGTTGCTCCGCAGCTGTGTGAGACGCGGAGGCTCGACAGGTTATCCGTCTGTCGATCCCGCATTGGGCTGAGCCCGGGCCTGGGTAAGCGCAGATTTTGACCATGCCGTATTCCCCAGCCACTTCGTTTTTTCAACTGCAAGGACACGCCTCATGGGCCTTTGGATACCCTTCACGATCTTTGCTGCGTTCATGCAGTCCTGGCGCAATGCATTTCAGAACCGACTCAGTAAAGAGGTCAGTACCAGCGGCGTGACGCTGGCGCGTTTCATCTGGGCCAGTCCTCTGGCCGCACTCTATCTGGCCGGGCTCTACCTGTGGCAGCCGCCGCAGCTGGCGTTGGGGATTCCCGCGTTCACGCCGAAGTTCCTGCTGATAATCCTGCTCGCGGCGGTGTCGCAGATCATCGCCACGGCGCTGATGGTGGTGCTGTTCCGGCTGCGCAACTACGCCATCGGCGTCGGCCTGGCCAAGAGCGAGGCGGTGATCGCGGCGACGCTGGGGGCGATCTTCTTCAGCGCACCGTTGACCTGGCTGGCCTGGGTCGGGGTATTGATCGGCGCCGTGGCGGTCTGGCTGATGAGCAATCCGGGGCGGCTGCAGGAGTTGTCGCTGGGCACGGTGCTGACCGGACTGGGCAGCGGCCTGGCGTTCGCCTTGACCACGCTGTGGGTGCGCGAAGCGGCGTTGATGCTGGGGCTGCCCTTTCCCTACAGTGCCGCCTGGGTGCTGCTGTGGGTGATCTCGACTCAGACATTGATGCTGGTGGTGTGGCTGGCCTGGCGCGATCCCGCTACGTTGCGGGCGTTGTGGCAGCGGCCCAAGCTGGTGCTGTCGATCAGCCTGTTCAGTTGCCTGGGGTCGCTGGGCTGGTTCACCGCGATGAGTCTTGAGACGGTGGCGATGGTCAAAACGCTGGGGCAGGTGGAGGTGCTGTTCACGCTGCTGATCTCGGCACGCTGGTTCAGGGAAAAACTTGGTGGCAGGGATATCGCCGGGTTGATCTTGATAGTCCTAGGCGCTGTGTGTGTTATTTTCGCCTGACAGCGGGTATTTTAACCGTCGATTTTAAGACGTTCCGCTGCCGCCTGTTGGGCCGATATGGCAGGGCGGTTATGGCAGGGCGACCGGCAGCCGGGACGTTGCAGAATTAAGACGCATGCCAACACGGAGGACAGTATGAACGCAGCGTTACATATCGTGGGACCGACCTTCAGTAACTTCGTGCGCAGCGTGATGCTGTGCTGTGAGGAGAAGGGGATCGCCTATAGCGCGGGGATGGAGATCGGCGGTCAGCCGCTGGCGTTCAAGGGCGAGGAGCATTTCAAGCTCAACCCATACGGCAAGGTGCCGGTGCTGCTGCATGGCGACCGGGTACTGTTCGAGACCGCGGTGATCTGTCGCTATCTCGACGCGGCCTTCGACGGTCCCGCCCTGCAGCCGGAGGATCCCTGGGCCCGCGCGCTGGTCGATCAGAGTGCGGCGGAGATCGCACTCTATATCGATAAGGCGCTGATGCGCGATCTGATACTCGAGTTCGCCTTCCCCAGAGGAGAGAACGGCAGTGTGCGCATGGATGCGGTCGACGCGGCGCTGCCGGCGGCGCGCCAGGCGTTGGCCCGGGCCGAGCGGCTCCTGGGCGACAAGGCGTTCATCGCCGCCGGGCAGTATACCCTGGCCGATGCGCTGCTGATTCCGATGCTGGACTATGTGGCCGGGCTGCCGTTCGGGGCCGAACTGCTTCCCGTCGGTGCGCCGCTGACGGCGTATCTCGACGCGATGCGTGCACGGGAATCTTCCCGCAAGGTGCTGCAGCCGCTGGGCTGAGATACCGCGGGGTAATACGGAAACGGGTAAGCTGCCACCTGGGTAGGGTTTAAGGGAGTGCAATGACAGACCTGTTGTGGTGGCAGTACGCCTTGATCGGATTGACCTTCGTCTGGAGCGGTTTCGTCCGCTCCGGGCTCGGTTTCGGCGGTGCGGTGCTCGCACTGCCGTTCATGCTGTTGATCGTCAACGAACCGCTGGTGTTCTTGCCGATCATCTCCATTCACTTGCTGATCTTCTCCTCCTGGATCACCTGGCGCAGCCGCCAACGGCAGCAGGCGGCTCCCCAGGCGGCGCCGCCGCCGGGACGACAGCCGGGACGACAGCCGGAGCCGCCGCAGGGTCAGATCGACTGGCCCTACCTGCTGCACTCGCTGAAGATCATGATTATCCCCAAGCTGATCGGTGTGCTCGGCCTGCTGACGCTGCCGGCCACGGTGATGAGCAGCATCATCTTCGTGATCGTCATCGTCTACGCCATCGGTTACGTGATCGACCGCCCGTTTCGCAGTAAAAGCCCGCTGGTCGATAACCTGTTCCTGGTACTGGGCGGCTACGTCAGCGGCACGTCGCTGATCGGTGCGCCGCTGATCGTGGCGGTGTACGCCAACCACGTCGACAAACGCCAGCTGCGCGATACGCTGTTCGTGCTCTGGTTCATCCTGGTGGCGATCAAGATGACCAGCTTCCTGATCGCCGGTATCGACCTGCAGCTGATCCACCAGCTCTGGTTGCTGCCCTGCGCCTGGGTCGGCCACATGATCGGCGAGCAGTTCCATCGCTATGTGGTGGCGGCCGGCAATACCCGATTTTTCCGGGTGCTCGGCTCCACGCTGATTCTGGTCAGCGTGGTCGGTATCGCCCGGCAGTGGCTGCTGTGATCGGGGCCGTGGCATGTTGAGATCCCGCCGTCTGTTGCGTCTGCTGGCCCTGCTGGCGCTGGTCCTGCTGATCGCCGGCATGGTGACGCCGCTGCTGACCCTGACCCGGTTCTGGATGTTCGACGAGCAGCTATCGATCCTGTCCGGCATCTTCCAGCTCTGGCAGCAGGGACACTATCCGCTGGCGCTGCTGATCCTGCTGCTCAGCGTGGTGCTGCCGGTACTCAAACTGCTGGTGCTGTTCCGCCTGCTACAACTCAGCGAACACCCGGGCCCGCGGCTGCAGCGTCTGTTGCAGTTGATCCACGAATATGGCCGCTGGGCGATGCTGGATGTGATGGTGGTGGCGATGTTGATCGTCACCGTCAAGCTCGGCGTCATTCTCAGCGTCCAGGTCCACTACGGCCTGTATCTGTTCGCCACAGCGGTATTGCTGACGATGCTGGTGACGCGGCAGACGGTCAAACTGCTGCAGGGGAGGTAGCACGGGAGGTGGACGCGATCCGCCGCCGGGTCTCGTCGTTGCTGTCCCGGCGTGCAGCGGTCCGGATGGGGTGGTAGCGCGGCGTTGGGCGTTGTAACCGGCCGTGCAGGCGACGGCCGGTTACAGTGGCGATTACAGCGTCAGCAGGTCGCGCAGTTTGGCCAGCATCCGCGCCCCGATGCCGCGGACCTTGGTCAGCTCATCGACGCTGGCGAAGGGACGGCTTTCGACGATGGCATCGGCCACGCGCTTGGACAGCCCTTTGACGGCAGTCAGCTCGTTGAGGGTCGCTTCATTGATCGATACCGCGGCGACCGCTTTCGCGGGGCCTACCTTGCGGATCTCTTCAACTTTAACGGCGGGCGCCGGCTCGGTCTGGACTTCAGCGGCGACGTCGAGGGTGGCGACGTCGAGCTCTTCGGCAGCGCTGCGCTCTTCGGTTGCGGTCTCGGCGGCCGTTTCCTGCTGAGCGGCGGGCGGTTGCTCCGCTTCTGCCGCCGCGGCGACCGCTTCAGCTACAACGCCTTCTACCGTTGCGCTTGCCTCTGCAGTCTCTGCAGCTGGCAGCTCCGCGGCTGCCTCGGCCGGGGATTCGGTGGATGCGGCCGCCTCGGGCGCTGCGACCGCGGTAACCTCCGCGGTGCTGGCGGCCAGGGTTTGCAGGCTGCGGTAATCCCGGGTCAGATAGCCGGCGGGGGTCCACTCGCGCAGCATCAGTACCAGCGACCGGGCGTCGCCTGCCGGCAGTTGAGCCAGCGGCAGATTGAACTGGCTGTCGCGCCATTCGCAACCGCCGTTCAGGGTTCCCAGATCGGTGCGGGCCAATTCGAAACCACAGAACGCGCCACCCTCGTAGGGGGCATCCAGGGCCCAGAGTTCCAGACTCAGCGAACCGGACAGGTTATCGCTGGCGCGCGGGTTGGCGATAGCCTCAATCGTGATCTGGGCGCGGTCGTCATGCAGTTGGCAGTCGATCCGCCCCTCCAGCTGCGGCTGGCTGAACAGCTGGCGGTTGTTGAAGATGGTGTAGTCGTGCAGCTGGATGGCCCCCTGGGTGTCGGTGCCGGTCAGCGCCATTACCATGGTGTAATCCTGCCGTCCGGCCGGCAGCAGGGCCAGGGCCTGGGCATCGATATGGGAGGCCTGGTCGGTCGCAACGGGGATTTCGGCGATCTTGGTGCCGTGCAGGGCGGTGCCGCTGAATGGTTCGGTGCAGGCCCAGAGCTGCAGCGCATACTGCTGCTCCTGTAACGACTGCTGGTCGAGTACGGCAAGATCGGCATTCAACTGGGCGACATCGCCCTCGATGGTGTAGCCGATAGTGCCATCGAAACGCAGGGTGGGGTGGGAGGCAGGCAGCAGTTGCGCGGTGATCATCGTTATTGTCCTGTTAGATGTCGAAGCGTATTTATCCGCGAACCGGGACTGGAGACGGCAACCCGGTTCTGGGTGTCGGTCGCGGCGCATTATAGGGCAACATTTTGACGATTAAATATACAACGCCCAAATTTGTATCAAAAACTGGAGATCGACGTAGATGGTGAGTATTTTTGTCATGATTAAAACAATACGTGCACAGTATTGGTGCTAGATTTGGGTTGTTTTTGCACCGAATAGGGGCGCTCTGACTGGCATGGAGGAAATGCTGCATTGCGATAGCAATTGCGCTCAGCGCCATGCACACTGGAGCGACTCAGTACACCCTGAGTCGGCAGAGGAGGCGAGTGGATGAGCGCGGGATACGAGGCTGCAGCGGGGAGCAAGCCGGCGCCGGGGCGGCCGGCGGGGAATCCGGGGCTGGGGACACTGGGAACCTTCGGCGGCGTGTTCACCCCCAGTATCCTGACTATCCTCGGCATCATCCTGTTCATGCGCCTGGGTTACGTGGTCGGTGCCGCGGGGCTCGGGCAGATGCTGCTGATCCTGCTGCTGGCGAACCTGATCTCGGTGCTGACGAGCCTGTCGTTATCGGCGGTGGCGACCAACCTGCATGTCAAGCGCGGCGGTGATTACTACCTGATCTCGCGGACCCTGGGGCAGGAGTTCGGCGGCGCTATCGGAATGGTGCTGTTCCTGGCACAGGCGGTGTCGGTCGGCTTCTACTGTATCGGTTTTGCCGAGGTGGTGGTCGATCTGCTGCCCTCGGCGCTGGCCGGTATGGTCAAACCGGTGGCGGCGCTGGCGGCGCTGGCGCTGTTCGCGCTGGCCTGGCTGGGAGCGGACTGGGCAACGCGCTTCCAATATCTGGTCATGACCCTGCTGGGGCTGGCACTGCTCTCCTTTTTCATCGGCGGGATACAACACCTCAGCTTCAGCCAGTTGCAGGCCAACTGGCAGGCCGGGACCCCGGAGCAGTCGTTCTGGGTGCTGTTTGCACTGTTCTTTCCGGCGGTAACCGGGTTTACCCAGGGGGTCAGCATGTCCGGCGACCTGAAAGATCCCGGGCGTAGTCTGCCGCGCGGCACGCTGACGGCGGTGGGGCTGTCGATCCTGATCTACCTGGCGGCGGCGCTGGTGTTCGCGGCGTCATTACCGGGCCCGGTGTTGGTCAGCGACTATGCGGCGATGCAGCGGGTGGCCGCGTTGCCGGCACTGATCGTCATCGGTGTGATCGCGGCGACGTTGTCGTCGGCGATGGCTTCGTTCCTCGGCGCGCCGCGGATATTGCAATCGCTGGCGGAGGACCGCCTGTTCGGCTTCCTGCGCCCCTTCGCACGGGGGACCGGGCCGCAGAACAATCCGCGGCGTGCGGTCCTGCTCAGCGGCGCCGTGGCACTGATAACGATCAGTATCGGCAAGTTGGATCTGATCGCACCGGTGGTCTCGATGTTCTTCCTGATCTCCTACGGGCTGATCAACTACGCCACCTTCTTCGAGGCGAGCGCCGCCAGCCCGTCGTTCCGTCCCCGCTTCCGCTTCTTCCATCCCAAGGTCAGCCTGGCCGGCGCGCTGGCCTGCTTCGGCGCGATGCTGGCGATCGACCTGGTAGCTGGACTGCTGGCGTTGACGTTGCTGCTGGCGATCTATTTCTACCTGCGCCGCACCGTACCCCAGGCGCGTTGGGCCGACGGCCGGCGCTCCTACCATCTGCAGCGAATCCGTGCCCACCTGCTCGAGGTGGCCGATGAGCCCGAGCATCCGCGCGACTGGCGGCCCAATATCCTGCTGTTCTCCGACAGCAGCCATCGCCGTTTTCCGCTGCTGAAGCTGGCCGATAGCCTGGGCGGGGACAGCGGCTTCGTGACGGCGGTACGGATGCTCTATGGCCGCGACCTACGGGCGCTGAAGGAACGCGAGGTCGCCACCGACGAGCTGCGCAGCGATATCCGCCGGCTCGAGGTCGAAGCCTTCCCGCTGGTGCTGACCATCAGCGACCTCGACAGCGGCCTGCATACGCTGGTGCAGAGCTTCGGGCTGGGGCCGCTGCGCGCCAACCTGATCCTGCTCAACTGGCTGGAACATCGCCCCGGTGCCGAGGATCTGTTCGCGGAAAAACGCTTCGGGCGTCATCTGCGCACCGCCTACCGGCTGGGGCTGAGCCTGCTGGTGCTGGATGGCGAAGACGCGGAGTGGAAGCGGCTGGAGTCGATCCAGCCGCGGCAGCGGCGTATCGATGTCTGGTGGTGGGGCGGCGCGACAGGGCACCTGATGTTGCTCCTGGCCCACCTGATGACCCGCAGCGCCGACTGGCGCGGGGCGAGCATCCGGGTGCTGACGTTGGCACCGGAGGTCCAGCAGGGCGATATCTACACCGAGCTGAAGGCGTTGCTCGAGGAGGTGCGGATCGATGCCGAGCCCTGTGTCGTGGAGGGCAGCGGCAGCGAGCTGCTACACCAGCACTCCAGCGATGCGGCGCTGGTGATGATGCCGATGCGACTGCAGCACAACCTGCCGCTGGACCCGTTCGGCAACTCGCTCAACGAGGTGTTGGGGCCGTTGCCGCCGACGCTGATGGTGCTCGCCGCGCACGATATCGAGCTGGATGCCGAACCGGAGGAGGGTGAGATCGCCGACAATGTCCGCCTACTCGATGCGGTGATCGATACCGCCAGAGTGGTCGAATTGACGGAAGGCGATTACAACGATTCAAAATCAAAATATGAAAATGCTTCGGGTAAAGTCGATGCCAATAGCGACGAGATTGATCGACTGAAGGCTCAGGTTGAACATTCATACCGACGCGTCCTCAAAGCCCGTTTCCGCGCCGAGGAGGCCCTGCGTGAGGCGCAGGCCCAGGGCCTGATCGATGGTGCCGACAAGACCGAACAAGGCGACAGGTCGGATCGGGCTGGCAAGCCCGCTAACGGCGCTAACGCCGACCGGCCGGATGGCGCGACGGATCCGGACACGCCGGCCTGATCCCGTGCCTCAAAGTGTTTCCGGCAGGGTGGTCGCCAGCAGCGCACCCATCAGGCCCATCAGCGACAGCAGCAGGATGATGCCGCTGATGCCGAGCCAGGCCGCCAGTGTACCGATCGTCCCCATCGCCAGCAGCAGGATGCCGATCACCGTATTGCCGACGGCGACATAGTCGGTGCGCCGGTTACCTTCGGCCAGGTTTACGACGTAGGTTTTGCGCCCGATGCGCACACCGTGATGGGCGATGCTGAGCACGAAGTAGGCCAGTGGCAGGGTCCAGAACAGTTCGAGTAGCGCGGGCGCGAAACGGCTGGCCAGATAGACCAGGATCCCCAGCGCGGCGGTGATCAGCGCCCCCCAGATCATCACGCGCCGGCTCGACAGATCGGCGAAACGGCCCCAGAACGGTCCCGATAGCAGCCCGGCACTGCC
>QKGH01000282.1 GCA_003250495.1 Marinobacterium sp.
CACCTCGCTGGAGGAGATCAGCAGCACCTTATCCACACCGGCGAAGGCAGCCTCAAGTGCGGCAACATCGCCGTAGTCGGCCTGGCGCACCTGGACACCCTGCGCGGCCAGATCCGCTACCTTGGTGGGATTACGCACCACCGCCACCAGCTCGGCGGCCGGTACGCTGTGCAGCAGTTCGGCGATAACCAGTCGGCCCAGTTGGCCGGATGCTCCGGTAATGGCAATCATCTTGTTCTCCTGTCGAATCGTTCGCTAAAAGATTAAGGGGATAACTAAACAGATGACGCCAGCATAATACCCATGCTAACTTTTAGTAAGTACGTACAAAAAGGTAAGTATTAAAGTCCTATCCGGGAGGATTCGCGATGCATCCAGGCACAGATACAGGTACAGCCGCCAGCCTCAGCGGCAAACTGGCCGAAGGCGACCTGTTCGCCGCCCCCTGCCCTTCGCGCGATGTGCTGAAGCATGTCTGCAGCCGCTGGGGGGTGCTGATCCTGATCGCACTGCGCGAGGGGACGCACCGCTTCAGCGAGCTGCGCCGCAAGATGGGCGGGGTCAGCGAGAAGATGCTGGCGCAGAGCCTGCAGGCGCTGGTACACGACGGTTTTGTGCGCCGCGTCTCCCATCCGGTGGTGCCGCCCTACGTGGAGTACAGCCTGACCCCGCTGGGCGACGAGGTGGCAGCGCATGTCGCGACGCTGGCCGACTGGATCGAGGGCAACCTGCCACGGGTGCTGGCGGCCCAGGAGCTGGCTGATCAGGAGCTGGCCGACCGGGAAGAGTTGTAGGCCAACGAGCGCTAGCACGATAACAAACGGGCCGACAGATCGCCGGCCCGCTGGATATCGTTATCAGTGTGCCGGACTCAGCCCCCGGCGGCCCCCTCCCGTTCCACGCGACAGCCGCCGTCGCAGAGCAGCTCCGCGATGGCCGCCCGGCCGTTGTCGAGCAGAAACACCTGCGCCCAGGCCTCCTTCTCGCGTACCGCCGACTGCGCCGCCAGCGCCTTCTCCTTCGGCATGAAATAGGCCTCGATACCGTAATCGATCCAGTAGCGGTCGCCCCCGCCCCAGCGGATGCGACCGCGGATGAACGGTCCCTGCGCCGGCGGCTGGTGCAGCAGTGCACTGGCGACGTGATAGCGCCCCTGCGGCTGCAACGCCACGTAGGCCACCTCATGGCGCCGGAACGGTGCGTCGGCCAGCTGGGCGTCGATCTGCGAGATCGTATAGTTCAGCCGCACATAGTTGCCGCGGAACAGACTGCGCGGGTCCACCGGCTCGGTTTTCAGCAGCACCGGCTGGCCATAGCGCAGCGGCCAGATCGAACTCAGATACTCGGTCGCCAGTACCCCCAGCTGCAGCAGCAGGGTCAGCGCCAGGCCGAGCAAGAGATACTTTTTCCGTGGCAGCGCCACGGTTTCGCTAGCCTTAAACATCCTGACGTCCCTCCGTCTGTGCATTCCCCATAGCGCCGGCCAGGGTACGGCTGCGCCAGTAGCGTGCCGCCCCCAGCAGCACCAGCGCCGCCACCAGGAACAGCACGGCGCCGCCGATGTAGTCGCCGATCAGGTCGAAGTAGCGCAGCAGTGCGGTCAGCAGCAACACGCCGATACCGGTATAGAAGAAGTGGGTCACCGCATCGTCGACCCCGCGCCGGATCAGCCAGATCCCGGTCAGGATCAGCACCAGGTTGGTCGCTACCGCCAGGCTGCCGGCGCTGAGCCAGTGCTGCTGCACGCACAGCGCGGCCAGGGTAAAGAAGGCGCCGTTCAACAGCAGCGGACCGGATGCGCCGGGTCCGGACGGGCGCGCCAGGGCGAACCCGACCAGCGTCGCCAGCGCCAGCAGCAGCGGATTGAAAATGCCGAGCAGATAGTCGCTGCGCAGCAGCTCCTGCCAGAACTCGCTGTAGCTGAGGATCAGCAGGGTCAGGATCGCGCCGCGCAGCAGGTACAGGTGCAACAGCTGACCATAATCGCGCTGCAGCGGCCGGGACTCGTCGCCCTGCGGATAGTCGCGGCGCATCAACCACCAGGCCAGCCCCGCCATTGCCAGCCCCAGCGCCACGGTCAGCGGCAGCTGGTCGACGAAGGCGTCGTAGCGCAGCCAATCGCCCGCCGCCCAGGACAGCAGCAGGTTGAGCCAGGCCACCAGTCCGGCCAGCGCCGCCAGGAAGATCAGCGCCGAATGCTTGTGCTGCCACACCAGCCACAGGCTGGCCAGCGCAAACAGCGGATAACTGGCCGGGAAGAAACCGGTCTGGGCCTCGGTGCTCAGCCACACTGTCGCCAGCGCCAGCGCCTGCAACGCGATCAGCCGCGAACGGGTCAGCCACAGCAGCGGCAGCACCCCCAGCGCCCACCAGTAGATGCCGTCGGGGAAGTGCTCGCCGAGATGGTAGATCTGCGCGATCAGCATGATCGACATGCCATAGCTGATGCCACCGAAGAACAGCCAGATCGCACCGGCCCGCGGGCGTTCGCGCAGCAGCTGGTAACCGCCGATCAGGTTGACGGTCAGGGTCAGCCCGACCAGCCCCAGCATCCGCACCAGGCGCGGAATCTCGTCCCAGTTGTGGGACAGGATCAGGATCAGTGCCAGCCCGCCGAACAGTGCCGCCAGCGCGGTCAGCACGTAGTAACCGAAGGCGCTGCCCTGCCCTCCCGCCAGACTGGTGCCGTAGCGCGCCAGAATCGCTTCGGCCTGGTGGCGGTCGATCAGGCCGGCACCGACCCAGTCGCCCACCTCGCGGGCCAGATCCTTCTTGAACAAGCGTAATATCCGCATGGCGTTATGCCTCTTGGTTGAATCCGTTGC
>QKGH01000393.1 GCA_003250495.1 Marinobacterium sp.
GCGGCAACAGCCAGTACAGCAACAGGCTCAGCCCCGCCACCGACAGCACGACCGGCACCAGCGCCAGCAGTCCGCCGCGACCGTCATGGCGGCGCATCGTCGCCCGCACCCGGGCACCCTGCAGCTGCATCAACACCAGCACGGCGGCGGTCAGGTGCAGCGGCAACAGCATCCGGATATTGAACGCGGCGGCATAGCCGGCGGCGTAAAACACCAGTCCCACCGACGCCAGCAGCAGGATGAACACCTCCCGCCGCAGCGTCAGCGTCATGCACAGCGCGATCAACGCCAGCTGTACCAGCAGCATCATGCTGGCCAGCAACCGACCGCTGAACAGGGTCAGCACGCACAGCAGCAGCGCGATAATCATCAGCCAGGTTTTCAGGCGTTCGATCCAGCGCCGGGGACGACGGTTGTAGCTGTTGCCGGCCAGCAGCGCCAGCGCCGTCATCGGGCTCAACAGCACCGCGCCCGGGCCGCTCCAGCCCAGTTCGACCAGGGTCAGCAGCAGCCAGAGGGAGAAATAGATCGCCGGTGTCAACGCCGGCGGCGTCTGTGCCTGCTGCGCCCTGCTCATCGCTCGAACACCTCGGTCAGATTGTCGCCGGCGCGGACCCAGTAGAGCTCGCCGGCCCGCGTGGCCAGACCCGCGGCGATACGCGCGTCGCCGCGAAAGCTGGCGGCATCGAACAGCACCTGCAGCGGCGCCCGTTCGGCGCGCCCGGGCAGCGATGTCCAGCCCTCCGGCATCGATGAGTTCAGGGTATGGAACAGCACCAGCCGGCACTGGCGCCCGGCCAGCAGCGCCGCGCTTGCGACCAGTTGCCCGTAGTCCCCCTCGCCGTCCGCCTCGGTCGCCGCCAGATGTTCGAGCAGATGACGGTAGTGGGTCTCGCCGGCATCCGGCGGCAGCCAGTGCAGCTGCTCCCGCTGCTGCCGGAACAGCCCGACCTTGTGGCCGTTATCGGTGGCGAAACGGGCCAGCGAGGCGGCGATGCGCACGCCATATTCGAAACTGCTCTCGCGCCCGCGGCCGACGTTGTCGCGGCGGCAGGTGTTCAACACCAGTACCAGTTCGGCGTTCTCCACCTGCTCGTACTCGCGCACTATCCACTCATCGCGCCGCGCCGAGGCGCGCCAGTGGATATGGCGCATGCTGTCGCCGCGGCGGTATTCGCGGATGCCGGCAAAACTGTCCTGGCCCCGGCTAACCGCCGCGACCTGATGCCCCCCGGTGGGAAATCCGGCCGCCCCGGACAGCGCCAGCCGGCGCAACGGAAACGGCCGCGGCAGCACGGTGATCGTGCTGGCGCTGTTATCGATCTGGCGCTCCACGTTGAGCAGCGCCAGCGGAAATTCGGAGCGTACCGACAGCGGCCCGAGGCGGTGGATGCCACGGCGCTCGCATTCGATCGGGTAACGGTACTCGCGCACCCCGGCCAGACGGGCGATCAGCACCGGGTAGTCGGGGCGCTCGAGAAACGGCAGGCGGTCGCGCACCTGCAGCATGTAGCGCGCCAACAGGCCGTTGGCCCGCAGGCTCAGCCGGACTTCGATCTGCTCGCCCTCGACCGTTTCCCGGGGTAGCTCCCGGCTCACCTCGATGCCGCGCAGGTTGAAGCGCGGCAGCAGGTAACCGGCCAGCAGCGTCGCCAGCAACAGCATCGCCAACTGATACAGCGCCAAGGTGCCTGTGTTCCAGGCCGCCAGATAGACCACCGCGACCAGCACCGCCAGCCAGGGGCCGGGGGTGCGCCACCAGCGCGCCGAGCCGCTGCCGGTCACAGCCGTTCGGCCGGCGACAGCACCGGCGCCGCGACCTGCTCGATCAGCGCGTAAACCACCTCCGCCTCGGTGCGCTGCTTCATCCGCGCCGCCTGGCTCAGGATCAGGCGGTGCGCCAGTACCGGTTCGGCCACCCGGATCACCTGATCCGGCGTCACGTAGCCGAGACCATCCACCAGCGCCGCCGCCTTGGCCGCCTTCATCAGTGCCAGCGCCCCGCGCGGGCTCGCCCCCAGCTCCAGGTCGGGATGCTGGCGGCTGGCGTGCACCAGGTCGGCGATATAGCCGAGTATCGAATCGGCCACATGGACCTGCTCCACCGCCTGCTGCAGTTGGCGCAACTGGGGGATGCTCAGTACCGGTTGCAGTTGGTCGATCGGGTGGCCGTGCTGTTGCTGCTGCAGGATGGAGATCTCGGCGCTGCGGTCGGGGTAGCCCATCGACAGGCGCATGAAGAAGCGGTCCAGCTGCGCCTCGGGCAGCGGGTAGGTGCCGTGGAACTCCACCGGGTTCTGGGTGGCGATCACCATGAACACCTCGGGCAGCGCCCGGGTCACCCCCTCCGCCGTCACCTGGTACTCGGCCATGCACTCGAGCAGGCTGGACTGGGTACGCGGGGAGGTGCGGTTGATCTCGTCGGCCAGCAGGATGTTGCAGAACACCGGCCCCGGCATGAACTCGAAACGGCGCTCCTGCTGATTGAAGATCGACACCCCGGTGATATCGGAGGGCATCAGGTCGGGGGTACACTGGATACGGCGGAAATCGAGGTCGATGCTCTTCGCCAGCGCCCGCGCCAGCATGGTCTTACCGAGGCCGGGCACATCCTCCAGCAGCAGGTGGCCGCGGCACATCAGCGCGATCAGCCCCAGCGTCAGGGCCCGCTGTTTGCCGACGATCGCCTGGGACAGGTTGTCATGCAACGCCTGGAACAGTAGCTGGTGCTCTTTCATCCTCGGTCTCCATCGATGAGCGGATCGCGCAGCACAGGAGCGTCGGAATGGCAGCCGAGAACAGCAGTGCGCACCTCCCTTGCATGCCCCCAACCTCCTGTTGCAGCGCAAGATTAACCGTCGCCCGACGACAGGGTCAAACCATCCGCCCTGTCGCCGGGGCACCGACTCTGTTATCTATAACGACCTGAGCAGCCAGGAGTCCGCAGATGAAACGGGTTATCTTTTTTACCGGCGCCGGCATCTCCGCCGAATCGGGCGTACCGACCTTCCGCACCGGCCAGGGCGCGCTGTGGGAGAACCACCGCATCGAGGATGTCTGTCATATCGACACCTTCGAGCACAACTACGAACTGGTACACCAGTTCTACAACCAGCGCCGCGAGAAACTGGCCGGCGTCGAACCCAATCCGGCCCACCGCGCCATCGCTGCACTGCAGCAACGCTACGGCGAGCGGGTGGTGCTGATGACCACCAATATCGACGACCTGCACGAGCGCGCCGGCAGTCCCCGCGTGCGCCATATCCACGGCAACCTGCTGGAACTGGTCGACCTGCGCAGCCGGGAGATACTGGCGCTCGGCTACGAGGCGTTCGATTACCGCGCGCATCCGCGCCACTTCAAGCCCAACGTGGTGTTTTTCGGCGAGACCGCACCGGTCTACCACGAGCTGTTCACACTGATGAACGCCCTGACCGAGCAGGACCTGGTCGTCGTGGTCGGCAGCAGCGAGCAGGTGATCGCCTTCTGTGCCGAAGCGCACTACGGCAGCAACGGCGCCGCCACCATCTTCTACATCGACCCCGCCGAGCCGAGCCGCTACGACCGCAACGCCTTCATCCCCTACGACCGCCACTTCTGCAGCGGCGCGGTGGCGGCGCTGCACGAGGAATCCGACGCGCTGCAGGCGATCCGAGACTGGCTGGAGCCGTAAGGCGGCGGTTGCCATCCGCCGGGGTGGCGACTAGTGTTTAACACGGTCTTAACCCGTCCCGCGCAACAGCAAAAAGGAGCTGTTATGTCACGCCTGCCCCGCCCGTTGCTGATATCGACCGCACTGCTTGCCACGCTGCTGCCCACCCTGGCCCAGGCGGCTGCCGACAGCGAGCGTTACGACTGCGTCATCGAGCCCTCGGCCAGGATCAAGGTAGCCAGTCCGGTACGCGGCATCATCGAAGAGGTGAAGGTCGACCGTGGCGACCGCGTCGAACAGGGGCAGGTGATCGCCCGGGTCAAGGCGTCGGTGGAGCAGGCCACCGTCAAGCTGCTGGAGCTGCGCGCCGGCAGTAATGCGGTGGTGGAGCGGCAGCGCGAGCAGCTGGCGATGAGCGAGAAAACCTTCCAACGAGCCGAGAAGTTGGCGCAGACCGCGGCCATCTCCATGCAACAGCTGGATGAGCTGCGCTCCGACTACCGGGTCCAGAGCCGCGAGCTGGCCCGGACTCGACTGGAGCAGCGTGCGGCGCAGATGGAGCTGGCGCGCGCCAGGGCCGACCTGGAGCTGCGGACCATCCGCGCCCCCGAGAGCGGGGTGGTGACCGAAAAAGCGCTCTCCGCCGGGGAGTTCGTCACCGAGGACTCCCACATCATCCAGCTGGTCAACCTGAATCCGCTGCATGTGGAGACCTTCATCCCCATCGCCCTGTACCAGAGTCTCAGTGTCGACCAGCTCGCCACGGTGCGCCCCGTCGCGCCGTTCGAGGGCGAGTACCGCGCCCGGATCAAGGTGATCGATCCGGTGTTCGACGCCGCCAGCGGCACCGTCGGCGTACGCCTGGACCTACCCAACGAATCGCTCGCCCTGCCGGCGGGCCTGCGCTGCCAGGTCTCCTTCGATCCCGCCGAGCGCGCTGCAAACTCCGCCAACTCCGAGAGTTCCTCCGGCGCCGGGGGCTCCTCCTAAGCGTCCGCGCCCGGCAACAGCGCCGGGAAACCGCCCAGTTTCGACTCCCAACGCAGGCGCCATTGCGCGCGCACCTCGGGCGGCAGTTGCAGGGCCGCCTCCAGCAGCACCCGGTGCAGCAGTCGCTGCACATCGGCGGTGCGCGCCTGCAAACCGGCAAACGCCGCCTGCAGCTGCGCCCGGTCGGGTTCCGGCGCCGCGATCAACGCTGCAATCCGCTGCCGGGCGGCGGCGATATCGCGCAACTGCGTGCGGATCTCCTCCCGGTGCGCCAGCAACGCCGTCAGCAACAGCGGCCGCGCCTGCTCCGGCAGGGTCTGCAGGAAGCGCTGCACCCCCTGCTCGGCCAGCGGCACCTGGGTCCCGGAAAACGTGCGCCCCAGCAGCAAACCGCCGAAGAACAGGTTGGCCGCCAGCGACAACGCCAGTAGCCCCCCCAGTAGCCACTGCATGCGCCGGCTCATGGCAGCAACCCTCCTAGCAGTATCTCGCCATAGGCCAGGCTGGCCAGGTCCGGCCCGGCGGCCACATCGAACGGACTGCCGGCGCCGACGAAGAAGCCGATACAGAGCAGCAATACCGCCGTCACGCCAGCCAGCTCCCACAACAGCCGCGGCGTCGGCTGCCACCCGCGGCGGGCGGGCGCCGGCGGCGGCATCTGCAGCGGGATGGCGCCGATACGCTCGCGCAGGCCGGCGGGCAACGGCGCCGACTCGCGCAGACTGTGCGTCAACCAGTGGTCCAGTTGCCGGGCCTGGCGATAGCACTCCTGCGCCGCGACGGAACGGCGCAACAGCCGCCGCGCGCCGTGGCGCTGCCACACCGGCCAGGCGGACAGCTCGCTGCCCTTGCGTTCGAGCAGTTGCTGGAACTGGGTCAATTTCATCACCGTACTCCTACTTCTCTATCAGTTCGGCGGCCAGCCGCTCGCGCAATGCGCGCCGGGCCCGCACCAGCAACGCCTCCAGCGCCTTGACCGAGATCTGCATCACCTGCGCCGCCGCGGCGTTACTCAACCCACTGTCATAGGTCAGGCTCATCGCCGTGCGCTGGTTCAGCGGCAGCTCGGCCAGCGCACGCTCGATCTGCTGTCGCCGGGCGGCCTGCTCCAGCGCCTGTTCCGCCGGAGGGACCGGATCGCCGGGCGCCACGCTCTCGTCCCAGACGGCGTGCTCCGGCCCCGCACGCTGACGATAATCCAGCGCCCGGTTCAACGTCACGCGGTAGAGCCAGGTCGAAAACTGCGCCCGCCCGGGCCGCCAGCGGTCCGCCCGTTGCCACACCTGGAGGAACACCTCCTGGGCCACCTCCTCGGCATCGGCGGAGCGACCCAGCACCCGCAGCGCCAGCCGGTAGACCCGGTCCAGATGCCGCTCCGTCAGCACGGCGAAGGCCTGCCGCTCCCCCGCGCCGATACGCTGCAGCAGGCGGTCGTCCGTGTCGCCGCTATCCATACGCGTTAGACCATCTACTCACCGGCACTCCAACTGCGGTTGACGCTGCGCGAGCCGCCGCCCGGTCCGCTGGCCTGGCGCTCCACCTGCACGCCGTTTTCGTCCCGGGTCACGCTGTTCGAGCGTTGCAACGTGTTCCCCTGCGGTCCGCTGCGCTGCACTGTCCACTGCCCCGGGCTGCCGCTGCGCGTTACCGAACTGCTGCCGCCCGCGGCGCCGTTACGCTGCACCTGCCGGGTCAGCGTTCCATCCTCCAGCATCAGTTGCTTCTGCACGCTGTTGCCATTGGGGCCGCTCCAACTGCGCTGTACGCCGGCACCGCCGGCCAGGACCGGGGGAGTTAAGGTGCCAGCCAGAGCCAGGGCAGCGAGAATACGGAGACGATACTTGATCGAGGTGTTCATAGGGATGCTCCTTCAAATCGTTCGGGGGGCGGATTAGCGGGACTGGCGTACCTGGCTGATGAACTGGCGGAACTCATCCGCGGTCAGCGCACCATCGCCATTGCCGTCGGCCCGTTCGAACAGCGGCATCGGCGCCTGCAGGAACTCCTGCCGCGATACCCGCCCGTCGCCATCGCCGTCGGCCCGCTGCAACAGCGTTGCCTGATTCGCCGCCGCCCGCTGCCGCGCCTGCTGCAGCTCCGCGGCTGTGACATAGCCGTCGCCGTCCCGGTCCAGCCGCTCGAACATCTCGCCGCGCAGGGCGGACAGCTCCTCGAGCTGGATCGCCCCGTCGCCGTTGGCATCGGTGCGCTGGAAAAACCGCCCCTGGCCCGCCGCCGCGGGCAAGGCCAACCAGTAGCTGCCGGTGACAACCAGCACCCCGGCCAGCAGCGTTGCGGGTTTGGCCCGGAATCTATTCGCTGTGTTCACGCTCACTCTCCCCCCCTGTCGCAACCGGGGAATCCGGTTGTCTACATCGGTTACACCGGAGTGAACGCAAAACCCTGCGCGCCGGCGCAAATTTTTTGTACTCATGTCCCCCTCCACCGGTTCCAGCCCCTCGGACTGGAAGCGCTGACGGCCTGGATAAGGCATAGAAAAGAGATGAGAATCTGCGCCTACTGACGTACTCTTATAACCAACCGTTAAACTCAACTTATCGACTTAAGTCAGGGGAGCTTTCGTGGAAAAACTGGTTAAAGGCGTGCTGCATTTTCAGCAATATACCTACCCCAAAAACAAAGACCTGTTCGGCGAACTGGCGGTTGGGCAACGCCCCGAGATTCTGTTTATCACCTGCTCCGATTCCCGCATCGACCCGAATATGGTGACCGGCTCAGAACCCGGCGACCTGTTCATCTGCCGCAATGCTGGCAATATCGTCCCGCCCCATGCCGCGGCGACCGGCGGCATGACCGCCTCCATCGAGTATGCGGTGGCGGTACTCGGGGTGCGCCATATCATCATCTGCGGCCATACCGACTGCGGCGCGATCAAGGGCGCCCTGGATATGAATGCGGTCAAGGCGCAGGGGCTGCCCCACGTCAAGGAGTGGCTGGGACACTGCCGCTCGGCGCTGGAGATCATCCGTGAACGTCATGACATCCCGTGGAACCAGGCGTTGGACAGCAGCTACCTGGACGAAGCGATCGCGCTGAACGTGTTGCAACAGGTGCAGCATATCCGCACCCATCCGGTGGTCGCGGCCAAGATGGCCACCGGCAAGGTCTACCTGCACGGCTGGATCTACGACATCAAGACCGGTGGCATCCAGTGCAGTGACGAAGCCAGCACCCGCTTCATGCCGTTCGCAGAACGCTATGCCGATGTGATCGAGAAGCTGGCGTAACCGACCGCCCCGCAGTGCCCCCCCTGCCTGCCGCCGGTTATGCCAGCGGCAGGTTTTCATCTCTACGCCGCACTCTGTTTCAACAACGCCTCCAGGCGGTTACCGGCGGCGCCGTAGTGCAGCATCTGCATCACCTTCTCGGCGATGACGCTGCCCGCCTCCAGTGGCGGCAGGCCGGCGCTGTAGATATTGGAGATCACCGTGTACTCCCAGCGGATAGCGGCGTTGCCGCTGGCCAGCGCCGCCTCGGGCTGCTGCTCCGGAGTCAGGCGATAGGCCAGATAAGCAGACAGACTGCGCGAGGCCAGCGCATCGCCACCCGGCCGCTCGCCGATCAGCATCACCACCACCCGCGCCTGCAGCGTATCACCGATATCCTCGGCCAGCTTGACCCGGCCAAAGGGGACTATCGCGGTCTGCCCGAGCGTGTAGTGCCGGCTCGCCAGCCCGTCCTGCAGCACCGGCAACAACTGCGGCAGATTGTGGTGCACCGCCTCGGCACTGAGACCGTCGGAGATGACGATCTGCACCTGGTTATGCTCCACCCCCAGGCTGTCACGACAGGCATCGCTGAGCCAGGCACCCAGCTCCGGGTTGCCCAGATGGATCTCCCGCTCCGTGGCCCGACTCTGTAGCCAGCGCAGCGGTCCCAGCTCGGCCAGGGTCTCGGGCCGCAGATCGGAGTAGATCGCCTGGCGGGCGATCGCCTGGTTGCTGCGCAGTAGGCGCGACACCTGGTCGGCCGGGCGCGGACCGGCGTTGTCGAAGCCGTAGGCCGCCGGCACCGACTCCAGCAGGCGCTGGTAATCCAGTTCCGAATGGCAGAACTGCTCCGGCCTGCCCCAGTTCGGCCCGCGCTGCAGTTGCCCCTCCTCATCACGGCTGAAGATGCCGCGCGCCAGCGCCCAGGCCAGGTACTCCGGCGCCGGTTCCAGGCCGTGGATCTCGCGCAGGGTCTGGTCGTCGTGGCCGCTGGTATCGAAGTAGGCCAGCATGCGGTCGTTGCCGAGATAGACATCCATGAAGAAGTTGGCGCCGGCCGCGGTCAACAGCTCGGTGGCCATCTGCTGCCCCTCGGCGGTGACCCGCGAGTGCAGCGTGAAGCAGGGTGCCATCCCCATCGGCAACCCAAGCAGTTTGCCCATCAGGTGGTCCTGCAGGCAGGAGTAGGCCATCTCGAAGTTGTCGAGATGGGTCTCCGGGCCGATGAAACCGGTGACGTTGTTGACCATGAACGGCTGGTAGCGCCGCGCCAAGCCGTAGCAGAGCGCCTCGCAGGTGGCCATGTCGATGCCGTCATGTTTGTTGTAGGTCAGCTCGCTGCCCTGGCCGGTTTCGAAGTACATAACGTTCTCCGCCGCCTCATCGTGCAGGGCACCGCGCTGCGCCATCAGCCGGCAGGCGCGGTCGAGCAGCTCGACGGTGACATCGAACTCGTCGGTCAGCGTGCGCTCGGTACCGGCCAGACTCTGGAACATGATCTCCACCGGTGCACCCTGTTCCAGGCAGGCCATCTGGGTCTTGATATGGGACAGCACGCAGATCTGCGTCGGCGCCCCGGTGTCGCGGCGCAGCTTGTCCAGGTGGTGCAGCGTGGCGCTGATGTTATCCACCGTATCGATCGCCGGGTTCAGTCCCAGCAACGCATCGCCGGCGCCCATCGACAGCCCGGCGTAGGTCAGCAGCGTGATCCCGGCCAGGTTGTCGGTGGGATGGTTCGGCTGCAGCCGTGACGACAGGGTCCCGGGCAGGCCGACCCGGGTGCGCGCCTTGGCCGCGGCGCCGGACTTGAGCCGCTTGGCGAGCAGGATCAGCTCATGCACGTCGAGCAGCTTGGTCAGGGCCGATGCCATCACTCCGGTCAGCGCCGTGCCGATGCGGCGAATCTCCGCCCCTTTGCTCGCCAGCAGCCGGTCCTTCAGCTGCCCCAGCGTCAGCCCGGAGATCTCGGCGAACAGCGGCAGGTCGATGTCGTAGTTGACGCGCATGACGCTGTCGATACGGCCGCGCTGGTCGGTCAGTGGATGGTCGTACAGGTGCTGCAACGTCAGCCCGGACAGCAGGCTGCGCGCCGCCTCGCGCTCGGTTTCATCAGCCGCCGCCAGACCGGCCATGCGCTCTCCCGCCTTGCTGATATCCGCCGCCCCCAGCAGGTGCTTCAGGTTGCGAAAGCGATAGCGCTGCTGCAGCAACAGGATCTCGTAGGGCTGTTCCGGCCGGGGCTCGGGTACAGGGATGGCGTCGAGGGAGCGCAGTTCGGGCAGACTGTACATGGCGGGTCTCCAAATCCGTTATCTGATGCCAAAGAAGGACACCGGCACCACCTGCTGGTGGGGTTGGCCGATGTGGATAAACTGGGCGTGACGGTCGGGGATCTCGTCGATCACCAGCAACCGCTGCGACGACTGCCCCCAGTCGGTGGCGTAGTGGCCGAGGGTCTTGCCGACGTTGCTCTCCACCAGCAGCACCAGCGGCTGCTGCGGCGGAAAGTCGTTATGCAGCAGCGCGGCGCGCAACTGGCGGCCGAGATCACGCAGTGCGTTCAGATCCAGCGCTTCGCCGCCGAGCAGCTGGATGCAGGCGCCCTGGGGGCGGCTCTTGGCCAGTACCAGCGCCTGCTGCAGCGCCGGCTCGGCGCAGGGCAGCGGCAGGCGCGCCAGGATCGGCAGATCGCGCAGCGGCAGCAACGAGCTGTCGGGCAGATAGAGGCTGCTGCCGGAGATATCGCAGCTGTGCAGGGTCAG
>QKGH01000467.1 GCA_003250495.1 Marinobacterium sp.
GCCCTGGTCGCGGCTGACGTTGACGCTGCCGCGGCTGCTGGCGGCGCGGGAGATTATCCTGCAGCTCTACGGCGCGGCCAAGTGGACGGTGCTGCAACGGGCGCTCGAGCCGGGGCCGGTCGAGCAGATGCCGGTCCGGGCGCTGTTCCGGCAGCGACAGGTGCCGGTGCGGGTTTACTGGGCACCCTGAGTGCAGGGTCGAGCTGTTCCGGTATCGGGCAGCAGGGGGCTATTTTGGTGCCTGGATGATGGTGATCGACGACATTTATGTGCTATCCGGTTGCGAGTGAAGCGTACAGGTGCCGCTATGGCGGGGCTGGCGCTGGATCCTGGGGGATAGTGCGGGTTGGTATGCGTACTGCATTGTTGTGCCGGGCGGTACCGCTGGCGCCGTTGAGCGCGGACCTCGATGTCGGAACGGCGGGTGTCGTTGTCCGGAGCGGGACGTTTCGACGGACAGGACGCGGCGGAGATGAACCGGAAGCCTGAGGCGGAGCGCGGCGACTAAACGCAGTGACGCTCAATGCAGCGGTTAAGGCAGCAGAGGCTAGGGTACAGGCGAGGCGAGGGTATAGCGAATGCGCGCCCGTTATCCGATCGTGGAGTGGAATAGGGGTATGCCGCCGAGAGGCGAGTGCTTGGTTTTCGCTGCTGTTGGTAACGGCGTGCCGGTTGTGTCGGAGCGGGAAAATCGATGGTGGTGAGGGGTGGATTCGAACCACCGAAGCTCGCGCGTCAGATTTACAGTCTGATCCCTTTGGCCACTCGGGAACCTCACCAGAAGGTCGCGCATGATAGTGCGTGGCGCGAGCGATGTAAAGGCCGAATGTGGCGTCCAACGCTGCAATATTGATGTGCGCGAAAGGGTTCGTTTATCGCTTTTGGCGGGAAAAAAATTCTCCGTCCCGTACCCTGCCCGCCAGCCCGCGGCTGGCCTCGAAATGGGCTTGAAAATGGGGCCCGGCTACACCCGGAGACGGCAAATTTCAACTCTTGAATTTAAACGGCTCCTAACTATATTTAGTGCTCACAACGTAGAGTCGTACTAGATATTGTGTTTTGGCGCTTTTTTGCTCTATTGGCAACAGTGCCGGAATCGATCGGGAAACGACCACAAATCCAACGGCGGGATGGGTCAGGTAAACGTAGTTGCCCGGCCCGCCAACGACTATTACAGAGGGATGGGCTGAAAGGCTATGCAGCAAGATCTGATGGTTACCAAACGTGACGGGCGACGCGAAGCGATCGATCTGGAAAAGATTCATCGAGTGATCATCTGGGCCGCGGAAGGGCTGGAAAACGTTTCGGTATCCCAGGTCGAGTTGCGGGCCCATCTGCAGTTCTACGACGGAATCAAGACCTCCGATATCCATGAGACGCTGATCAAGTCCGCCGCGGACCTAATCTCCGAGGATGCGCCGGACTACCAGTACCTGGCCGCTCATCTGGCGATCTTCCACCTGCGCAAGCGTGCCTTCGGCAGCTTCGAGCCGCCGCACCTGTACGATCATGTGGTCAAGCTGGTCGAGGAGAAGCGCTACGACCCTCATCTGCTCACCGATTACAGCCGCGAAGAGTTCGAGGCGCTGAACGCCCATCTCGACCATTCCCGCGATATGAACTTCAGCTATGCCGCGGTGAAGCAGCTGGAGGGCAAATACCTGGTGCAGAACCGCGTCACCAACGAGGTGTTCGAGAGCCCGCAGCTGCTCTATATGCTGGTAGCCGCCTGCCTGTTCTCCGGCTACCCGAAGGAGACGCGTCTCGGTTACGTCAAGCGCTTCTACGATGCCTGCTCGCTATTCAAGCTGTCGCTGCCGACGCCGATCATGGCCGGCGTACGCACGCCGACCCGTCAGTTCAGCTCCTGCGTACTGATCGAGACCGGCGACAGCCTGGATTCGATCAACGCCACGGCGTCCGCGATTGTCAAATACGTGTCTCAGCGCGCCGGTATCGGTATCAACGCCGGTCGTATCCGAGCCCTGGGCAGCCCGATTCGCAATGGTGAAGCCTTCCATACCGGTTGCATCCCGTTCTACAAACACTTCCAGACCGCGGTGAAATCCTGCTCCCAGGGCGGGGTGCGCGGCGGTGCCGCGACGCTGTTCTACCCGCTCTGGCACCTGGAGGTGGAATCGCTGCTGGTGCTGAAGAACAACCGCGGTGTCGAAGAGAACCGCGTGCGTCACATCGACTACGGTGTGCAGCTCAACAAACTGATGTACCAGCGCCTGATCAAGGGCGGCAATATCACCCTGTTCAGCCCGCACGAGGTGCCGGGACTGTACGACGCCTTCTTTGCCGACCAGGACGAGTTCGAGCGTCTGTACGAGAAGTACGAGCAGGATCCGTCGATCCGCAAGAAGACCCTGAAGGCGGTGGAGCTGTTCGGCCTGCTGGCCTCCGAGCGCGCCTCCACCGGCCGTATCTACATCCAGAACGTGGACCACTGCAACACCCACAGCCCGTTTGATCCGAAAGTGGCGCCGGTCAAGCAGTCCAACCTGTGTCTGGAGATCGCGCTGCCGACCAAGCCGCTGAACGATGTCAACGACCCGGAGGGGGAGATCGCGCTGTGCACGCTGTCGGCGTTTAACCTCGGTGCGCTGGAGAACCTGGATGAGCTGGAGGAGCTGGCCGACCTGATCGTGCGCGCCCTCGACAGCCTGCTCGACTACCAGGACTACCCGGTCCCGGCGGCACGCAACGCCACCATGGCGCGGCGTACCCTGGGGGTTGGCGTTACCAACTTCGCCTACTACCTGGCCAAGCACGGTACCCGCTACTCCGACGGCAGCGCCAACGGCCTGGTACACCGTACCTTCGAGGCGATCCAGTACTACCTGCTGAAGGCCTCGAATCAGCTGGCCAAGGAGCTGGGCAAGTGCCCGAAATTCAACGAGACCACCTATGCCCAGGGGCTGCTGCCGATCGATACCTACAAGCGCGATATCGATGAGTTCTGCAATGAGCCGCTGCACTACTTCTGGGAGACGCTGCGCGAGGATATCCGCGAATTCGGCCTGCGTAACAGCACGCTGACCGCGCTGATGCCGTGCGAGACCTCATCCCAGATCACCAACTCCACCAACGGTATCGAGCCGCCGCGCGGCTATGTTTCCGTCAAGTCGAGCAAGGATGGGGTGATGAAGCAGGTGGTGCCGGAGTTCCTGCAGCTGAGGGATCAGTACGAGTTGCTGTGGTCGATCCCGAATAACGAGGGTTACCTGCAACTGGTCGCCATCATGCAGAAATTCGTCGACCAGTCGATCTCGGCCAACACCAACTACGACCCGAGCAAGTTCCCGGGCGACAAGGTGCCGATGAAGCAGTTGCTGAAGGATCTGCTGACCGCCTACAAGTACGGCGTCAAGACGCTGTACTACCACAACACCCGCGATGGGGCCAAAGCGCAGCACGACGATATGGGCTGCGAAAGCGGTGCGTGCAAGCTCTAACCGCGTACTGTTCCCGCTCCAGCCCGTAACGGGTTGAACAAAGCCGTCGGTCCGGTCGGACCGGCGGTGCGATCTCTGCTTTAAGCATTCAGGAAACCGGTGAATGTCCTACTCTACTTTCAGTGCCAGCGATCACGATGCCACTCGTGAGCCTATGTTCTTTGGTCGTAACGTCAACGTGGCGCGTTATGACCGCCAGAAATACCCGATCTTCGAAAAACTGATCGAGAAACAGCTCTCCTTCTTCTGGCGCCCGGAAGAGGTCGATCTGAGTACCGACCGCAAAGATTTCCAGGCGATGCCGGAGCATGAAAAGCATATCTTCCTCAGTAACCTGAAGTATCAGACGCTGCTCGATTCGGTGCAGGGGCGCTCCCCCAACGTGGCCTTCCTGCCGGTGGTGTCGCTGCCGGAGCTGGAAACCTGGTTCGAGACCTGGGCCTTCAGCGAGACGATCCACAGCCGCTCCTATACCCATATCATCCGTAATATCGTGACCGAGCCGTCGACCGTATTCGACCAGATCGTCACCAACCCGGAGATCATTCGCCGCGCCGAATCGGTGACCCGTCTCTACGACGAGTTCATCAAGCTGGTGACCGTCTATACCGTGCATGGCGCCGGTGTGCACGTCATCGATGGCCAGAGCATCGATGCCAGCATGCACAACCTGAAGCGCACCCTGTACCTGACGCTGGTGTCGGTCAATGTGCTGGAGGCGATCCGCTTCTATGTCAGCTTCGCCTGCTCCTTTGCCTTTGCCGAGCGCGCGCTGATGGAGGGTAACGCCAAGATCATCCGCCTGATCGCCCGCGACGAGGCGCTGCACCTGACCGGTACCCAGCACATGCTGAACCTGATGAAGGCGGGCAGTGACGATCCGGAGTTCAAGCAGATCGCCCAGGAGTGCCTGCCCGAGGTGTACCGCATCTTCGAGGAGGCAGCACAACAGGAGAAGGATTGGGCCAACTACCTGTTCAGCGAAGGTTCCATGATCGGTTTGAACGCGCGCATCCTCGGCGATTACGTCGAGTACATCACCAACGTGCGGATGAAGGCGCTGGGGCTGGATGAGATCTTCCCGGCGCGGCAGAACCCACTGCCGTGGATGAGCGCCTGGCTGGTCAGCGATAACGTGCAGGTAGCGCCGCAGGAGTCCGAGATCAGCTCCTATCTGGTCGGGCAGATCGACAACGATGTCGATTCCGAGGATTTTGACGGCTTCGATCTCTGACGACTCAGACCGGGGTCGCTGCTTGGCGGCCCCGCCAGACAAGGGATTCAGTATGTCCGGGATTCCCCGCATCAAGGTCTACAACTACGGGACCTACTTCTACGAACACGAATACTCACTGCTCGACACCCTCGAAGCAAACGAAATACCGGCGCCCTATAACTGCCGTGGCGGCTATTGCGGCTGCTGCAAGGTGCGGCTGCTGGATGGCGAAGTGGAGGCGGTGCAGGACAGTCTGGTCGATCTCGACGACGACGAGATCCTGACCTGCTGCTGCCGTCCGGTCAGCCATATCGAGATCGAATTGCCGGAGTAGGGTGCCGGAGTGAGTTGTGGCAATTTTTTCCGCTGTTTTTTGCCGAAAATCAGCCTGTCAATGCTTGACAGGCTGAAGTTTTTCACAGGGTGGCGGTGGTTTTTTTCGCTTGTGCACAAATTTCGTGTAGCGGCCTCAGGATCGCCGAGTTTATTTTTAACTATTTGATTTTAAAGTAATTTATAGTAATTGTTCATTTTTGTGACGAATCGCTGAAAGCCGCATGGAATGGGCGCTGGAGCAATCGATCCAAAATCAATCCACCATTTTATCAACAGAAAGTGTGGGTAAGTCAGGGCTCCAAAAAGGAGCCTCCCCGTTCCCTCCAATGGTGCGCCGAAGCGGCACTGAAAACCCCTTCTTATAGCAGCTTGCAGCCCGGCCGTTACTCTTCTGCCCCGCTTTGGTGAGAGTGGGTGCTTCAACGCGGGTAAGTGTGCCCGAATAATAGCTGCCGAAGCTTATCCACCGGCGGTGGTGGGACGTTGATAAAATCTGCCAGTCAATACTTGATTTTTCTTTTTTTATTTTTATTTCATAACCAAATCAGTTACTTAATGTGATTTGGACAATATAGTGACAATCTGTAGGGAAGCCAGTAAAGACGCCGTCTGGGGCGTTTTTCCCAGTCTCTATTAACAGTTTTATCAACAGGAATCGGGGATAACCCGGGCTTAACTGTCGCTATACTCGGTCTTCTCTTTGAACTCGCACAGGTCCTCGATGATGCAGGCGCCACAGCGGGGTTTACGGGCCGTGCAGACGTAGCGGCCATGCAGGATCAGCCAGTGGTGGGCGTCCTGCAGGAACTCCCTGGGTACGAAGCGCAGCAGCTTCTTCTCCACCTCCAGTACCGTTTTTCCCGGCGCCAGACGGGTACGGTTGGCCACGCGAAAAATGTGCGTGTCGACCGCCATGGTGGGGTGGCCGAACGCGGTATTGAGCACCACATTGGCGGTCTTGCGGCCGACACCGGGCAGTTTCTCCAGCGCTTCGCGCGACTCCGGCACTTCACTGCCGTGCTGCTCGATCAGGATACGGCAGGTCTTGATCACATTCTCGGCCTTGCTGTTGAACAGGCCGATGGTCCTGATGTAGTGCTTCAAGCCATCGACGCCGAGGGCCAGTATCGCTTCCGGCGTGTTGGCGACAGGGAACAGTTTGGCGGTTGCCTTGTTGACGCCGACATCGGTGGCCTGGGCCGACAGGATCACCGCTACCAGCAGCTCGAAGGGCGAGTGGTAGTTCAGTTCGGTCGTGGGGCTGGGGTTCTGTTCGCGTAGGCGGGTGAAAATCTGCTGGCGTTTATCGGCGTTCATCGTTCGTTCGATCGGCGGTTGGCGTGGTGGTCGCTCCAGCTCGGGCTCAGGGGAGTACCGTGGTCTGGTTGCGGCCGTGATGTTTCGACAGATAGAGTGCCCGGTCTGCGAGTCCAAGCCAAGCGTTATGATCTTGCTGGGTTTCTTCGTTTTCCGCGATGCCGAGACTGATGCTGAACACGATCTCCCGCTCCTTGTACTTCACCACCGTGTCGATCACCGCCCGGCGCAGGCGTTCCGCGAGTACCTCGGCCCGCGAGGCCGGCGTGTCGACCAGCAGGATGCCGAACTCCTCGCCGCCATAGCGCCCGGCGATATCGGTGGAGCGCGCGTGTTGTTGGATCAGGTGCGACAGGGTGCGAAGCACCTCGTCGCCGGCCTGGTGGCCGTAGCTGTCGTTGATCTGCTTGAAATGATCGATATCCAGCATGATCAGGCTGCTGCTGTTGCCGGAGCGCAGGTAGCGGTCGAACTCCTGGCGCAGGCTGGCCTCCCAGAACCCCCGGTTGTTGAGGCCGGTCAGCCGGTCGGTCCGGCTCAGGCGGCTTAGTTCGCGGTTGGCCGCTTCCAGATCCAGGTAGCCCATCACCGTGTCGGTCATATCGTAGATCAGCATGCCGACATGGTGGATCTGGCTGTCGGGCGAGGAGAGCGGTATCAGCGTGATGTTCTGATACATATGGGCGGCCTTGCCGGTGATCGGGCGGGCCGGCTTGAAGCGGAACAGATAGGGGCGTTCCTGCCAGGTGATGAAGCTGCGGTTACCGAGCAGGAACACCGCGTCCAGTTTGCGCTGCAGCCAGGTCGCGGGCAGCTCCGGGAACTGCTGGAACAGGCTCTGCCCCAGTAGCTCGCTGTCGCGGCGACCCGAATAGTTCTCCATGAACGAGTTCCACAGCTGGATACGGTATTGTTCGTCGAGCACGATCAGACCCACATCCAGGTTCTGCAGCAGGCCCAGGTGCCAGTGGAACTCTTCGATACTCAGCTGTTTGTCGGTCAGGCTCATCACAGATACTTGGTCCGCTCGTTAAGGGCATCGATCGAGTCCTCGGTGAACAGCAGCAACAGGTTGCAGCTGATCTCGAACCCCTCCAGACGGTATTCGAGCTCGATCATCAGGGTCTGTTCCGCGGGCCTCGGGGTGCCGGCATCGGGCAGTTGATAGTGCGTGCCGAGGATGACCGGGGGCGTCTGGTTGAAACGGATATCGAGCTGCTGGCCGAGGCTGGAGAGGAAGGCGCTGATCAGGATATTGGCCATATCCAGGGTCAGCTCGCGATTGACGGCGGGGGTCAGTTCGCCCTCATAGCGCAGCAGCCGGGCTACGTCTTGGCGATTCTGGCTGTCGAAGATCAGCAGCGCTTCGCCGGCGACGGCGGGGCCGATAAACCCCTGGCACAGCGTGGTCGCACTGTCCGACTCGATATCGAGCTGGGCCAGCAGCGTGGCGATCTCCTCCGCCTCGATCAGGCGTACCCGGGGCACCGGCAGCTGGATGAAGACCCCCAGCAGGCGGGCCAGCAGATTGGCGGCCTGGCCCATGGCGACATTGGCCAGCTCCTGGTAGCACTCCTTCAGGGTCAGTGCGGTGGTGAGGGCAGAATGGGGCGCGGGGAGGGTGTCGTCGCCCTCCGCCCCCAGGTCGAGGCCGTAGTCGGACAACGCCCGGGTCAGGCTTGTCGTATCGATCGGCTTGTGGATGAAGCCGAGGGCGCCCAGTTCCACTACCCGGCGCTTGGCCTCGGGCTGGATATCGCCGGACACCACCAGGGTCAGGGTCGGCAGGTCCCGGGCGCGAATCCGTTCCAGCACCTGGTAGCCATCCATGATCGGCATGTTCAGGTCCAGGAACAGCAGATCCCCCTTGCCGGCCCGGATCGCCTCCAGGGCTTCGAGGCCGTGTCTGGCTTCGGTGATGGCGACCGGCCAACGGGAGAGGGCGCGAACCATCTGCTTGCGCGCCAGCGCGGAATCGTCACAGACCACGATCGGGAGGGGAGGGTGCACTGCGACTCCTAAGCGCTGAGGTAAGTGGCCCGCTAGGTACTCGAGTAAGTACGTTGCTGAAAAAGAGGCCTGTTATTGGAGCCGACAGTGGCGTCGGAGGTCAAGACAATAACCGTACTTTCTCAGCCGGTAATGCGGACCCTTTTGCTACCGCTCGCCGCGCCTTCCGTTGTGGTTTCGACCTGTTTGCGTTGCTGCAGACGGCTGTCGATGACGTTTTTCAGCGCGATCAGCAACCCCAATCCGACGAAGGCGCCGGGCGGCAGGATCGCGAACAGGAACCCCTCGTAGTGCTCCGACAGGACGATCACCCAGTCCCGTGCGCCCTCGCCAAACAGCAGCTGCATATTGGCGAACACTCTGCCGGTACCGAGCGCTTCGCGCAGCGCGCCGAGGACCAGCAGCACGGCGGAGAAGCCCACCCCCATCATGAAGCCGTCCAGCACCGACGAGGCCACCGGGTTTTTCGCCGCAAAGGCGTCGGCGCGGCCCATGATCACGCAGTTGGTGACGATCAGCGGGATGAAGATGCCGAGGATCAGGTACAGCTCGTAGGTAAACGCCTGCATCAGCAGCTCGATCGCCGTGACGAAGGAAGCGATGATCATGACGAAGATCGGTAGGCGTACGGTGTCCGGTACCAGCTTGCGGAACAGCGAGACGGTCAGGTTGGAACTGGTCAATACCAGTGTGCTGGCCAGCCCCAGTCCCAGTGCGTTGACGACGGAGCTGGTCACGGCCAGCATCGGGCAGAGTCCCAGCACCTGCACCAGCGCGGGGTTGTTGTTCCAGAGCCCGTTGAGGGCGATCTTGCGGTATTCGCTCATGGCTGATCACTCCCGTTGCTGACTGAGTTGAGCAGGGTGGCGCGGTTGGCGATGAAGTACTGTATCGCGCGGCCGGTGGCGTTGACCACGGCGCGCGGGGTGATGGTGGCGCCGGTGAACTGGTCGAAGCGGCCGCCATCCTTCTTCACCGCCCACTGCGGGTCGTCGGCGCCGTTCATCACCTGGCCGACGAAACCGTCGATCCAGTTCGACTTGGACAGATCGATCCGGTCGCCGAGTCCCGGTGTCTCCTTGTGATCCAGTGCGCGCACGCCGGCCACCGAACCGTCGGCGTTGATGCCGACCAACAGGCGGATATCGCCGCTGTAACCGTCCGGGGCGATGGCGGGCAGGATCACCGCGCGCACCTGGCCGTCGACGACCGCCTGCCAGGCGTCGCTGGGTTGATGCAGCCCGAGCAGCGGACCATCGACCTGAATCAGATGCTCGTGCAGCTTTGGATCGAGCGAGCGCGGCAGGATCTCGTACAAGGCGCGGGCCCGCGCCTCCTGCTGATTGTGGACGATGCGCGCGTGGGTACCGACCTGGGTGACCGCGATGATGCCGGCGGTGACCATGGCGAAGATCCCGATGCTGAGGGCGCTGCGACGGATGGCGCTGACGGTCTCCATCATGACTGACTCTTTCCTTTGGCGCCACGATTGGCCCGGCTGTGGCCGAAACTGCGTGGCTGGGTGTACTGATCGATGAACGGGGCGGCCAGGTTCATCAGCAGCACGGCGAATGCAACGGCGTCGGGGTAGTTACCCCAGGTCCGGATCAGGTAGATCAGCAGACCGATGCAGGCGCCGAATACCAGCTTGCCGCGGTTACTGGTGGCCGAGGTGACCGGGTCGGTGGCGATGAAGAAGGCGCCCAGCATCGTCGCGCCCACCCCCAAGTGCACGATGGGGCCGGCATAGTTGTCGGGATCGAAGCCGTGGAACATCGCCGCCAGCAGGAACAGCGTCAGCAGCAGCGCCAGCGGTGTGTGCCAGGTGAAGATCTTGCGGTAGAGCAGGAAGATCCCGCCCATGAACCAGGCCGCGCTGACCGCGTACCAGGCGCCTATCCCCTGGGCCAACACCGGTGCTTGGCGCCAGATCTCCTCGTTGGTCAGGCCGCCGCGATGCTTCAGCGCATCCAGCGGCGTGGCGCCGGTAAAGCTGTCGTACCAGGTCTGGCCGGCGCCGGCGAAGATCGCCTGCAGCGTGTCGCCGAAGCTGGCCAGCTCCCAGCTGTTGCCGCTCATCAGGAACGGCTCGGTCCAGCGTGTCATCTGTACCGGGAAGGAGACCAGCAGCAGCGCGTAGGCGACCATGGCCGGGTTGAACGGGTTCTGCCCGAGGCCGCCATAGAGGTGCTTGGCGATGACGATGGCGAAGAAGATGCCGGTCGCCGTGACCCACCAGGCCGAGAAGGGCGGAATCGCCACGGCCAGCAGGATGGCGGTCAC
>QKGH01000076.1 GCA_003250495.1 Marinobacterium sp.
ATTTTTGCAATCAACTTGGTTGATGATCAGTCTGCGGTACAGAAATTTTGCACTTGCGTAATGACGGCGCTGGACCAAAATGTACATTATTGAGAATATGTCGCTTGAACCTATTCAGGTTGCGGTTGTCGTATCCAGTTATCTCGATTTGCTTTTAACTCATTGAACTAAAAAGATAAATTTTCTTAAATAAGGCATATGTTTGTACCCGATGTGCAACATTGCCAAAGTGTGTGAATTGTCTTCAAGGATAGAAGGGGCTGCTGATGAAATGGTTTTTCGCGGGCGGAGCTGCTGTATTGGCATTTGCGGTGGTTGGTTTAGTTATCCGGAAGCGACAGCAGCGAAAGAGCAGCGCATATCAGTGGCAGCGATCAAAAGAGTTATTGCACCATAATATGGCAAAACCGGGTAATAACTCGGTGCAGAACAGCGAGTTTATCTGGTCGGGTAGTGGCCAGCCCGTCTCCTTTATCTATCAGAATGCATCGGTGACTTTAAAACCCACTAAAGTGACGCTGGCGTCTGGCGACACTATCCATTTCCACGGGGTATCCGATGAGAATAGTGAAGAGCGCAGCTATGTGCTGGACGAGATTGATGGCGCGGTAACCATGCTGGAGCGCAGCTATCGGCCGAAGGAGTGGCTGCGGATCCTCATCGGTGACGACAATTTCCGAAAATTGATGTGAGTTTCCCCGCGACGGGGATTCGACCGTGCCGGTCGCCTGCGCCTTTTCCTTGCGTCGGGCTAGGACACCGGGGGTAGCGTTCGCCATCTTGTATCTAACCCGCTCCTAACCAGGTGCTGT
The DNA here is from genome assembly GCA_003250495.1 of Marinobacterium sp. Classification (GTDB taxonomy): domain Bacteria; phylum Pseudomonadota; class Gammaproteobacteria; order Pseudomonadales; family Balneatricaceae; genus Marinobacterium_D. The sequence goes on from QKGH01000076.1 coordinate 813, forward strand.
CCCGGGTGACCGCCTGGCCTAACACGGGGGGCGGCGTTGTCTGCGCTTCTGCCCAGCCGCGACCGCGTCAACGCGCCTGGCCGATACCGTCGGTGTCTTTATCTTTGTCTTTGCCGCCGGCATAGAAGCGGGCCAGTTGTCTGGCCACGGCCGGGAATGCCTGACGCAGCAGATCGGGGCGTTCGAAATGGTATTCGCTGGTTACGGCGAAGAACTCGGTGGGTGCCGTCGCGGCGTAGGGATCGATTTGCGGTTCGATGTCGGCATCGAGCTGTCGGTTCAGCGTGTCGAACGCGGCGCTGAAGTCGGCGGTCCAGCGTGCCCGGTCCATACCGGCGGGCAGCGGGGGAAAGCCGTTGAAGGCGCCGTTACGATTGTCCAGCACGTGGGCGACCTCGTGGATCACCACGTTGTAGGCGTCATGCCGCTGTCCAGCCTGCTGTACTTCGGGCCAGGCCAGTACCAGGGTGCCGAAATCCCAAGCCTCGCCGCTGAGGGTGGCGCTGCCCTCATGGACGAACCCGAGCTCGTCCACTTCACGGTGATGGACAATGAACAGATCGGGGTAGAGCACCACCTCGCGGATTGCGTCGAGCCAGTCGTAACCCAATGCCAGTACCGGCAGGCAGGCGAGGGCCGCGACCCGGAGCATCATCCCGTCGTCGATCTCCAGGCCGTCGGCGCCGTAAAAATGTTTATCCGCCAGGAAGCGCGCGCTGAGCTGGTGCAGTTGCTGTTGCTCGGAGGGGGACAAGGCTCGCAGTAGCGGCAACTCGGCCAGCAGCGTGCGCCATGATGCGGCGTCGATCGGCACCGGCGCCGGGTCCCATCCGGTCAGCAGGGCGAGCAGTTTTCTGAACACCGTGATAATCCATCGCTAAGATCGCCGCAGTGTAGCAAAGACTGCACATAATTCCGCTCATGGTCCGGTTGCCGCAGGGACATGCGCCTGCGGCCATACTAAGGTAGTAGCAGGAGCGGGGGGAATGGCGAGATCGGGGTGACGGCAGAGGCCGTAGCAAACATCGGCGCAGTGACCCCCACTGAACCGGGTATGAGGGAGGAACAGGATGCAACCGCTGGCATTGGAAAAGGCGTTCATGCTGATCGAGCCGGGGCCGGTACTTTGGGTAACGACCCGTGATGGCGGACGCAACAACATCATGACCGCGTCCTGGCATATGGTGATGGAGTTCGGTGCGACGCCGCGCTTTGCGCTACTGACCGGGGCCTGGAACTACTCCTGTGAGGCGCTGCTGAACACCCGCGAGTGCGTACTGGCGATCCCCACCGTGGATCTGGCGCGCACGGTGGTCGGGGTCGGCATGTGCAGCGGACGCGATACCGACAAGTTCGCCCGCTTCGGGCTGACCGCGCTGCCGGCGGCCCAGGTGGCGGCGCCGCTGGTGGCCGAGTGTCTCGGCAATATCGAATGTCGGGTGGTGGACCATATCGCCGCACACAACATCTTCGTGCTCGATGGCGTCGGCGCCTGGATCGATACCCGGCGCGAGGAGCGGCGCACGCTGCATGCCATCGGCGATGGCCGCTTTATCGTCGACGGCGAAATCATCAACCTGCGTGAGCAGATGGCGGCGAAGCTGCCGCCCGGCGTTTAGGCATACCTCGCCGTCACGCCGTACCCTCCATCCATTCCACCTGGCACACGCCGGCGTCGATCCCCTGCGCCAGGCAGAACTCCAGCCACAGGCGCTGGTGATCCTGCAGCCGGTCGCCGGGTCCCTTCACCTCAATCAGGCGATAGCGCTGCTGCTGCGGCTCGAAGCAGATCAGGTCGGGCAGGCCGCGGCGGTGGTGCCTCAGGTCGCCGAGCAGGTGGCGCAACAGCGCCTCCAGCTGCTGCGCCGGGATCAGCGCCAAAGCTGCCTCGATCAGCTCCGGCGTCAGCAGGTCCCAGCGGATCAGGTCGCAGGCGGTGCCCCGTTTCAGCGCCGCCTGCTGAATGATGGTGTCGCGGTAGGAGCC
>QKGH01000137.1 GCA_003250495.1 Marinobacterium sp.
CAACCTCAGCCTGCTATTTACCGAATACCCCTTCCTGCAGCGTTTCGCTGCCGCGGCCCGGGCCGGATTCAACGCCGTGGAGTGCCAGTTCCCCTATGACTACAGCCCGCAACAGCTCCACGCCGAACTGAGCGGACAGCAGCTGCAACTGGTGCTGTTCAACCTGCCGGCCGGCGACTGGGCCGGCGGCGAGCGCGGGATCGCCTGCCATCCGGAGCGTACCGAGGAGTTTCGCGCCGGCGTGGCACAGGCGCTGGAGTATGCCGCCGTGCTCGGTACCCGCCGCATCAACTGCCTGGCGGGGATCAAGCCGGAGGATGTCAGCGACGAGGAGGCCTGGGCCTGCATGGTCGACAACCTGCGCTACGCGGCGGATCGGTTGCAGCCGGCCGGCATCCAGTTGCTGGTGGAGCCGATCAACACCCGCGATATCCCGGGCTTCTTCCTGCACCACTCGGAGCAGACCCTGGCGCTGCTCGACGCGGCGGGGCGGGACAACCTGGCGCTGCAGTACGATATCTACCATATGCAGATCATGGAGGGGGGGCTGAGCTGGCACCTGGCGCAGTCGCTCGCGCGTATCGGCCACATCCAGATCGCCGACACGCCGGGGCGCCATGAACCGGGCAGCGGCGAGATCAACTACGCGTTCCTGCTGGCGGAGCTGGACCGGCTGGACTATCGCGGCTGGGTCGGCTGCGAATACCTGCCCGCCACCACCACGGAGGCGGGGCTGGGCTGGATCGATGCCTGCGGCCTCAGCCTGCAGTAACGGCGGGCCACCGACTACCCTCAGCGACCGGGCCCCAGCGCAACACTCACGCCGCCTTGTTACGACTGGCCCAGAACTGGCTGGCCAGCTCGCCGAAGCCGGTGGCGACCTGCAGCATATCGCGGCTGGTACGCGAGCTGGCCTCCGCCGCGCTGAGATTCTGCTCCGACATGTCGCGGATACTGATCAGGCTGCGATTGATCTCCTCCGCCACCAGGCTCTGCTCATCGACCGAGGCCGCGATCTGGCTGCTCATCTCGCTGATCAGCTGGATCGAGCGCCACAGCGTATCGAGCGACGCCTCGGTCTGTACGCTGTTCTCGACACAGCTGTCGGCCCGCTGTAACCCCACCGCCATCGCCTGCACCGCTAGCCGGGCCCCGCTCTGCAACTGCTCGATCATCTGCCGGATCTCCTCGGTGGAGATCTGGGTCCGGGTCGCCAGCGAGCGCACCTCGTCGGCCACCACGGCGAAACCGCGTCCCGCCTCCCCGGCCCGCGCCGCCTCGATCGCCGCGTTCAGCGCCAGCAGGTTGGTCTGGCCGGCGATCTCTCGGATCACGTCGAGGATGGTGGCGATGCTGCGGCTACTGGCCTCGACACCGGCGATCACCTGCGCCGCCTGCGCGATCTCCTCCTTCAACCCCTGGATCGCCTCGACATTGGCATCGACCACCCGCTTGCCGCTGGACACCTCCTGCAGCCCGTTGGCCGCGGCGTCGGAGCTGCTCAGCGCGCTGGCCGATACCGCCTGGATGCTGTCCGACATCTGGCTGACCGCCGCCGCGACCTGGTCGGTTTCGGCAAACTGGCGCTGCACCCCCATCTGCGACTGCTCAACCGCCGAGCCGAGCCCGGTCACGCCGTTGGTCAACGCCGTCGACGAATCGGAGATCCGTCCGATCAGTCCCGCCGTCTCCGACTCCAACATCTTCATCGCCAGTTGCAGCTGCCCCAGGGTATCGTGGCGACCGGTATAGACATAGCGCGCCACCGGGTCCGCGACGATCTTGCCGGCATCGGCGGACAGGCGACGTAACGGCGCCAACGCCAGCAGCACGGCCAGCGCACTGCAGAGGGCGGCACCACCCCAGGGCAGCAACAGCAGCAGCGGTGCCGAAAGATAGACGCAGAGCAGCGCCCCGAGCAGCATCGGCACCAACATCGCCAGCAGCAGACGCCCCTCGAACGGCATGCTCCAGCCCCGCAGCGCCAGCGGTACCCGCCCCGACTGCAACCGGGCATAGAGCTTTTCGGCCCGTTCGACGACCTCGCGCCCCGGCCTGCGCCGCACCGACTGGTACTCCGCGATCTGCCCATCGCGCTCGATCGGGGTCACATAGGCGTCGACCCAGTAGTGGTTGCCATTCTTGCAACGGTTCTTGACGATCCCCATCCAGGAGCGGCCCGCCTTGACCCGTCCCCACAGCATGTTGAATGCCGCCGGCGGCATATCGGGATGGCGAACCCTGTTGTGGTTGCTGCCCAGCAACTCATCGCGGGTAAAGCCGCTGATCCGCACGAAGTCGTCGTTGACATAGGTGATCGCACCCTGCAGATCGGTGGTGGAAAGGATGTTGGAAGTGTGCGGAAAGCTCTCTTCGATCTGTGTTACCGGCAGGTTCTTCTTCACGTTGGCACCCTACTGCTGTCCAGATTCGGAGCCGGCGACCTGTAGGAAAATCTACAAGGGCGCGGCTGGTCGACAACTGGCATGCAACAACGGCACCACCCAGAGCGCCGCACACGGGAATTTCCTCCCTGTATTCCAACGACTTAACTTAAAATGTATGAAATATAAAACAAAATTGAGTTACGCGTTCCCGCGCCGCCCCCGGGGACTCCTGCCGAATCGGCTCCGCCAAGCCGCACGGGGCGACACCAGCATCCGACAAACCGACGCGGCGCTGTCGCGCAACTGTCACCGGCGCCCGCACAGAGCCTCACAGGTAAACCATCAGCTCCCGCCAGCGCTCGAGCTTCTGCTCCCGGCTCAATGCCGCGTGCGCAGGGCTGGTCGACGGCAGCGTCAACAGCACCGGCGCCCGCGCGCCCAGCCGCTCGGCGACACTGTCCGCCCAATGCGCGATCGCCCTCAGTTGCGGCAGTTGCAGGATCAGCGCCACCAGATCGTTGGGCGCCACCGATTGCGGATCGATCCGGCTATCGAGACTACCCGGACGGACGCAGCGCTCGATCACGTCCCACAGGGCGATCCGCTTGTCCAGCAACGCCTGTACCCGCGGCTCATACTCCAGTGCCGGATCGAAACCGCACAGCTGCCCCAGGATCGGCCAGAACGCGTTACGCGGATGCGCGTAGTAACGCTGCGCCTGCAGCGAGGCGACGCCGGGCATCGAACCGAGAATCAGCACCCGTGCATCGGCGCGCCAGCGGGGAGGGAAACAGATCGCTTCTGACAAACACTTACCATCCATTCACGGTGAGGAGGCCGGATCCCGGCGCAGCGCCGGCGCTTGACATGCGCCGCCATATATCCGGAGATCGTCATCCGTTATCATAGCGAACCTCAAAACCGACCAACAGGACGAAACAGCGGCGGCCATGGCGACATACGCAATCGGCGATATTCAGGGGTGTTACAGGGAGTTGATGGCGTTACTGGATCGCATCGCCTTCAGCGCGGCAGATCAGCTCTGGCTCACCGGCGACCTGGTCAACCGCGGCCCCGGATCGCTCGAGGTACTGCGCTTCGTGTATAACCTCGGCGCCCAGGCACGGACCGTGCTGGGCAACCACGACCTGCATCTGCTGGCGATCCACTACGGCTTCGCCACCTGCAAGCGCAGTGACACGCTGGGAGCGATTCTGGACGCCCCGGACCGCCATGAGCTGCTCGACTGGCTGCAACGCCAACCGCTGCTGATCGACGACAAGGCGCGCGGTTATGTCATGACCCACGCCGGGATTCCACCGGTGTGGAGCCTGAAGCAGGCGCGCCACCATGCCGCCGAGGTGGAGCAGGTGCTCGCCAGCACCCTGGCGCAGGAGTATTTTCGCCACATGTACGGCAACCACCCCGATACCTGGCATGACGGAGTCAGCGGCTGGGAGCGCCTGCGCCTGATCACCAACTACCTGACCCGCATGCGTTTCGTGCGCCCGGACGGCAAGCTGGACTTCAGCGCCAAAGGCGGACTCGAGACCTGCCCGGAGGGCTTCATCCCCTGGTTCGAACTACCGCGGGCAAAAGCGATCAAACGGATACAACTATTCGGTCACTGGGCCGCCCTCGGCGACACCGGCCAGGAGCGCGTCGTCGCGCTGGACACCGGCTGTATCTGGGGTAACCAACTGACCGCCCTGCGCCTTGAAGATGGCGTCCGTTTCAGCTGCGAATGCAGCGAACAACGCCGAACCCTTTAACCGAACCCAACACCGATACAGGAGTTTCCTGTGGACCAATACCGCTGCATATCCGCCCAACAGGCCGCCGAACTGATCGAAAACGGTGCCGCCGTGGTCGACATCCGCGACGCCCAGAGCTACTTCGCCCTGCATATCAGCGATGCGCTGAACCTGTCCAACGACAACCTGCACGACTTCATCGCCGAAGCCGATTTCGAGCGCCCGCTGATCGTCTGCTGTTATCACGGCATCAGCAGCCAGTCCGCCGCCGGCTTCCTGGCCCACCAGGGGTTCGAGGAGGTCTACAGCCTCGACGGCGGCTTTGAGGGCTGGCGTCTCGCGTTCCCGGACCGCTGCTGTCGCTGATGCAGATCTACCTGGTCGGCGGCGCCGTGCGCGACCGCCTGCTCGGCCTGCCGGTCAAGGACCGCGACTGGGTGGTGGTCGGTGCCACGCCGGAGCAGATGCTGGCCGCCGGCTACAAGCCGGTGGGGCGCGACTTCCCGGTGTTCCTGCATCCGCAGAGCAGTGAGGAGTACGCCCTGGCGCGCACCGAGCGCAAATCCGGTAAGGGGTATACCGGCTTCACCTTCCACGCCAGCCCCGATATTACGCTGGAGCAGGATCTGCAGCGGCGCGACCTGACCATCAACGCCATCGCCGAAGACGGCAGCGGCAACCTGGTCGACCCCTATGGCGGCCAACAGGACCTGGAACGTCGCCTGCTGCGCCATGTATCGGCGGCGTTCAGCGAAGATCCGCTGCGCGTGCTGCGCGTGGCCCGCTTCGCCGCCCGCTTCGCACCGCAGGGATTCCATATCGCCCCGGAAACGCTGGCGCTGATGTGCCAACTCAGTGCCGGCGACGAGCTCGATCATCTGACCGTGGAACGGGTATGGCAGGAGTTCGAGCGCGCCCTCGGCTGTGCCGCGCCGGTGGTCTTTCTCGAGGTGCTGCAACGGGTCGGCGCCCTGGACCGGCTGCTGCCGGAACTGGCCGCACTCGACCTCGCGCGGGCCGGTGCCGTTCTCGCCCGGCCGAAGGATAATGCCCAGTTGAGCGAGCAACGTTTTGCCCTGCTGACGGCGTTGGCCACGGAAACCCTGGAACCCGGCCCCGCCCATGAGCGGATCGAAACGCTATGCGCGCGCCTGCGCATCCCCAACCGCTATCGCGACCTGGCACTGCAACTGCGCCGCTGGCAGCAAACTCTGCTGGAGTTCGATGACGCGGACGCCAGCGACCGTCTGCAACTGATCAAGGGGCTGGACCTGACCCGCCGGCCGCAGCGTCTCGCCACACTGCGCCCCTGCGTCGCGGCGCTGCATCCCGAGCGGGACGATTTTGCCACCCGGCTGCCGGCGCTGCTGGCGGCAATCGCCCAGCTGGAACCCCGTCAGTTGATGGCCGAAGGGTTCAAAGGGAGGGCGTTGGGCGAGGAGCTGGAACGGCGCCAGTTGCAGCTGTGTCGGTCGCCCGCAGCGCAAACTCGGGCCTGAAGTAACGCAGATGGCGCGGATCGGCGTGGGAGATCGCCGCGCCGTGCCACTCGAAGTCCACCGGCCACAACTGCTGCACACCGGCGTACTCCAGCCACAGCTCCAGGTAGCTGCACGCCAGTTGCGGGTGCAGGGTCTGCGGCACCAGCTCGGCCAACGGCCAGAGCACAAAGGCGTTGCGGGTGATCTCTGCACGCGGCAGTTGTACGCCGTCGATCAGCCCGCAGCACTCGCCATAGGTGAGAATATCGATATCGAGCGTACGTCCGCGCCCCGGCGCGCGATCGCGACCGAAGCGATCCTCCAGCTGTTTCAACCAGAGCGACAACCCCAGCAGCGACAGCCGGGTATCGAGCGCCACCGCCAGATTGAAGTAATTGCGCCCGCCACAACCCACCGGCAGGCTCTCGAACACCGGCGAGATCTCCAGCCGACCGAAACGCTGGGCCAACGCGTCCAGCCCCGCGGCGATGTGCCGGTGGCGCTGTTTATTGCTGCCAAGACCCAACAACACCCGGGTCATCGCAGCGCCACCCCTCGCTCGATCAGTACGCCGACATCGGCCGCTTCGCCCACTGCGCCGGGCTTGCTCAGGCGCAGGCGCAAACCGGCAACGGGAAACTCCCGCATCACCAGCTCGGCCAGCTGCTGGGCCAAGGTCTCGACCAGTTGAAATTCGCTGTCGCCGACAAAGCGCAGCAGACGCTGTGAAACACTCTTGTAATTCAGCGTGGTGTCGATATCTTCAGAGGTAGCCGCCGCCGCGATATCGCAGCCCATCTCCAGGTCGATCGACAAGGCCTGCCGGGCACGGCGCTCCCAGTCGTAGATGCCGATGACGGCAGCGACCTGTAAACCGCGAATGTAAACTATATCCATCACTCAATCCGGGGATAGATGTTCGATGTCTGAAACCCTGTCAGCGTACGCCAGGTTCGTTGAGCCCCTCGCCCCAGGTTCGGGAGCGGGGCTCGATGCGGCGCTGCTGGTCGGGTTTGCCTACCTGCTCGGTGCCATCCCCACGGCCGTGCTGGTGTGCCACTCTATGGGCATCGCCGACCCCCGTCAACAAGGCTCCGGCAACCCCGGCGCCACCAACGTATTGCGCATCGGCAACCGCCAGGCCGCGCTGTTAACCCTCATCGGCGATATCGGTAAAGGCGCCGCCGCCGTGGGTATCGCCCTCTGGGCCGAGCTGAGCCAGACGCTGCTCGGACTCTGCGCCCTGGCCGCCGTACTGGGCCATATTTACCCCTTCTATAATCTGCAACGCGGTGGCAAAGGGGTCGCCACGACGCTGGGAGGCTGCTTGGTACTGAGCTGGCCGCTCGCGCTGTGCCAACTGGCCAGTTGGCTGCTGGTGATCGCCATGACCAGGATCTCATCGCTGGCCTCGTTGGCGCTGGCCCTGCTGACGCCGCTGTATGCCTGGCTGTGGCTACCCGAGCTGACCGGCATCCTGAGCCTGATCGCGCTGCTGCTGATCGGCCGCCACAGTCGCAACCTCAGCAACCTGCGGCGCCACAGGGAACCGCATATCTAAACTCTACGCCGGCCTCAGAGCGGCGGCAGGCTTTCCATCGGCCAGCGCGGACGCGCCAGAATTGTCAGGTCGGCGTGTTGCCCGGCCAGCAGCCGCTGGCAGCCGGCATAGGCGATCATCGCGCCGTTATCGGTACAAAACGCCGGACGAGCATAAAACAGTTTTGAGCGCTCCTTGCGCACCACCTCGGCCAGTTTTTCGCGCAGACGCGCGTTGGCACTGACGCCCCCGGCGATCACCAGCTGGCGAAAACCGGTCTGCTGCAGCGCGCGCCGGCACTTGATCGCCAGCGTATCGACCACCGCCTCCTCAAACGCCGCGGCGATATCGGCCCGCGTCTGCGGATCGATCTGCCCCGCCTCATCGCGATGGGCATTGGCCGTGTTCAGGGTGAAGGTCTTCAAACCGGAAAAACTGAAATCCAGGCCGGGACGATCAGTCATCGGACGCGGGAAGGTGAAGCGCTGGCGATCGCCCTGCTGGGCCAGCTTGGCGATCAGCGGACCGCCGGGATAGTCGAGCCCGAGCATCTTGGCCGCCTTGTCGAACGCCTCGCCGGCGGCATCGTCAAGCGACTCGCCGAGCAGCGTATACTGGCCTATCCCCTTGACCTCCACCAGTTGGGTGTGACCGCCGGATACCAGCAGTGCGACAAATGGAAACTGCGGCGGGGTCTCCTCCAGCATCGGCGCCAGCAGATGCCCCTCCATATGATGCACGGCAACGGCCGGAATCCCCAGGCCCAACGCCAGCGCACGGCCGGTGGACGCGCCCACCATCAGCGCACCGATCAATCCGGGTCCCGCGGTATAGGCGATGGCATCGAGATCGCTCAACCGCAGTTCGGTCTGCTGCATCACCTGACGAATCAGCGGGATCAACTTGCGCACATGGTCGCGCGACGCCAGCTCCGGCACCACGCCGCCATATTCGGCATGCATCTTCACCTGGCTGTAGAGGGCATCGCCCAGCAGCCCCTGTTCACTGTCATAAAGCGCGACGCCGGTTTCGTCGCAGGAGGTCTCGATTCCCAGTACTCGCATTGTCGATTTGTCGATCTTAGGGTGTAGGCTAAAGAGCGGCTATTATCCTGCAAGCTCTGCCCTTTACACAAACGGTACGGAACATTAAAATTACGCCCCTCTCACTCTGTGCAATAATTGTACAGACAAGAGCCAGCGTCAGCTGGATGTCATTTTCAACAACCCGAGGTGATTAAATGCCCGCTGTAAAAGTAAAAGATAACGAGCCGTTCGACGTTGCCCTGCGCCGCTTCAAGCGTTCCTGCGAAAAAGCCGGCATCCTGGCTGAAGTGCGTCGTCGCGAATGCTACGAAAAGCCGACCACTCAGCGTAAGCGTGCTGCCGCTGCTGCCGTAAAACGTCACGCCAAGAAAGTTCAGCGCGAAAACGCTCGTCGCGTTCGTCTGTACTGATTTTTGCGTTACCCGTTTTAACTCCCATAGAACCAACGACTTGTAATCGACGCCCGGTTGCCGGGTGACCCGATACTCGCGACACAGGATAGAGCGATGTCTGATCTGAAGGCCCAAATCACAGAACAGATGAAAGATGCCATGCGCGCCAAAGACAAGGCCCGCCTGGGAGCCATCCGCCTTATGCTGGCCGAGATCAAGCGCATCGAAGTGGATGAGCGAATCGAGCTCGACGATGCCCGGGTATTGGCGGTGCTGGACAAAATGGTCAAGCAGCGTCGCGATTCGATTGCCCAGTATCTGGCGGCTGAGCGCCCGGAGCTGGCAGACAAGGAGCAGCAGGAGCTGGAGGTGATTCAAAATTTCCTGCCGCAGCCTCTCAGTGATGATGAGATCAACAAGATTATCGATGCCGCGATTGCCGAGACCGGCGCCAGCTCCATGGCGGCGATGGGTCAGGTGATGGCGATCATCAAACCGCAGATTCAGGGTCGCGCCGACATGGGCGCCGTATCCAAACTGGTCAAAGCGAAGTTCTGACGCTAAGCTCTCGCTGCCAGTCGACAGCGAGGTTCTATGGCCGGGCGTATCCCTCAGCATTTCATCGATGACCTGCTCGCGCGCGTCAATATCGTCGACGTCATCGATGGGCGCGTCAAACTGAAACGCGCTGGCAAGAACTACTCCGCGCTGTGCCCGTTCCACAAAGAGAAATCACCCTCCTTTTCCGTCAGCCCCGATAAACAGTTCTATTACTGCTTCGGCTGCGGTGCCGGCGGCAACGCCCTCGGCTTCCTGATGGAATACGAACGTCTCAGCTTTCCCGAGGCGGTGGAGGAGCTGGCACGCCTGGCCGGCATGGAAGTCCCGCGCGAACACGACCGCCCCGCCGACCTGGCACGCGAGCAGCAGATCAAAACCCAGTTTTCGGTGCTGGAACAAGCCAACCAGTTCTACCAGCAGATGCTGCGCCACAGCCCCAACCGCCAGAGCGCCGTCGACTACCTGAAGCGCCGCGGCCTGAACGGCCAGATCGCCGCCCGCTTCCAGATCGGCTTCGCGCCGCCGGGCTGGGACAACCTGATCAGCTACCTGGGCAACCAGGCGGCCGCGCCCGACGACATCGTCACCCAGTTGGAGCGCAGCGGGCTGGTGATCCATAACGAAGAGCGCCACCGTTACTACGACCGCTTCCGCGACCGCATCATGTTTCCGATCCGCGATATGCGCGGCCGGGTGATCGGCTTTGGCGGCCGCGTGCTGGGCGACGAAAAGCCCAAATACCTGAACTCCCCCGAGACCGATACCTTTCATAAAGGCAAGGAGCTGTACGGCCTCTACGAAGCGCGCCAGCACAGCAACCACCTCGACCGACTGCTGATCGTCGAGGGCTATATGGATGTAGTCAGCCTGGCGCAGCACGGCATCACCTGGGCCGTCGCCACCCTCGGTACCGCAACCACCGCCCAGCATCTGGAACGGATCTTCAAGATCGTGCCCGAGGTGATCTTCTGCTTCGATGGCGATAACGCCGGACGCCAGGCCGCACGCCGGGCACTGGATACCACGCTGCCGGTGATTCGCGATGGCCAGCAGGCGCGCTTCCTGTTCCTGCCCGAGGGCGAGGATCCCGATACGCTGGTGCGCAAGGAGGGGGAAGCCGCCTTCAGTCAACGCGTCAGCGAAGCGTTGCCGTTGAGCGAGTTTTTCTTCCGCGCCCTGTCGGAAGGCTCCGACCTGTCCAGCATGGACGGCCGCGCCCGTTTCAGTACCCAGGCCCTGCCCCTGATTCAGTCGATGCAACCGAGTCTGCTGCAGCAGATGATGATGGACCGGATCTGCGAGATCACCGGGCTCAGCCTGGAGCAGCTCAGTAGCGTCATCGATCTGCACCGGGTAACCGAGCCGGCACCGGAGGCGGCAAGCAGAGCGCCGTCCCGGACACCGACCTCCCTGCCGCCGGAATACGCGCCTCCCGCCGCGGATTATGCCGACTACGGACAGCTGGCGCCGTCCGATGAACCTCGCCCGCCAACGGCCCAGCATACCGGCAACCGCAGCAACAGGAGCCGCGGCAGCCACCTGAACCTGGTCAACAGCGCCATCTCTATCCTGCTGCACCGCCCCGCCCTGGCGGCCCAATTGCCCGCCGCCAGCGAACTGGAGGGGATCAGCGAGCCCAATATCGAGCTGCTGGTCGCGTTGATCGATTATCTGCAAACGACGCCCGGCGCCTCACTCGGCACCCTGCTGGTCGACTGGCAACTGGATAACACCCACGCGGCCTGGCTGATGATGCTGAACGAGATCGCCCACCTCGACCCGATCCTGGCCGGCGTCGATGCTGGCGGATTACTCAGCGATACCTACAGCCGCCTGCTCGAACGAAAAGTGGAATCGCGCCTCGATCAGCTGTTGAAAAAGCAGCGCCAGACCCCATTGACTGATAACGAGAAGAAACAACTGCAGGAACTGCTGATGAGGAGTCCTCCCTCCTCGCACTAGTTGTCTGCACAGTTGAATAAACTGGTCTAATGTTAGTCTGTTGACGCCTCCCAACAGCGGGAACGCCAACAGGAACTGGTCAGATAGTGGCAAAAACGCTATAATGTCGCGCTTGATTCTTCTTCACCGCCATCTGTCATATCTCAGCATTCACTCTTCAGGGGTTCTATGTCGGACAACTCCCAACAGCAGCAGTCACGTCTTAAAGAACTGATCGCCCGCGGCAAGGAACAGGGCTACCTCACCTACGCTGAGGTGAATGACCATCTGCCGGAAGATATTGCCGACCCCGATCAGGTTGAAGATATCATTCGCATGATCAATGACATGGGCATCAGTGTCTCGGAGGAAGCTCCGGACGCCGAAACCCTGCTCATGACCGATGGCGACTCCACCGAAGAAGCCGATGACGACGCCGTAGCCGCACTCGCCGCGGTCGAATCCGACGCTGGCCGCACCACCGACCCGGTGCGCATGTACATGCGCGAAATGGGTACCGTCGAACTGCTGACCCGCGAAGGCGAAATCGATATTGCCAAGCGTATCGAAGAGGGCATCCGCGAAGTCATGATCGCGCTGGCCCAGTTCCCCGGCAGTGTCGAAACCATTCTGGACGCCTATAACACGACATTGCAGGAAGAGGGTCGCCTGAGCGATATCTTCAGCGGTTATATCGATCCGGACGCCGCCGCTCCCACAGAGGAGACCGAGGCCCCGATGGATCTCGACGATGACGACGATAGCGACGACAGCGACGACGAGGACGACGAAGAAGAGGAAGAGAACTCGGATGACGACGACAGCGACGACAAGGATCGCGGTCCCGATCCCGAGGAAGCCCGTCTGCGTTTCGGCGCCCTGCAGGAAGCGTTCGACAAGCTCCAGAGCCTGGTAAATCAGCGCGCCTCTAGCGACTTCGACGAAGCCCAGGGGATGCTGGGGCTGGCGTTTTCACCGATCAAATTGTCACCGCGTTATTACGACCTGCTGGTCGAGCGCGTGCGCGACTACATCGACCGCGTCCGCCTGCAGGAGCGCACCATCATGCGCATCTGCACCCAGCGTGCGAGCATGCCGCGGCGCGACTTCATCCAGGCGTTCCCGGGCAACGAAACCAACCCGGACTGGTTCGATCAACTGGTTGCATCGAACAAGCCATATTCCGCCTCGCTGGAGGCAAACCTCGGCGATCTGAAGCGCGCCCAGCGCCGCCTGATCCAGATCGAAGAGGAGGTCGGCATCACCCTGGCGGAGATCAAAGAGGTCAACCGCCGCATGTCGATCGGCGAAGCCCGTGCCCGCCGCGCCAAAAAAGAGATGGTCGAGGCCAACCTGCGTCTGGTTATCTCCATCGCCAAGAAATACACCAACCGCGGTTTGCAGTTCCTCGATCTGATCCAGGAGGGCAACATCGGTCTGATGAAGGCTGTGGATAAGTTCGAATACCGTCGCGGTTACAAGTTCTCCACCTATGCAACCTGGTGGATTCGCCAGGCGATCACCCGCTCTATCGCCGACCAGGCTCGTACCATCCGTATTCCGGTGCATATGATCGAAACGATCAACAAACTGAACCGGATCTCGCGTCAGATGCTGCAGGAGATGGGACGGGAGCCGACGCCAGAGGAGCTGGCCGAGCGCATGGATATGCCGGAAGACAAGATCCGCAAGGTCCTGAAGATCGCCAAGGAGCCGATCTCGATGGAAACCCCGATCGGCGACGACGAAGACTCGAGCCTGGGCGACTTCATCGAAGACACCACGCTCGCCTCGCCGATCGACACCGCTACCGGTGAAGGCCTGCGGGAAGCGACACGTGAAGTCCTGTCGGGACTGACCGCTCGCGAAGCCAAGGTGCTGCGCATGCGCTTCGGTATCGACATGAACACCGACCATACGCTGGAAGAGGTCGGCAAACAGTTCGATGTCACCCGCGAACGTATCCGCCAGATCGAAGCCAAGGCCCTGCGCAAGCTGCGTCACCCCAGCCGCTCAGATCACCTGCGCAGCTTCCTAGACGAGTAAAAGCCTTGTAATTCAGGCTATTGCGCCAATGATACGGAGTCCGTATCATTGGCGCTCCGCTCCGGGCCTATAGCTCAGTTGGTTAGAGCAGCGGACTCATAATCAGCGGACTCATAATCAGGTTGTCATTTTTGTTTTCGGGCCTTTAGCTCAGTTGGTTAGAGCAGTCGACTCATAATCGATTGGTCGCCGGTTCAAGTCCGGCAGGGCCCACCAACCCCTTGGTTTCCAAGGCTTTTTCTGGAAACCACCCCGGCAAAACGGCCCCTGCCTTCCAGCCCCGAATAGGGGCCCGGATTGGTGGGGGTGCGGGGTCTCCCCCTCCCCCCGCAAGACCGGGGGTGAGATGGGGGTGTAACACCCTTACCCCGCCCCGCCTTGGGCCAGTCCCCCAGCCCTTCCCACCTTGCCCAGATAGCGAAGCACCGCCCCGCCCAGTTGGCCGAGCGTCAAGTCATGCCGCTGGTAGGTGGGCTGGTAGAGCCCTTCGACCATGTTGGCATCTTCTGCGATGGGGCGCGGGACAGGCAGCAGGGAGCTTTCAACGACAAGGCTGAATGGCCCCGGCTCGTCCAGCAGGTCGGGCAGGCAAACCCAAGCATGGAACCAAGCCTGCCGCCAATGCTCGGAGACTTCCGCAGGGGGTGCGCCTTCGGCCAGCATCCCGACAGGGAGCCAGAACAGGACCCGGCCCCCTGTGGCTACCTTGATCCTGTGCAGTCGGTACTTGGTGGGCTGAATCATTCCGCTGCGCCTTCCTTCTTCGCCTTCATCCACTTCTGGATCTGGGTCCGGGCGGTGAAGAAGGCGATTCCGGCCGCCTCGCAGGCCGCCATGATGTCTTTGCGGCGGACGTCGGGGTTTTCAGCGTGCAGTTCGTCGGCGATGGCCCAGACCTTCCGGGTCGGGCTTTCAACGGTGGAGGCATTCCGGGTCTTGGCCACAGGCTCGGGCGCTTCCTCCGGCTGGGGCTCGTCGGCGGGGGCGTCGGCCTGCACTTCGGGGGCGTCCGGGTTCTGGGCCTCGTCGCGCTCCTGCTCCATCGCTTCGAGGGCTTCCCCTTCGCTGGTGTCTTCGGCTTCGTTGAGCTGGTAGCCGAACTTATCCCCTACCTCGATGATTTCGTAGTCGCCGGGGACCCAGCCGGCAGCTTTGGCGGCGCGGATGGCGTTGGCTTTGGTGCTGTAGGTCTTCATGGTGCGGCTCCTCTTGTTCGGTTGCGATGGGTCCATCTTCAAGAGGAGTCGGCGGGACGGCACTCCGTTGGTCGATCAAATGTTCAACTCGCGGAAGCCTCTACGATTGGGATTTGGAATCAGGCGGTCAGCCCCCTTCGGCCCCGGTATTCCAAGGCCCAGC
>QKGH01000163.1 GCA_003250495.1 Marinobacterium sp.
CTCGACTTTGCGCTTGAGGCTCAGCAGCTCGACCGTGGTCGGCGTCTCGACCGGCTGAAATCCGCTCAGGCGCAGGGAGGTGAGATAGATGGGATAGCGCTGGTCGCCGCGACGCAGGGAGTGGATGTACTCGGCCGTGGCGGCGTACAGGTCCTGGCCGTACTCCAGCTGGGTGAACTCCCGGTCGCCGCAGATCAGCGAGACCGGTCGGGCAGTGGGGTCGGCGGGATCGCTGACCAGGGTCAGTTCCATGTAGTCGTCGGCGCGCACCAACGGCACATGCCGACGTTCACACTGGAATTCCTCCTCCCGGGTCTTGGTCAGCTCGTAGAACTCCGGTTCCGCCAGCAGATTACCGGCGTCGCCCGGCAGCAGGCTGTGCAGCTGCTGCAGGCTGTTGAGGAAGCGGCGTTGCTGCAGCATCAGGAAACGGGGGCTGTCGGCCGCCAGGGTCTGGCGGAACAGGGCCCCCTGCTCGTCGAGCACGTAGATCTCGGTCTCCTGGGGCTTGATGTGGAAGAAGAGCTGGATCACCTCGGGTCTGCCGGCTTTGAAGACCGCCGGATAGGGGCTCTTGACCATGATCTCGGGATCGAACTCCAGCGGACGGAATACCCGCTGCGGCTGCTGCAGCTCCTCGAGCAGGTTGTCGAAGGAGTCGAGGTTGCGCCAGCTGTAGCGCTTCTGCTCCTGCTGCACCACAAAGAACTCCCGGCCCATGCGGAAGGCGTAGCGGCCGTTGTCGAGGTCGCCGCTGCGGAAGCGTCCGAGTATGTGGCTGAACAACTCCACCACCCGCTGGGCGATCTGCCGCCCGCGCACGCTCGAGAAGCTGTACGCATGCAGCCGGGGCAGCGGGGCGGCGGGGTCGGGTTGCAGATTGAGCAGGTTGCAGAGGGAGTCGAGCAGACCGTCCGGCCCCTGGTGCCGGGTGACCAGCAGTTCGCCCCAGCTGGTCTGGAGAATCTCTTCATGGTGGATCGCCAGGTTGGAGCGGCCGGAGGCGAAGCTGAGCGGATCGTGGCGCTCGCTGGTGATCTGCTTGCCCTCCTTGGTCAGTCGCTCGAGCGGATCGGTGCCGATGTTGATGAAGAGTGAGAGCAGCGCAGCGGTGGCCGGCTTGGCCAGGATCTGCATGCCGGCCGAGGGGGGCATGCGCTGGGGGAAGAGCTGTTCGATGCTGTGGTGCAAGGAGAGCAGTTCGCTGCGCGAGAGTTCGGTGGCGCCGGGGTAGAGCGAAATCAGGGTATCCCGGTCCCACACCTGGTTGACGTGGCTCCAGAGCAGGATCTCGATCAGATTGGTGGAGATTTTGATCGGCCGCTGATCGAGCAGCGCCGCCTCGTCGAGCCGGCCGCGGTAGAGCATCCAGGCCGGCGTGCCGTCACGGGTCGGGCGATAGTGCAGGGAGAGCTGGGACTCCGAGAGATCGCGCGAGATACCCGGGTTGATGTGGTCGATCTTGCCCGGACGATGGTCCAGCGCGGTGTAGAGCTTGCGTCCCAGCAGGTTGAGTTCCTGCGGGTCGATCGGACTGGTCTGGGCGTACTTGCGCGCGAAATCGGTGAGCAGCCGGTAGCTTCGGGTCAGCACCGACACCAGTGCGTTGCGCTCCTGGATCACACGGTCGATCTTCCAGCTCGAGCGGGTGTCGAGCATCTGCAGCTGGGTCTGCGCCCAGCCCCATTGCCGTGTCATCTCGAGCATCGTGCGGGCGCGCCAGCTCTCCTGCTGGCGGGACTGGCTGAGGTGCTCGCCGACCTTGAAATAGAAGCAGCGCCTCGCCAGCTCGAGCCGGTCCTCGTCGCTGTTTTTCTTCAGGTAGTGCTCGACCTGCCGGTAGAGCAGGATGTAGGCGTCGAGCTTGTCGATATCCTTTTCGCCGGCGTAGATCGCCTCCTTGGCCTGCTGCGCCAGCCAGCGCGGCGTGGGGTAGTCGCGGCTGTAGGCCTCCATCAGGAAGATCTTGAGGATCGACTTGTAGGGGGAGTCGATGCCCTTGTAGAGCTGCCACAGGGCGGCGCCGAAAAACTCCTGGGCCGGCACGTTGTCGAGTCCGCCCAGGTCGAGCACGTCGCTGCGCTTGACGAAGCGATGGAACAGCAGGCTGTCGGCGTACTCCTGGTAGACCTCCTCGTACTCCGGCGGCACCAGCCACCACAGGGGGTAGCGTCCGGCCAGCAGTACCGCGCTGCGGTAGAACTCCTCCAGCAGCAGGCTGTGCTGGGTGGTGCCGGTGCTTTCGCGTGAGAGTTTGGACTTCTGGCCCTGCCGAAAGCGCTCCGGGTCGATGAGAAAGATATGCAGCTCCAGGTCGAGCGCGGCGGCGCTCTTCTCGATCAGCGCGCACTTCTGCTGCAGGCGCTGGCGCTGCTCGTCGCTGAGGTCGGGGTCGTGACAGAGCCACAAGTCGAAGTCGCTGCTGGAGGACTGCCCGATGGTGCCGGTGCTGCCCATCAGGTAGACGCCGTGAATGTGGTACTGGCGCTGGGCGCGCTTTTTGTACTCGAAACTGCGGCTCAGCTTTTTGGCGGCATCGAGCGCCCGTCGGTGGGGGCTGTAATCGGGGATGCCGATCGGGGTCTCGCTGTTGACGTAGCCCGGCAGCATCGGGTGGTTGATGTGGAACAGCAGAGGCAGCAGGTCGAGAAACTCCTGCTGACTCGGGCGCACTTCCAGCCAGATGCGCCTCAGGCGTTCCCGGTGCAGGCGCTGGAAACGCTGGCGGATGGTATTGAGGTCCTTGCGGCTGATGCCCTCGTCGAAACTGATCCGTTCTGAGGCGGGC
>QKGH01000188.1 GCA_003250495.1 Marinobacterium sp.
TCACTCACATTAGAAACAGCGAGACCCCTCATGGAAAAGATCCTGCACCAGCCGCTCGGCGGTAACGAGATGCCCCGTTTCGGCGGTATCGCCACCATGCTGCGCCTGCCGCATATCACCGCGCCGGAACAGCTCGACACCCTCGACGTCGGCTTCGTCGGCATCCCGCTCGATATCGGTACTTCATTGCGCTCCGGCACCCGTTTCGGGCCGCGCCAGCTCCGCACCGAATCGGTGATGATCCGCCCCTACAACATGGCCACCGGCGCGGCGCCGTTCGACTCGCTGAGCGTGGCCGATATCGGCGATGTGCCGATCAACACCTTCAACCTGCTCGACGCCGTGGCGATCATCGAGCGCGAATACGACCGCATCCTCGGCCATAACATCATCCCGCTGACGCTGGGCGGCGACCACACGCTGACGCTGCCAATCCTGCGCGCGATGCACAAGAAGTACGGCAAGGTCGGCCTGATCCATGTCGATGCCCACGCCGACGTCGGCGACCATATGTTCGGCGAGAAGATCGCCCACGGCACCACCTTCCGCCGCGCCCGCGAAGAGGGGCTGCTGGACTGCGACCGCGTGGTGCAGATCGGCCTGCGCGCGCAGGGCTACACCGCCGAGGATTTCGACTGGTCGCGGCAGCAGGGCTGGCGCGTGGTGCAGGCGGAGGAGTGCTGGCACAAGTCGCTGGCACCGCTGATGGAGGAGGTGCGTGAGCGGGTCGGCGGCGGCCCGGTCTACCTGTCGTTCGATATCGACGGCATCGATCCGGCCTGGGCACCGGGCACCGGCACCCCGGAAGTGGGCGGCCTGACCACGATCCAGGGGCTGGAGATCGTGCGCGGCTGCCTGGGGCTGGATCTGGTCGGCTGCGACCTGGTCGAGGTCTCGCCGCCCTACGACACCACCGGCAATACCTCGCTGCTGGGCGCCAACCTGCTGTACGAGATGCTGTGCGTGCTGCCCGGCGTCAAATACCGCTGATCGCGCCGCCAGCAGAGCCAATAAGGCACCGATAACAACACCAATAACAGCACCGCTGACACCCGCCGCGCCGACTGGCGCGGCTTTCAGGTAAAGGGCTCGCACCGAGGAAAAGTTATGACGACCTGCGCTGAATATCTGGTCCGCCAACTCGAGGCGCTGGGCGTCGATACCCTGTTCGGTATCCCCGGCGTACACACCGTTGAGCTGTACCGCGGCCTGCCCGCCAGCCGCATCCGCCACATCACCCCGCGTCACGAGCAGGGCGCCGGCTTCATGGCCGACGGCTACGCCCGCAGCAACGGCAAGCCCGGGGTCTGTTTCATCATCACCGGCCCCGGCATGACCAATATCCTGACCGCCATGGCCCAGGCCTATGCCGACTCGGTGCCGATGCTGGTGATCTCCTCGGTCAACGAGCGCGAACGCCTGGCCCAGCGCGATGCCGGCAGCGGCAGCGGCTACCTGCACCTGCTGCCCGACCAGCAGGCGCTGGTCAGCGGCGTCTGCGCCTTCAGCCGTTCGCTGCGTAGCGTCGACGAGCTGCCGCAGGCGCTGCGCGACGCCTTCACTCTGTTCAACAGCGCCCGCCCGCGCCCGGTGCATATCGAGATCCCGCTCGATCTGCTGCCAGCCAATGCCGACCATCTGCTGCTGTTCCCCCCGCCGCTGCCGCAACCGCCCCAGCCCGCCGCCGGGCAGATCGAGCAGGCCGCGCGCCTGCTGGGCAAGGCGCAGCGGCCGCTGCTGCTGATCGGCGGTGGCGCGCTGGGCGCGGGTCCGGCGCTGGTGCGACGGCTGGCGGAAGCGCTGGACGCCCCCACCGCGCTAACGATCAACGCCAAGGGATTGCTGCCGCCCAGGCATCCGCTGCTGCTCGGCAGCAACCAGTCGCTGACGCCGGTGCGCCAGTTGGCGCGTGAAGCCGACCTGGTGCTGGCAGTCGGTACCGAACTGGGCGAGACCGATTACGACGTGGTGTTCGACGGCGGTTTCGACCTGCCCGGCACGCTGATCCGCATCGATATCGATGCCGTCGAATTGAACTGCAACTTCACCCCGGCGCTGGCGATCCACAGCGATGCCAGACTAGCGCTGGAAGCCTTGCTGACGCTGCTGGAAGCCAGCCGCCGCCCGCGCCGACCGGAGCAGGACGGCAGCCTGTGCGCCGCCCGCGTGCGCAACGAGCTGGAGCCTATCCTGCAGCAGTGGGCACCCTACCGGGCGCTGTTCGATAGCCTCGAACAGGCGCTGCCCGGCGCCCGCTACCTGGGCGATTCGACCCAGCCGGTCTACTACGGCAACCACCTGGTCAACCCGGCGCAGCCGCGGCGCTGGTTCAACTCCGCCACCGGCTACGGCACCCTCGGCTACGGCCTGCCGGCCGCCATCGGCGCGGCACTGGCCGATCCGGACACCCCGGTGGTGTGCCTGATCGGTGACGGCGGGCTGCAGTTCACGCTGCCAGAGCTGGCCAGCGCCGTCGAAGCCGGCGTCGGCATCGTCGTGCTGCTGTGGAACAACCAGGGTTACGGCGAGATCCGCCGCTTCATGCGCAACGCCGGCACCACACCGCTCGGCGTCGATATCTACACCCCGGACTTCCTGCTGCTGGCCCAGGGGTTCGGCTGCGCCGCCGCCCGTGCTCGCGACCACGCCGACCTGAAGCGCCTGCTGCAGCAACGCCCGCTGGATCGCCCGCTGCTGATCGAAGTACCGGAACAACCGCCCTTTTTCCCCGCTGCCGGGAATCAGTGACGCCACCTTAAGGAGAGCTAACGATGTTGAAAG
>QKGH01000002.1 GCA_003250495.1 Marinobacterium sp.
GCTTTCTCCAGGGGTCAGACTCTCTCAGGCTTCGTGGACCACGCCTTTTCGCCGCCCACATTATTTACCTTAAAGATATTTAATTTCTTACTAGGAATAAGCAATCAACAGACCAGTTTTTATAATTTATTGTTTTTAAATAGGATTTAGTCAATTCCCCAATCCTGACCATTCTTCTACGCCTCAGTACAGTGCAACGTTCAACAGCCAGGCACTGCGACGGCGCGTAGCGGTCAGATCGCCACAAAAAGCCCCCTTAAAACGCAAAACCCCGCCGGATTGCGATCCGGCGGGGTTTTCCCGGCATATGCCAAAGTGCAGCCTGGGCTGAAGCGGTCAGGCCTCTAGCGCGGCGCAGGCCTCCAGCGTGTTCTGCAGCAGGCAGGCGATGGTCATCGGTCCGACACCGCCCGGCACCGGCGTGATCGCCGAGGCCTTGTCGGCGGCCGAGGCAAAGTCGACATCGCCGACCAGCTTGCCGCTGTCGAGGCGGTTGATCCCGACATCGATCACCACGGCGCCCGGCTTCAGCCACTCACCCTTGATGAACTGCGGAATACCAACCGCGGCGATGACGATATCCGCCTGCGCCAGCTCGCCCGGCAGGTCCTGTGTCTTGGAGTGGCAGATGGTCACGGTGGCCCGCTCCATCAGCAACTCCAGCGCCACCGGCCGGCCGACGATGTTGGAGGCCCCGACCACCACCGCCTTCTTGCCCATCGGGTCGATGCCGTAGGCCTTCAGCAGCCGCATGCAGCCATACGGGGTGCAGGGGCGCAGCGTCGGCGCCTTGCCGGCCAGCCGACCCAGGTTGTAGGGGTGGAAACCGTCCACATCCTTTTTCGGGTCGATTCGCTCGATCACCGCCTGCACATCGATCTGTTTCGGCAGCGGCAGCTGTACCAGGATGCCGTGGATCTGCGGGTCGGCGTTGAGCCTGTCGATCAACGCCAACAGCTCCTGCTGGGAGGTGGAAACCTCGAGGCGGAAGTTCTGCGACAGGAAACCGACCTCCTCGCAAGCCTTGACCTTGCTGCCCACATACACCTTGGAGGCCGGGTCTTCGCCGACCAGGACCACCGCCAGCCCGGGCCGCGGCTTACCGGCCGCGAGCCGGACCTCGACCTGGGCGGCGATGTCGCGGCGCAGCTGCGCTGCGACCGCCTTGCCATCGATCAGAGTGGTGTTATCCACAACGCGCCCCCTCGCTTAGTACCCCTGGCCCGGGATCCAGCTGGTACCGGCCAGCGGTACCCGTGCCATCGCGGCGGATTCCACGGTCAGTGCCACCAGGTCCTCCGGTTCCAGGTTGCGCAGGTCGTTCTTGCCGCAGGCGCGGGCGAGGGTCTGCGCTTCCAGGGTCAGCACGCGCAGGTAGTTGGCCAGACGGCGACCGCCCTCGACCGGATCGAGGCGCTTCATCAGCTCCGGATCCTGGGTCGAGATACCGGCCGGGTCCTTGCCTTCGTGGTAGTCGTCGTAGAAACCGGCGGCAGAGCCGATCTTCTCGTATTCCGCTTCCCACTTCGGATCGTTACAGCCCAGGGCAACCAGTGCCGCGGTACCGATCGCCACCGCGTCGGCACCCAGCGCCATGCACTTGGCCACGTCGGCGCCGTTGCGGATACCGCCGGAGACGATCAGCTGTACCTTGCGGTGCATCCCCATCTCCTGCAGCGCCTGTACCGCCTGCGGAATCGCCGCCAGGGTCGGGATACCGACGTGCTCGATGAACACATCCTGGGTCGCCGCGGTACCGCCCTGCATGCCGTCGACGACGATGACATCGGCGCCGGCTTTGACCGCCAGTTTCACGTCGTAGTAGGTGCGGGTGGCACCGACCTTGATGTAGATCGGCACCTGCCAGTCGGTGATTTCGCGCAGCTCCAGGATCTTGATCGCCAGGTCATCGGGGCCGGTCCAGTCCGGGTGACGGCAGGCGGAACGCTGGTCGATCCCCTTCGGCAGGTTGCGCATCTGCGCCACGCGGTCGGTGATCTTCTGCCCCAGCAGCATGCCGCCGCCGCCCGGCTTGGCGCCCTGGCCCAACACCACTTCGATGGCGTCGGCCTTGCGCAGGTCGTCGGGGTTCATGCCGTAGCGCGACGGCAGGTACTGGTACACCAGTTTCTTCGACTGGCCGCGCTCCTCCGGGGTCATCCCGCCGTCACCGGTGGTGGTTGAGGTGCCGGCGATGGAGGCGCCGCGACCCAAGGCTTCCTTGGCGTTGGCCGACAGTGCGCCGAAGCTCATGCCGGCGATGGTGATCGGGATATCCAGCACGATCGGTTTCTTGGCGAAACGGGTGCCCAGGGTGACCGAGGTGTTGCACTTCTCGCGGTAACCCTCCAGCGGGTAGCGCGACATGGAGGCGCCGAGGAACAGCAGATCGTCGAAGTGCGGCAGCTTGCGCTTGGCGCCGAAGCCACGGATATCGTAGATACCGGTTTCGGCCGCGCGGCGAATCTCCGCCATCGTGGTGCGGTCGAAAGTAGCCGATTCACGCAGACCCGGATTCACATTGATGTCTTTGCTCATGATTCAATCCTCATCACTCAGGCTTATCAGTACGCGCCTGCGTTATCGACTTTAAAGTTGTACAGCTGACGGGCAGAGCCGTAACGGGTGAACGCCTTCGGGTCTTCGTCGATGCCGGCCCGGTTCAGCAGGTCGGTCAGCTCGGCGATATGCTCGTCGCGCATCTCCTTCTCGACACAGTCGGCACCGAGGGATTTCACCGTGCCCTTGACGTAGATGTGCACCTCG
>QKGH01000354.1 GCA_003250495.1 Marinobacterium sp.
AGCAATGCCGTGTTCAAGGCCAACGGCCGGCTCTGCGTCAATATCTGCAGCGCCCAGCAGCAGGAGCTGAGCTGCCATTTCGCCGGCATGACCGGCATGCCGATGGAGCAGCGTTTCGCCCTCGACGGCTGGGAGCAGGGGATACTGCAGCAGCCGCTGCTGAGTGCGGCGCTGGCCTCGCTGGAGGGGCGCGTGACCGATGTCAGCGAGGTGGGCACCCACTCCGTGTTCTATGTCGAGCTGGACAATATCCTGGTGCGGGAGGGCGGCGACGCGCTGCTCTACTTCAATCGTCGCTTCTGTGCCCAGCCCGCCGAGGCGTAATCCTCCCTAATCCCCCGTCAGCCTTCCCCGGCCGGGCCGCCGCAGCCGCCCGGCCCCCGGCTCAGTCGTTCTGCTCGTCGTCGCCAACGGCGATCCGCGCATGATGAGTCGGGATGCGGTAGAACAGCGTGTAGATCACCGGCATGACGATCAGCGTCAGGATGGTGGCGAACCCCAGCCCGAACATGATCACCACCGCCATCGACAGGAAAAACTCGTCGAACAGCAGCGGGATCATGCCGAGGATGGTGGTGACCGCGGCCATCGACACCGGGCGCACACGGCTGACCGCCGCGTCGATGATCGCGTTCAGGCGCTCGGACTGCTGGCGCTCCTCCAGCTTGATCTGCTCCATCAGCACGATACCGTTCTTCAGCAGCATGCCGGTCAGGCTCAGGTAGCCGAGCAGCGCCATGAAGGTGAAGGGCGCATCCATCACCAGCAGTCCCAGCGTCACCCCGATCATCGCCAGCGGTAAGCCGCACCAGATCACCAGCGGGTCGCGCCAGGTGTTGAACAGCAGCAGGGTGATGATGAACATCACCAGATAACCCAGCGGCAGAGAACTGAACACGGCGAGCTGGGCATCGCGGGCGGATTCGTACTCGCCGCCCCACTCCAGGCGGTAGCCGGGGGGCAGCGGGATCGCCTCGATCTGCGGGCGCAGGCGGGAGAACACCTTGCTGGCCTCTTCGTCGCCGAGCACTTTGGGGTCGGCCTGCACCGTCAGCGTGCGGAAGCGGTCGCGGCGCATGATCAGCGGATCCTGCCAGGTCAGCGTGAAGCCGTCGATGATCTGGGTGATCGGGATACGGCTGCCGTACACCGGGCTGTAGATCTGGATATCGGACAGCCCCTGCGGATCGTCGCGCTCCTGTTGCGGCGGCCGCATCACGATCGGCAGGCGTTTGGAGCCGTCCCGGAACACGCCGAGCGTCACGCCGTCGGTGTTCAGCGCCAGCGCCGAGTCCAGCTCCGGCTTGCTGATGCCGGCATGGCGGGCGTTGACCTCGTTGAAGGCGGGGGTCAGCACCTTGACCGGGTCGCGCCAGTCGTGGCGGATCCCCTCGGTAGCGGGATCCTGGCGCATCAGCGCGATCGCCTCGGCGGCGAGCCGGCGCAGCTCCTTGGGATCGGGGCCGGAGAAGCGCGCCTCGATCTTGGCGTCGGGCGAGGGGCCGATCATCAGCCGGTTGATGCGGAAGAACGCCTGCGGATACTGTTGTTGCAGCAGGTTCCAGATCTGCGCGATCGCCTGCTCGCGTTCCTCCACCGTGGTCAGCTCGACGATCAGCTGGGCGTAGGCGTCGTAATGGCGCTCCTGCTTGTAGGTCAGCATCATCCGCTGCGCGCCCTGGCCCACGGTGGCGGTGACCGCCTTGACCCCGTCCAGGGCGCGGATATCGCTCGACAGGCTGCCGGCATCGGCGCGCGTGGTACGGATGTCGCTACCCTCCGGCAGCCAGTAATCGACCAGGATCATCGGCGTGGTGGAGGGGGGGAAGAAGGTCTGCTTGACCAGCGTGAAGCCCCACACCGAGGCGCCGAGGGCGGCGGCCATCGCCAGCAGCGTGATCGCCCGGTGGTGCATGCAGTGGCGCAGCAGGCGGCGATAGGCCAGATAGAAGGCGCCGCGATAGGGATCCTCGGTGCTGGCGGGACCCGGACCGTTGCCCTCCTTGAACATCAGGCTGCACAGGAAGGGGGTCAGCGTGATCGCGGTGACCCAGCTCAGCAGCAGCGAGATCAGCAGCACCCAGAACAGGCTGCCGGCAAACTCGCCGGTCTGGTCGGCCGACAGGCCGATCGGCGCAAACGCGGTGATCCCGATGACGGTCGCGCCGAGCAGCGCCCACAGGGTCTGACCGACGATGCGGTTGGCCGCTTCGCGGGTGCTCAGCCCCAGCTGACGTCCCACCAGTACCCCCTCGGTGATGACGATGGCGTTGTCGACCAGCATCCCCAGCGCGATGATCAGTGCCCCCAGCGAGATGCGCTGCAGCGCGATATCCATCATCTTCATGACGATGAAGGTGCCGAGGATCGTCAGCAGCAGGATGATCCCCATCAGCAGGCCGGCGCGCACCCCCATGAACAGCAGTAGCACGGCGATGACGATGGCGATCGCCTGCAGCAGCGAGGTCAGGAAATCGTTGACCGAGCGTTCCACCTGCAGTGGCTGGTCGTAGACGGTGTGCAGCTCCATGCCGTGGGGGCGGGTGTACTCCAGTTCCGCCAGGCGGCTGCGGATGCGTTGCCCGACATCGACCACGTCGACGTTCGTCGCGAAGCCGATCCCCAGCGTGATCGCGGTGACCCAGCTCAGCAGCAGCGAGATCAGCAGCACCCAGAACAGGCTGCCGGCAAACTCGCCGGTCTGGTCGGCCGACAGGCCGATCGGCGCAAACGCGGTGATCCCGATG
>QKGH01000368.1 GCA_003250495.1 Marinobacterium sp.
GAGACCGATCTGACCTACGAACAACTGCTGGCGGCGGACGAGGTGTGGATCTCCAGTTCGACGCGGGCCGTGGTACCGGTACTGGAGGTGGACGGGCAGCCGATCGCAGACGGACAGAAGGGTCCGCTCTGGCGCAGGATGTTCGAGCTGTTCACCCACCTGCAGCATCGCCTGATGACCGGAGAGTGATAATGAGCGATACCCCTGAAGCCCCGAAGATCGAGTTTCCCTGCCCGGATTACCCGATCAAGGTGGTGGGCCACAACGAAAACGATTTCCGCGGTTTCGTCATCGAGACCGTGCAGATCCATGCCCCGGACCTGGATATCAGCCGCATTACCGTGGCTGAGAGCCGTACCGGCAAGTACCTGTCGGTGCGGTTGATGATTACCGCCACCGGTGTCGAGCAGCTGGAGCGCCTGCACCAGGACCTGAAAGCGTCCGGTCGCGTACAGACGGTACTCTGATGGCGGTTGGCGAACAGTTGGTGGTCCGCGAGCTCGGGCTGCAACCCTATGAACCGGTGTGGCACCGGATGCAGCGCTTCACCGACAGCCGCGGCAGCGAGACCCCCGATGAGATCTGGCTGCTGCAGCACGAGCCGGTATTCACCCAGGGTCAGGCGGGCAAACCGGAGCATCTGCTGAATACCGGCGATATCCCGGTGGTACAGGCGGACCGCGGCGGGCAGGTGACCTATCACGGCCCCGGGCAGCTGATAGCCTATCTGCTGATCGACCTGCGCCGGCACAAGCTCGGGGTGCGGCAGATGGTCAGCCTGATGGAGGAGGCGGTGGTCCAGGTGTTGGCCAGCTACGGCGTCGAGGCCTATCCGAAAGCGGATGCGCCCGGCGTCTACGTCGACGAGGCCAAGATCTGTTCGCTGGGGCTGCGGGTACGCCGCGGCTGTAGCTTCCACGGTCTGGCGCTGAACCTGGATATGGAGCTGGAGCCGTTCCTGCGCATCAACCCCTGCGGTTATGCCGGCCTGGCGATGACGCAGCTGAAGCTGCTGCGGCCCGACGCCGATATCGCCGCGGCGCCGCAACGCCTGCTCAATTACTTGATCGAGCGGATCGGGTATACTGGCGTGACCCGGAAAAACAGTTGGGATGAGTGAGTGGTATGGCGGATAACAGCGAGAAAAGCGGCGTACGCGCAGAACAGGGGGTGAAACTGCGGGGGGCGGAAAAGGTCGCCCGGATCCCGGTCAAGGTCATCCCGACCGAAAAGGATGCGATGCCGCGCAAGCCGGATTGGCTGCGTGTGCGCATGGGCTCCAACGCCGAGGTGAAGCGGATCAAGTCCAAGCTGCGCGAGCACAAGCTGTCCTCGGTCTGCGAAGAGGCGAGCTGCCCCAACCTGGGCGAATGTTTCAGCCACGGTACCGCCACCTTCATGATCATGGGCGATATCTGTACCCGTCGCTGCCCGTTCTGCGACGTGGCCCACGGCCGTCCCAATCCGCTGGCGGAGGATGAACCGCGCGAGCTGGCCGAGGCGATCGCCGACATGCGCCTGCGCTACGTGGTGATCACCTCCGTCGACCGCGACGACCTGCGCGATGGCGGCGCCCAACATTTCGCCGACTGTATCCGCGAAACCCGCGCGCTGACACCCAGCATCCAGATCGAGACGCTGGTGCCCGATTTCCGCGGTCGCATGGAGATCGCCCTCGATATTCTCAGTGCCACGCCGCCGGACGTGTTCAACCACAACCTGGAAACGGTGCCGCGCCTGTACAAGCAGGTGCGTCCCGGGGCCGACTACGCCTGGTCGCTGGAGCTGCTCAAGCGCTACAAGGCGCTGCGGCCCGAGGTGCGCACCAAGTCCGGCCTGATGGTCGGGGTTGGCGAAACCAACGACGAGATCGTCGAGGTGATGAAGGATCTGCGCACGCACGATGTGGATATGATCACCATCGGCCAGTATCTGCAGCCGAGCCGCAGTCACCTGGCGGTGGACCGCTTCGTGCAGCCGAGCGAGTTCGCCGAGTTTGAGCGCATCGCCAAGGAGCTGGGGTTCAGCCATGTGGCCAGCGGGCCGCTGGTGCGCTCCTCCTACCATGCCGACCTGCAGGCCAAGGGCGAAAAGGTCAGCTGAGTAAAGCCTGATCCGGGTCAGAACAAACGCGCCGTTGGGCGCGTTTCTGCTATCTGGGGCCTTGCAACTGCTGGGCTGGAGCTATATATTAGCACTCTCTAATTTATAGGAGGCTAAGGCCATGGCTGACAAACGAGTGATGATCAGTACCGAGATGGGCGGCGACTTTACCGTGCGTGCCGATATCCGCGGCCACCAGGTAGCGATCGACCAGCCTGCCGGTGGTGGTGGCAAGGATGAGGGGCCGACCCCGCTGGAGTACTATCTCTTTGCCCTGGGCGGTTGTGTCGCAACCATCGGTCGTGTTGCCGCAATGCAGAAGAAGATCAACCTGCGCGGTATGAAGATCACCGTCGAGGGGGATTACAACCCGGCGGGCCTGCTCGGCAAGCCCAGCGAAGACCGCATCGGCTTCAAGACCATCCAGATCTCTGCCGAGATCGATGCCGATATGACGGAAGCGGAGAAGCAGGCGTTCCTCGATATGGTCTGCGCGCGTTGCCCGCTGCACGACAACACCCACTACGAAACCCACGTCACCCACCACCTGCTCGATAGCGCCGACTGCGAGAGCTGCAAGGCTTAAGTCCCGGCGTTCTGCAGCTGCTGGAGCAGGGTGTGCGGATCGGCCTCGTCCGCGAGGTCGTGCAGACGCAGATGCCGTTCCAGCAGGGTCTGGCGTAGTGCGGCGTCGAGCAGATGGGCGGCGTCGCCGAACACGCCCAGATCGCTGACGCCGTGCTTGGCAGCCAGGGCAGCGATCTCCGACGGGTAGTGCACCCGTACCCCCTGTATCAGGGTGCGATGATGCCACGGATAATCGTCGATGACGGCGACCACCTCAATCCCGCGATGCCGGCGGCTCAGCTCGATCAGACGATGTGTCGGGTAGCCGATACCGACCAGAATAACCGCCACCGGAGCCGGTCGGCGCGTCCCCGCTTTTAATCCTAAGTAACTGAATAAACTGGCGAACCACACTGCCTTGTCTCCTCCGCTGGCGCGCTCTATTGTGCCATCGCCCCGGCTGTCCACAAAGTCTCGGCGAGCCGGCCGGGCTTGCGAGGGCATGGTAGACTAGGCAGACTTCAGCGCATCTTAGAACCGACTATCGAGCCCTAAGGACGAGCATGGCAACACCCGCCGCCGGGCTGGCGATCATCCACGCCAACCGCCTGACTACACTGCGTGACCTGCTGGTGTACTGGATGCGCGAGCATCCGCTGGCGCCGCTCGAGGATGAGCAGGTGCTGGTCCAGAGCAACGGTATCGCGCAGTGGCTGCGCCTGGCGCTGGCGCAGCCGCCGGAGCAGGGCGGCTGCGGTATCGCCGCCGGGCTCGGTATCGATCTGCCGTCGGCCTTTTTGTGGCGCATCTATCGCCAGGTTCTGGGGGCGGAACAGGTGCCGCCGCAGGGACCGTACGACAAGCCGCGGCTGCAGTGGCGCCTGATGCGGCTGCTGCCGGAGTTGCTGCAGCGCGACGAGTTCGCCACGCTGACGCACTATCTGCGCCAGGATCCGGGTGAGCGCAAACTGTACCAGCTGGCGGAGCGTCTCGCCGACCTGTTCGACCAGTACCAGGTGTACCGGGCCGACTGGCTCGGCGATTGGAGCGCGGGGCTGGAGCAGTTGCGCGGCGCCGACGGCGAGGTGCGGCCGCTGCCGGCCGACCAGCGCTGGCAGGCGCTGCTGTGGCGCGCCATTCGCGCCGACCTCGGCGCACAGCAGGGGCTGTCGCGGGCCGATCTGCACCAACGCTTCCTGCAGTGCTGTCTGGCGCCGGGGGCGCAGTTCGACGGCCTGCCGCCGCGGGTCATGGTGTTCGGCATCTCGGCGCTGCCGCAACAGATGATCGAGGCGCTGGCGGCCCTGGCACGGCATGTCCAGGTGATCGTCGCGGTGCAGAATCCCTGCCGCCACTACTGGGCCGACCTGATCGAGGGGCGCGAGCTGCTGCGTGCGGCGCGAAAACGCCAGGCGCTGCGACCGGGGCTGGAGCAGGTCGAGATCGAGCAGTTGCACCTGCATGCGCCGCCGCTGCTGGCCGCCTGGGGTAAACAGGGACGCGACTATATCCGCCTGCTCGACCAGTTCGACGACAGCGAACGCTACCGCCACTGGTTCAGCGACAGCCGTATCGACCTGTTCGACGAGCCGGTGGCGGAGATTGCCGAGCTGCCGCTGCTGCAGCAGTTGCAGCAGGATATCCTGGAGCTGAACCCACCGCCGGAGGCGCCACGTGTCCTGGCTGTGGAGGAGGATACGCTGCAGTTCCATATCGCCCACAGTCCGCAGCGTGAGGTGGAGATCCTGCAGGACCAGATCCTGGCCCGGCTGCAGCAGGATCCGACGTTACAGCCGCGCGACCTGATCGTCATGGTGCCCGACATCGCCATCTACCAGCCGCATATCGATGCGGTGTTCGGCCGCCTGGAGCGGGACGATCCGCGTTATATCCCCTACAGCGTCAGCGACCAGCAGAACCGCGGCCGGGCGCCGCTGCTGGTAGCGCTGGAGCAACTGCTGCAGCTGCCGGAATCGCGCCTCGGTGTCAGCGAGCTGATCGATCTGCTCGAAGTGCCGGCGCTGCAGCAGCGTTACGGGCTGGAGGCGGCGGATATCCCGACTCTGCAGCGCTGGATCGGCGGTGCCGGTATCCGCTGGGGGTTGGATGCCGAACAGCGCGCCGGGCTCGACCTGCCGGTGGGGCTGGAGCAGAACTCCTGGCTGTTCGGCCTGCGCCGGATGCTGATGGGCTATGCGGTCGGCGGTGCGCTGGCACCGGGGGCGGAGCCCTTTGCCGGAATCGAGCCCTACGACGAGGTGGCCGGACTCGAGGCCGCATTGGCCGGGGCGCTGGCGCTGTTTCTCGACCATCTGCGCGCGCTACAGCAGCGCCTGCGCCAGGCGGCAACGCCAGGACAGTGGTTCGAACACCTGTCCTGGCTACTGCAGACCCTGTTCACCCCGCCCGATCGTGCGCCGCTGGCGGATGAGGACCTGTTGCTGTTGGAGCGGCTGCACACCGGCCTGCAACAGTGGCACGACGACTGCCAGTCGGCCGAGCTGGAAACGCCGCTGCCGCTGGCCGTGGTGCGCGAAGCCTGGCTCGGCGCGATCGATCAGCGCGGCCTGGCACAGCGTTTCCTCGGCGGCAGCCTGACCTTCTCCACGCTGATGCCGATGCGGGCGATCCCGTTCCGGCAGATTTTCCTGCTCGGCATGAACGACGGCGACTATCCGCGCCAGCAACCGCCGCAGGATTTCGACCTGATGGCGGGGCAGTACCGGCCCGGCGACCGCTCGCGGCGCGAGGATGACCGCTACCTGTTCCTGGAGGCGTTGCTCGCCGCCTCCGAGCGGCTCTATATCAGCTGGATCGGGCGCAGTATCCGCGATAACCAGCCGCTACCGCCATCGGTGCTGGTGGCGCAGCTACGCGATCTGCTGGAACAGGGCTGGCGTGTCGGCGCCGACCCGGACGGGCGTCGGGTGCTGGAGCGGCTGACCTGCGAGCATCCGCTGCAGCCATTCAGTCCGCGCTACTTCGCCGTCGACCGCGATCCGCGCCTGTTCACCTACGCCGGCGAGTGGCGCCAGGTGCATGCCGCCACCGAGCGGGTCGCGGAGCAAGCGCTGGAACCGCTGGCGCCGGCGGGCGGCGAGACGGTGTTAAGCCTGACCCAGTTGAGCCGCTTCCTGCGCTACCCGGTGCGCACCTTCTTTGCCGAGCGCCTCAATGTGCGCTTCGAGGGACTGGAGGAGGCACTGCCGGAGCACGAGCCGTTCAGCTTCGATACCCTCGAATGCTTCCAGCTCGGGCAGCAGTTGATCGCCACTGCCCGGGCCGAATCGGACCAGGAGGCCGCGCTGGCGCAGCAGATCGCCCGCTGGCGCCGCGCCGGCGAACTGCCGCCCGGTAACTGGGCCGATCTGGCGCTGGCCCAGCCGGTGCTCAGCCCGGTGCGCGCCACCCTGCGTCATCTGCAGGCACTGAACGAGTGGCAGGCGTTGCCGGGGGCCGTGGAGATCGCCCTGGAGCTGTCGTTGCCAGGCCAACCGACCCGGCTCGACGACTGGCTTGCCGGGCTGCATCGGCGCGACGGCGAAGATGGGGAAAGCAGAGAATATGCGTTGATCCGGACCTCGCCGCTGGCCGTGACCGACAAGGGCGCGCCGCGCTGGCACCGGCTGCTGGAGCTGTGGTGCCAGCATCTGGCGGCCAACGCCCAGGGTTATCCGACCCGCAGCTATCTGGTCGGGCCCGATGCCAGTGTGCTGCTGCCGCCGATGACCGGCGGGGCGGCGCTGGACTGTCTGCGCACCCTCGCCGCGGCCTGGCACGAGGCGCTGCTGGCGCCACCGCCGCTGGCGTGCAAGACCGGCTTTGCGCTGCTGACGGATCAGGACAAGGCGGAGCAGGTCTATAGCGGCAACCAGCGTATCGTCGGCGAATGTCAAACCGATGCGGCCCTGGCCCGCGCCTGGCCCGAGTATGGGCTGCTGGCCGAGGCGGGCTTGTCGGCCTGGGCGCAGCGGCTCTACGGGCCGCTGTGCGCCCAGGCGGTGGTCGTAGGAGGGAGCGGCGCATGAGCGCAACCACACTGACACTGGAACCGCTGCAGTTTCCACTGCACGGGCGCCGGCTGATCGAGGCCAGCGCCGGGACCGGCAAGACCTGGACCCTGGCGGCGCTCTACCTGCGCCTGGTGCTGGGCCACGGCGGCGAGCAGGCGTTCGCCCGCCCGCTGCTGCCGCCGGAGATCCTCGTGGTGACCTTCACCAACGCCGCCACCCGCGAGCTGCGCGACCGTATCCGCAGCCGTCTGGCCGAGGCGGCACGGGTGTTCCGCGGTCAGCAGCACAGCGACGAGCCGTTCCTGAACGACCTGCTCAACGCCCCCGAATACCGGGACCCGGCCGCGCAGCGCCAGGCGGCGCAGCGGCTGGACCAGGCCGCGCAGTGGATGGATGAAGCGGCGATCTACACCATTCACGGCTGGAGCCAGCGCATGCTGAGCCAGCACGCCTTCGCCAGCGGCAGCCTGTTCAACCAGACCCTGGATAACGACGAACGCGACCTGCGTGCCGAGATCGTGCGCGATTACTGGCGTACCTACTGCCTCGACCTGCCGCGCAGCGCGGTACAGCTGCTGGGCGCTCTCGCCGCTGATCCGGAGACGCTGGCGCAGCGGGTCGCACCGCTGCTGGCCCACCCCGAGGTGGAGCTGCGCTTCAGCGGTGAAACGCTGGATGCGCCTTTGTCGCCACCGCTGTTCGCCGAACGGCTGCAGGGCTGGCACCGCGAGCGCAGTGCACTGGAGGTCGAGGCGCGCGGCCTCTGGGCCGCAGATGTCGACGCCATCGAACAGCTGCTGCAGGCCGCCGTCACCGAAGGACGGCTGAGCAAGACCAGCTTCAAGCCCGAGGCGCTGCCCGAGTATCTGGCCGAGCTGCGCCAGTGGAGTGCCGGCGAGCCGGTGGAGGCCAAGGCGCTGGCCCGCTTCACCCAGTCCAAGCTGATCAAGAGCACCAACAAGCGCTTCCAGCCCGACGGCGTGCCCCGCCATCCGGCGTTCGAGCAGCTCGAGCGCCTGCTCGACTGCGAGGAGCGCCAGCCCGAACTTTACCCACTGCTGCGCCACGCCGCGGCCTGGATCGAAACCCGGCTGCAGCAGGCCCGGCTCAAGGCTGCCCGGATCGGCTTCGACGACCTGCTGCAGCGGTTGGGGCAGGCGCTGGCCGGCGAGGGCGGGGCGCTGCTGGCGGAGCAGATCCGCCAGCAGTATCCGGTAGCGCTGATCGACGAGTTCCAGGACACCGACCCGGTGCAGTACCAGAGCTTCCGCCATATCTACAGCGACGCCGACAGCCGTGACACGGCGCTGCTGATGATCGGCGACCCGAAGCAGGCGATCTACGCCTTCCGCGGTGCCGATATCCACACCTACCTGCAGGCGCGGCACGACTGCGGCGGTCGCCTCTACACCCTGGGCACCAACTACCGCTCCTCCACGGCGCTGGTCGAGGCGGTGAATGCGCTGTTCGCCAGCGCCGAGGCGGCCCGGCCGCAGGGTGCATTCGGTTTCGCCAGCGCCGATGACAACCCGCTGCCGTTCCACTCCGTCAAGGCCAAGGGTACCAAGCGCACGCTGGAGATCGACGGTCAGGTGCCCGATGCGCTGCAGTGCTGGTGGCTCGATCCCGAGTCCGCCCCCGAACCGGGCGGCAACAGCAAGGCGATGAGCAAAGGGTTGTTCCGCCGCGAGACTGCCGAACGCTGTGCCAGCGAGATCTGTCGTCTGCTGACGCTGGCGGAGCGGGGGCGGGCCGGCTTCCGCGATGAGGCGGACGTGCTGCAGCCGCTGCGGCCCGGCGCTATCGCGATCCTGGTGCGCACCGGCAGTGAGGCACGTTGGGTGCGCCAGGCCCTGGCGCAACGGCGGATACGCAGCGTCTACCTGTCGGATCGGGAGTCGGTGTTCACCACGCTGGAGGCGCAGGATCTGTGGCGCTGGCTGCGTGCCTGCGCCGAGCCGGAGCAGAGCATGCTGGTCCACGCGGCGCTGGCCACGGCGACGCTGGATCTGACCCTGGACCAACTGGACCGTCTCAACCGCGACGAGCAGGCCTGGGAGGCGGAGCTGGAGCGTTTCCGTGCCCTGCGCGACTGCTGGCGGCGGCAGGGGGTGCTGGCGATGATTCGCCGTCTGCTGGATCAGTTCGACCTGCCGGCCCGGCTGCTGCAACGCAGCGACGGTGAGCGGGCGCTGACCAACCTGCTGCACCTGGCCGAGCTGCTGCAGGTGGCGGCACAGCAGCTCGATGGTGAACTGGCGCTGATCCGGCATTTCGCCGATCTGCTGCAGCAGGGCAGCGGCGACGCCGAAGAGCTGGTGATGCGGCTGGAGAGCGACGCCGACCGGGTCCAGGTGATCACCATTCACAAATCCAAGGGGCTGGAGTATCCGCTGGTGTTCCTGCCGTTCATCGGCGACTGCCGTGCCGTGGACGGCAACAGCGACAGCTTCCTCTATCACAGCGCCGACGGGGTGGCGCAGCTGGAGCTGAACCGGCGTGACGAAACCGCCAAGCAGCTGGCGGACCGGGAGCGGCTGCAGGAGGACCTGCGCCTGCTGTACGTGGCGCTGACCCGGCCGGTGCACGCCTGCTGGCTGACCCTGGCGCCGATCCGGGAGCTGGCGCGCAGCGCCGTCGGCACTCTGTTGGCCGGCAACGGCGCCGCGCCGGAGGCGGTACAGGCGGCGCTGCAGGCGCTGATGAAAACGCTGGGCGAGCCGGGGCGGATGGCACTGCAGGCGGCGCCGGAGGCGGATGCCGTACCGTGGCAGACATTGGCGGCGGCGCCGGCACTGGAGGAGGCGCGCAGCTGTGCCCTGCCGGTCAGCCGTGAGTCCTGGTGGATCGCCAGCTACAGTGCCCTGCGCCAGCGCGAAGGAGGGGCTGCAACGACGGTCGCGCTGGAGACGGCGGCGGCCTCGGTGCCCGACAGTGCCGAAGAGGAGACGGCGCTGGAGAGTCGGCATGAGCCGGCCGGAGCCGATATGGGTAGCTGCGACAGCGTGCATGGGTTCCGCAAGGGGGCCAGTGCCGGCACCTTCCTGCACAGTCTGTTGGAGTGGGCCGCCGGGGAGGGATTCGCACGGGTCGCCAGCGATGCCGAACTGCGCCGGGGCTTCCTCGAACGCCAGTGCCAGGGCGGGCCCTGGCAGGGCTGGCAGGCGCTGCTCGACGGCTGGCTGGTACAGCTGTTGACCGCGGAGCTGCCGCTCGGCCCACAGGATTCGCTACGTTTGGTCGAGCTGGCGAAGCCGCGGGCGGAGCTGGAGTTCTGGTTCCCGGTCCGGCGGGTCGCGGTGGAACGGCTGGACGGCTTGGTGCGTGAGCACCTGCTGAGCGGATACGATCGGCCGGCGCTGGAGCCGATGCAGCTCAACGGCATGCTGAAGGGGTTTATCGATCTGATCTTCGAATACCGGGGGCGCTACTGGGTGGCGGACTACAAATCGAACTGGCTGGGGCCCGACGATGCGGCTTACAGCACGGCGGCGATGCGCGATGCGATCCTGCATAAGCGCTACGACATGCAGTATGCGCTGTACACCCTGGCGCTGCATCGGCTGCTGAAAGCGCGGCTGCCCGGCTACGCGGACGATCCGCGGGCCGGTTACGAGCAGCATGTGGGGGGGGCG
>QKGH01000402.1 GCA_003250495.1 Marinobacterium sp.
GACCATGTTGGAGCCGCCGAAGCTGTCCTTGAACTGCTGGTGGACCTGAACGTACTTGTGGTCGGAGGGCAGCATATCCTCGAACAGGGTACGCACCTCGATACGCAGGGCGAACCAGCTCAGGATCAGGGTCATGGCCAGCAAACCGCCCGCTACCCAGGCGCGCTGACGAATACAGAGTTTGGCGATACGTTCGATCATCGTGGGTCTCGGCTACCAATAGTTCTCGGCTACAAAAGAGGGGATCAGGGTCTCAGCGGGGACCAGTGCTGGCCGTCGGTCGCTCCTGGGTTAAGTGCTCCTGGGTTGGGTGCTCCGAGCTCGAAGGCACCGATATTGGCGCCGGCGAGCCAGAGGGTGGTTCCCCGCGCCACCGCGCGGGTGTGCCAGGAGAGATCGCGGCTGTCGACGCGGCCATGGCGCCAGTGCCGGGCGTCGGGTGCGGCGCTGAGCCAGCGTCCCAGGGCGCCGGAGACGAACCAGCGCTGGGCGCCGTTATCCCACAGCACATCGAACAGGTGGTCCTGTACGCCGCTGTCCAGGCGGCTCCAGCTCTGGCCGCCATCGGCAGTGACCAGCAGTCCGCCCTCCAGGCCCACGGCGACACCCTGCTGCGGGTTGCGGAAGCTGACCGACATCAGCGAGCTGTCGAGCGGTGAACTGATCTCCTCCCAGTTGTCACCACCATCGGCGCTGGTCAGGATCATGCCGAACTCGCCCACGACCACCAGGCGGCCGTCGCCGAGGATCGCCACGTCGTTCCAGGACACATCCTCCTCCGGGCGCAGGCGGCGCCAGTGCCGGCCGTAATCGTTGGTGATCAGCAGCGCGCCCATCTCGCCGCTGGCGATGGCGAGGCCGCCGGCGGCGATGCGTACCCGCAGCAGCTTGTTGGCGACGTCGGAGCGCGGCACATCCGGGGCCAGAGTCCAGCTGACGCCGCCATCGGCGCTGTAGAGGATGTCGCCGCCATTGCCGACTGCCACCGCATGGTTCGCGTCCCAGGCCGCGATATCCTGCAGGTGGCGCTGGGTCGGGGTGGCAAGGCGGCTGAGGCTGCCGTCGCCGGCGATGGCGATGATCTTGCCGTTGCTGCCGGCGGCCCACAGCGTGCCGTCGGGCAGGGCAGTGAGGCCATAGAAGTGGTCGCGCGGTTCGATTAGCGGCGGTGTCACCGTGGCGCCGACCGGTTGCGGCTTGATATAGAGACCGGCCCACAGCAGCGCGGCGATGATCAGCCAGGGCAGGGCGCCCACCAGCATCCCCAGGGTGCGCTGGCGGGCACCCTGCTGGATGGCCGGGAAGGGTGCGGGGTGAATTCGGCTAGATGGCTTCAACATACACAGGATTCGCAAGGTTAGTGTCGGTTTAAGGCGGCTTTTCACAGCGGCCGGTTAACGCGACTGGGCTTGCATCTACCTTAGGTACTCGCCCTCTGGCCAACTATCCGGGCACCGCCGCGCTTATCCTGTTCGTGCAGATATTGGGCAGCGGCTGCGGCTGGCGGACAGGCGGAGTTGATCGAGGGCAAGGCAACGCCGATGGGTTGCGGTTAACGGCGGGGTTCGGCTCGGTTATCTCAGGCGGATGGCGGATCAGTCGGCGGCCAGCTGCAGCAGCCAGTGGCTGAACGCGGCCAGGGCCGGCGGCAGCGAGGCGGCGCTGGCGTGGACCAGGTAGTAGCGGTGGGGGCTGAGCAGGCGGGCGCTGCCGATCTGTACCAGTTCGCCGCGGGCCAGGGCCGGTGCGGCCAGATAGTCCGGCAGCACGCTGGCGCCGAGCCCGGCCAGGGCGGCTTCGCGTAGTTGCTGCAGATGCTCGAAGCGCTGGCACGGCAGGGCCTCGATCTGCGCGCTACTGAGCCCCGCTTGCTGCAGCCAGTGGGCGGTGGAGCTGTGCAGAGAGGCGTGATGCAGCAGTGGATAGTGCAGTAACTGGCGCAGGTCATCGTAAAAGGGGACAGACCCCATACGGGGTCTGTCCCCTTTTACGAGCAGAGGTTCCGGCAGCACGGCCAGTTGCGGGTGACGTACCGCGATCAGGGTTTCGTCGCACAGCAACTGGGCGGTCATACCGTCCCACTGGCCGTCGCCGTACAGGATCGCCAGGTCGAACTGCTCGGGGTGGGCGTACAGGGCGTGCAGGTCGGTACTGAGTTCCACCTCGATGCCGGGATAGCGCTGGCGGAAACGCGGCAGGCGCGGGATCAGCCAGCCGCTGGTGAAGGAGGGTTCGGCACCGATGTGCAGGCGACTGCGGCTGCTGTGCTGCAGTTCGCGGCAGGCCAGCTCCAGGCCGTTAAGCAGCGGGGTCAGCCGTTGCAGGTAACGGGCGCCCTGCGGCGTCAGCTGCAGGCGCTGGCGCTGGCGGATGAACAGGCTGACGCCAAGACTCGCTTCCAGCGCCCGGATCTGGCGGCTGACGGCGCTCTGGGTCAGGCACAGCTCGGCGGCGGCGCGGGTCACGCTCAGCAGCCGCGCGCTGGCCTCGAAGCAGCGCAGGGCGGTCATCGACGGCAGGTGGCGGGGGAGCGGCTCGGGCATGGAGTTGATGATTTTTTGGAATGAAGTCAGCAGCATAAGTCGTTATTTCGCAGCGCACAACTCGGCTAAGGTAAGGCTTTGTTTTCCTGTTGGAGCCTGCCTGTCGATGACTACCGCTACATCCTCCGAACTGCCTGAACTGTCTAAACAGGCCGAGCTGGCCGAACTGCGCCGCGA
>QKGH01000218.1 GCA_003250495.1 Marinobacterium sp.
TCAGCTCGTACCAGACCTCACTGATCGCCGGCGGTAACGCGCTGCCGGATTCGACGCGTCCGAAAATCCCGCGCAGCCGCTGCAGCTCCCGGGTGGCATCGGC
The DNA here is from genome assembly GCA_003250495.1 of Marinobacterium sp. Classification (GTDB taxonomy): domain Bacteria; phylum Pseudomonadota; class Gammaproteobacteria; order Pseudomonadales; family Balneatricaceae; genus Marinobacterium_D. The sequence continues at coordinate 104 of QKGH01000218.1, forward strand.
CGTTTCGATATCCCGCCAGTCGCTCACCTGCTCCGCTTGGGCAAAGCGGATAAAGATCTCGAAGCAGTGATGCTGGGAATCGAGCAGGCCGGCCAGGCGCTCCAGCTGCTGCGGCTCAAACTCGCCGGCCGCAAAGCCTATGGCACCCCAGGCCCGCTCCTGGCCCGCGTACTCCTTGCCCTGCATAAAATTAAACAGCGCCACCAACGCCCGCGTGATCTCCGGATCGCTGGAGATATCGGCCGCCTCGAACAGCACCGCCAGCAACCCGGCGATCAACCGGCTCAACGCCTGGGTCGACTCGATAGCGCTCACCTGTTGGCGATCCACACCGCTACGCAGCTGCGGCAGGTTATCGAGGCCGTGCATGACATAGGCGAGGTTGTTGAACAGGCGGGCATTGCCGGACAGTGCGCCGCGGTCGGTATCCAACGGCTGCAGATAGTCGCGCAACTGCTGCTCGGCCGCCCGGCAACTGTCGATCTGCTGCTGGCGCTGACTATCGAAGCGCAGCCCCTGGGATTGCAGGAAAACGTTGCTGAGTCCGCGTTCGCGCTGCAGCTCATGGATCAGGTCGGTCACCTTCGTTACCAGCTCGCAACTGGTGACCAGTTGCTTCAGCGCGCCGACCTCGGCCCGTTTCGCGGCCAGGAAGAAATCGACGGCGGCATTGGTTGGTGTCGTCATAAGCGCATCCACCGGCAAACTGGGATCATGGGTCTATCGATAACAGCAACTCTTATACCAACAGCATAGCGAAGCCTGGCCAGGGTGCTCCGTCGCACCGATCCCGTACTGTTCAGAGTGGATGAAAGGGACAATAAAACGGGGGTATCCCGCCGAGATACCCCCATGGGCCGGAATGATTCCGGCGAAGGACCATGCAGAGCATGGAGGTAAACTGATGCCTGTCACTCAAATCAGCTACCATGAGTTAATCCACAGTATAGTCCAGCCACCATCAGGTACAGGGTGATCGACGGTCATCTGCCTGAAAGATATTCAATGCCTGAGCAGCGCTAACCAGCGCCACTAATGATGGCGCAAATAGCCGACAATCGTTACGCCTGCGCGAGCTCCGTCACCCCTGGCAATCGCTCGACAACCTCGATCAGGCGCAGCTTTTCGTCGCGGCTGAGCTGCTTGATCCGATACTCGCGTTTCAGCGCCTGCACCCTGTCGGGCTGATCTTCGACCCACACCAGCCGCACCGGCCGCCGACTGCGCGTATAGCGGGCACCGAGACGATCGCTGCAGTTATGCTCGCGCTCGCGCCGATGCGGGTCGGTGGTCACCCCGGTATAGAGCGAGCCGTCGGCGCAGCGTAGAATATAGACGTACCACTGTTTCATGCCGCGAGTGTGCCAGCTCGGGCGGAGATCCGCCACTCCCGGTCGACAGCGCTGAACCACCGACGATGTCAGTACCGCGAACGGTGTTACGCGCGCCGGTAGCGTGCCGCGAGAGTTCCGCGAGAGTTCCGCCGGCCAGCGTGCAAACCTCGCGACGTTCTAACCTTCCCAACCTTCGATACCGTACAATCCAGCATGAGCCGACGTCAGCGCAACAGTTTCTTCCAATGCCGCCAGTTCCGCATCGAACAGGGCGGTGCCGCCATGAAAGTGACCACCGATGCCTGCGTGCTCGGCGCCTGGCCCTCTCTCGATGGGGCCGAGCGGATACTCGATATCGGCACCGGAACTGGGCTGCTGGCCCTGTTCGCCGCGCAGCGCTGCAACGCCCAGATCGATGCCGTCGAACTCGACGCTACCGCCGCCGACCAGGCCCGTTCCAACTTTGGCGCCAGCCCCTGGGCCGAACGACTGCGCGTATACCAGGCTGATATCCGCCATTTCGAAGCGCCGGCGAGCTACGACCGCATCCTGTGTAACCCGCCCTTTTTCACCGCGTCCACACCCAACCGCTGCGCCCGGCTGGCCGATGCCCGTCACGATGACAGCCTGCCGCTGCTGGAGCTGCTCAACGCCTGCGCCCGCTTCCTTACAGTGCAGGGCTGTGCGTTCCTGCTGCTGCCCGCCGCCAGCGAGGACAGCGCCCGACAACTGGCCATGCAGGCCGGGCTCCAGCTGTCGCAGCGCCTGTCGATCCGCAGCAGCGCGAACGCTGCACCGCACCGCGTCATTCTGGGCCTGACCCGGGAGGCGCAGCCGCTGCGCGAGCAGACCCTGACCCTCTATACCGAGCACCCGATCCACACCGCCCAGGCCGGACAACTGTTCGCCCCCTTCTATCAGCGCCTGCGTTGCGAGGACCCGGTACTGGACTCCGGTGCTACCGATGGCCTACACCGCTGAAGGTTTTTTTGCTACCAATTGAGCCTTTCGCTACCTTAGTCGAAGGAGTACCATTCGCTCCAATCCTGTGCAGTCCCCCGGACTGATCCCCTGCAAAGCTCAAAACACCTGACAGCAATCCGCTCTCGGCCAGTGTACTGGCCTGCGCTGCGCACCGTTTTTGTGCTACGCATGCTCAAACCGACCTCAGCTGCACACTCACTTACCGGAGCATTCCAATATGCACATCCTTCTGCTGTTACTGGCGGGACTTGCGTTCCTGTCGATCGTGTTCGAAGAGGTCATCCACATCAACAAGGCCAAGTCGACGCTATTCTGCGGCACCCTGGCCTGGTTGCTGATTTTCCTGTTCCCGGAAGCGGGCCAGACCCAGGAGATGATCCTCGACAAACTGGACGAGAACCTGCTGGAGATCGCCAGCTTGTGGCTGTTCCTGATGGCCGCGATGACGTTCGTGGCGTTTCTCAACCACCAGGGGCTGATCGAATCGCTGATCTATAAGGTGCTGCCGCGCCGGGTCAGCGAACGCAAACTGATGTTCATGGTGGCCGGCTTCGCCTTCCTGTTCTCCTCGCTGTCGGACAACATGACCGCCACGCTGGTCTCCATCGCCCTGGTGCTGTCGCTACGCCTCGATGCCCGCAAGACGGTGCGCTTCGCGGTGATGGTGGTGTTCGCGGTCAACTCCGGCGGCGTCGCGCTGATCACCGGCGACGTCACCACGCTGATGATCTTCATGGCCAAAAAGGTCGAGATTCAGGACCTGCTGTTCCTCTCCATCCCGTCGCTGTTCAGCGTTATGCTGCTGGCAACGATGCTGTCGCGTCCGTTGCAGGGCGAAGTGGAGATCATCCCGACCGAACGCCGCGACGACAAGGTCGGCAAGTTCATCGCCTTCGTGTTCCTGACCACGATCATCGGCACGATCATTCTCAATATCGTCGCCGGGGTACCGCCGGTGCTGACCTTCCTGTTCGGGCTGTCGCTGATGTTCCTGATCGGACGCTTCTGCTACAAGGATGACGAGCGCGAGAACCTGCTCGACTATATCCGCGTCATCGAGTACGACACCCTGCTGTTCTTCCTCGGTATCCTGCTGTTGGTCGGCGTGCTGAAGGAGATCGGCGTGCTGAACTCGCTGGTGGGCATTTATGAACTGTTGCCGGTGACCAGCGCCAACTTCGTTATGGGCGCCCTCTCCTCCCTGATCGATAACGTACCGCTGACCGCCGCGCTGCTGAAAGCCGACATCGTCATGAGCGCCGGCGAGTGGCTGTCGCTGACCTACGCCGTCGGTGTCGGTGGCTCGCTGCTGATCATCGGCTCCGCTTCCGGCATCGTCGCCATGAGCAAGGTGGAGGCGGTGACCTTCGCCAGCTTCCTGCGTTACCTGTTGCCGCTGTCGATCGCCTTCACCACCGGTTACGTCGGCAGCTACATCACCGGCCACCTGATGCACGGCTAAGGCCGCTGGCACCCAGCTTAGCAGGCCGGCATCAGCCGGCCTGCTGCCCTTCCGCGCTGCCGAACCAGGCCAGCCGCGACTGTAGCTCCACCACCTCACCGACAATGATCAGCGCCGGCGCCGGCAACCGAGCCTGCTGCTGTCGCGCGACGATATCGCCGAGCGTACCGGTCAGCACCCGCTGCTCCACCGAGGTTCCCTGGGACACGATGGCCACCGGCGTGGTGGCCGGTTTGCCGTGCTCCATCAGCCCCTGACACAAGCGCTCCAGCGTATGCAGCCCCATGTAGAAGACGATGGTCTGGTTCGGATGGATCAGCTCGTCGTAGTTCAGGTCGGAGGTGCGGTGCTTCAGCTGCCCGGTCACGAACTTGACCGACTGGGCGTAGTTACGGTGGGTCAACGGGATGCCGGCATAGGTGGAGCAGGCGCTGGCGGCGGTGATGCCGGGCACCACCTGGAACGGGATCCCGGCCGCCTTCAGCTCCTCCAGCTCCTCGCCGCCGCGACCGAAGATGAATGGATCGCCACCCTTCAGCCGCACCACCCGGCGCCCCTTGCGGGCATGTTCCACCAGCAGTTGGTTGATCCCCTGCTGCGGTACGCTATGGTTGTCGCGCTCCTTGCCGACGTAGACCAGGTCGGCATCGCGCCGACACAGATCCAGCACCGCCGGCGACACCAGGCGGTCGTAGATCACCACGTCCGCCTGCTGCATCAACCGCAGCGCCTTGAAGGTCAACAGCTCAGGATCGCCGGGACCGGCCCCGACCAGGTAGACCTCGCCCACCGGGGTGGCGTCGGGCTCCTGCTCCAGTTGCCGTTCCAGCAGCTGCTGCGCCTCGGCGTCACGACCGGCGAACACGCGCTCGGCCACCTCGCCCTGCAGCACCCCCTCCCAGAACCGGCGGCGCTCGTTGACACTGCCGAAGCGTGCCTTGACCCGCTCGCGAAAACTGCCGACCAGTGCGCCGAGGCGGCTGTAGCCGGCCGGGATCAGCGTCTCCAGCTTGGCCCGCAGCAGGCGCGCCAACACCGGCGACTGGCCGCCGGAGCTAATACCGATAACGATCGGGGAGCGGTCGACGATGGCGGGAAACACAAAGCTACACAGCGCCGGGTTATCGACCACGTTGACCGGTACGCGCCGCGCCGTCGCATCGTAATGGACGCGCTGATTCAACGCCTCGTCGTCGGTGGCGGCCACCACCAGGACCACGTCATCGAGCAAGCCCGCATGGTATTCGCCGATCACGACCTGGCCCTGGTGCTCCTCGACCAGGCGATCCAGCGCCTCGTGCACCTCACGCGAAACGACCCGAACCCGCGCGCCGGCACGCACCAGCAGCCGCGCTTTGCGCAGCGCCACGTCGCCACCGCCGACCAACAGCGCCGGCGCCGACTTCACATCAAAAAACAACGGCAGGTAGTCCACCCGTCACTCTCCGCATCAGATTGTCCAACAGAACTCCTGAGCGGGCTGCACTAGATGCCGCTGTTCGCCCCGCTCAGGGCAGGCGGCGATAGCGGTACAGCCCCTCGCCCTCGTCGTCCTTGTAGATGCACTCGAATCCGTCCGGGTGCGGCAGCAACTCGCAGGTTGCCGTGTGCGCTTCGAGCGCCTCCCACTCCATATCGCAGCCGTCGCGATAGCGCCCATCCTGAACCTCGAACAGCATCCGCTGCCCCTCGCGCGTCCAGCGATAGTTGTACTCCAGTAGATCGCAGCCGGTCTCGTTGTCGGCTTCCACATAGTGCCCGGAGCCATCGCTGTTGATCTCTTCGGTACCGATCGACTCGGCGACGCCGCACTCGGTCCCCACATCGAGCAGCTCGTAGCGGCCCGCCAGATCACCGACCTTGGCGCTCGCTTCCGTCGGCTGCATCCGCATCCGGATATCGCTGACCACGCCACTGCGCTCCAGGTCGACACGAATCTTCTCGTTCACCGGCATCCCGGCGATCATCTGCCGCATCCGGGCCTGAGCCATGCACAGGTCGGTGTCGCCCTGGCCCATCTGCGCCAATGTCGCCAGCGGCAGTTGCTCGACCATTCGGCCCAGAGTCGGATAGTCGATGCTGGCGGCCAGCACCCCGTTGGGTTCCAGCAGCTCATCCTTCAGCTTGGCCGCCGCGGCGCTGCTTTTCTCACCACTATAGAACACCAGATGTTGACCGGATTTGGCGAACGTCGCGCTCAGGCCCGGCACCAGCTCGCCCAGATCCAGCTCCCTGGCGCTGCCGTCCAGCGGCAACGGCTCCAGGCGACCTCCGCTCTGCGCCACCAGCGTGGTGTTCAGCAGCGAGATCACCAGCTCCGGATTCTCCGTGGCCAGGCTGACCAGCAGGTCCGGACGGACCGCGGCATCCCCGGCCTCGACCAGCGCCGGATCGGAAAACTCCAGCCCATACAGTGACATGCCGAACCCCTTGATCCCCTGCATCATGCCGGTGGCGACACCCAGCGGCGCCGGGCTGGTGGTCTTCAGCTGCTGCTGGAACTGCTGCAGTTGCGGGCAGCTGAATTTGACTTCGCCGGCCTGCTGCCACAGCTTCATCAGCGTCGGCACCAGCTTGTCCATGTCGGTCGCTACGGCCAGGCCGAACAGCTGATCGTCGTCGACATGCCCCGGCAGATGGCCGCGCAGCGCCAGCAACGATTCGCTGACCTGCTGATTGGCGATCTCGAAGATCGAACGGGCGCCAAGATTGATCGTATCCCCCTTCGTCGCGATATCGGTGTAACCCAGAACCAGGCGCGGCGCCCCGGCAAACAGCCCGGCGATCTCCTGGCGGCAGGTCTGATCCAGATTCCCGGTAACCGGGTTGGGTTTGCCGCTCTTGGCGCTCAGGCGCTGCAGATCGACGGCCAGCAGGCTGTTTTCGGTTTCCAGCACACTCTGTGCCAGACGCTGGAGGTGGAGGAAACCGGCAAAGCTACCATCGAAACCGTAGTTGGAGTGGATAGCCGACAGCTCGCCGGACTCGGCCAGGGAGTGGGCAGGCTTGCGCAACCCCAGCCGCTCCTGCTGCTGCTCCGGGGTGTCCAGCGCGCTGAACAGCGTTACGGTGGCCAGTTGCTTGTCCTGCGCCACCACCAGGTCGATATAGTCGGCGACTCCCGGCGGGGTCAGGCGCCAGCGTTGTACCTTGGCACCCGCCACCTGCTCCTCGCTCGGCGTCAACCCCGCCTCTTCGCTGGCCCGGCTCCAGACCCCATTGAAGGCCTCGGCATCGGCGATCGGCATCCGCACCACCGGGAACATGCCGTGCATGTAAACCGCCTGCTCATGCGACAGGTCCATGCCGTAGTGGCGTGCCAGATCGCCGTACGTGGTTACGTTGCGGGTGAAATCGAGCAGCAGCGCCTCGAACAGCTTGGCCGCCGCCGGCAGCCCGCCCTCGCGTTGTGCCAAACCTTCGAACAGCAGGGAGATCTCCGCCGGGTCGACACCGGTCAACGGATAACCGTCCATCAGCTTGATGACGCTGCTATTGGGCGAGCCGCCCATGTAGAACACGGTATCGGCCGGTACATAGGCGTCCAACCCGGCCGCCGTCGCGCGCGCCCCAGGCCCCTGCTGCTGCCACACCGCCACGCCCGCGGCGATAACGGCCGCTCCAGCCAGCGACCCGATAGCTACGGCTTTCTTCATCGACGTCTCTCCCTGAACTGAATGATCGAAGGGGCATACTAAACCAGAAATAACCCGCCTTTGCATGAAAAAGGGGCCAACCTGTCCAAGATCAGCCCCCAACGGGAAATCCTTGTCTACTCCTGCTTACAGTTGTGTATGCAAGCCGCACTCGCGCGTTTCCAGCGCTTTGGTCGGATCGAAATAGTCGGTTTCGTTGGGCAGGCCATGCTGTGCCAGGTAAGCGTCCAGGTCGGCTTCGCTGAGATTGAACAGCGGCGCCACCTTGATCACGCCATCCTTGCTGCTGGTGACGATATCCAGCGACTGGCGGAACTCGGTCTGGTCTTTGCGGATGGCGTTGAACCACAGATCCGGCTGCAACTCGGCCAGGGCGCGCTGGAACGGCTCCAGTTTCACCTGGCGGGTAAACTCCTCGTGCAGCGGATCGTCGATCTCGGGGATCCCCTTCATCAGCACGTTGCGCCGGGCCGCCGTCATCTGCGGGATATAGGTGACGATATTCAGCTTCAACTGCTCGATCACCCGCTCGGCGAAACGGTAGGTCGCCGAGGTGTTGTACCCTGAGTCGACCCACAGCACCTGGATATCCGGTTTCTGCTGCGTCACCAGGTGCAGGATCACCGCTTCGTAGGGACGGAAATTGGTGGTGACCAGCGGCTGATCGGACTGCGCCAGTGCCCAGCGCACGATCTCCTGCGGGGTTTTGCCGGCCAACAGGGCGTTGGCGGCGGCCAGATCGATACTCATGCCTCTCTCCTTAATGCTGCTGGTAGATCGGGCGCGGATCATCCGCGCAGCCCTGGTAGTGTACGCTGATCTCGTTCAGCGCCCGTAGCGCGTCGGCGCTGCTGTAGGCGCCGGTGATCTCGAAAGCGTTGAAACCGCAGCGCTGCAGATAACCGAGCTGGTCGCGCGCGAACCCGCCGACCGCCCGCAACTCACCGGCAAACCCGGCGCGGCGCAGGATCCGCGCCAGCGAGAAGCCGCGCCCGTCGCGGAAGGCCGGGAACTCGATGGCGACCAGCGAGAAAACCTCCAGCGCCGCCAGCAACGGCGCCAGGTCGTCGTCGCCATTGATGCGCAGCCCCAGCCGGCCGCCGTATCCGGCCAAGGCCTCGCGCTGTTCCAGATAGAGCGCCAGCGGCAACAGCAGATCGCCGCCACGCGCCATGGCCTGGGCCAGCGCCTCGGCCTCTTCGACCAGCTGCCAGCTATCGTTATCGACAGGTTTGCGATCAATGAGCAGCGGCATATACCTTCTCCTTGAACGGGTCCACACCCACGCGGCGCACGGTATCGATGAAACGCTCTTCGTCGGTGCGCTGTTCGACGTAGGTTTCGAGAAGTTTTTTCAACACATCGGCCACCTCATCGGCGGCGACGGACTTACCGAGCACCTTGCCCAGCGATGCATCCTCGCGATCGGAACCGCCGATGGTGATCTGGTACCAGTCCTCGCCCTTCTTATCGACGCCGAGGATACCGATATGGCCGATATGGTGATGCCCGCAGGCGTTGATGCAACCGGACATGTTCAGGCGGATCTCGCCCAGGTCGTACAGGTAGTCCAGGTCGTCGAATGCCTGGTTGATCTGCTCGGCGATGTTCAGCGTCTTGGCGTTGGCCAGGGCACAGAAATCGAAACCGGGGCAGCAGATCATGTCGGTCAGGGTACCGATATTGGCGCGCGCCAGGTTGTGCTCGGTCAGTACCTGCCACAGCGCGTACAGATCGGCCTGCTTGACGTCGGCCAGCACCAGGTTCTGCTCGTGAGTGGTGCGCGCCTCGCCAAAGGAGTACCGATCGGCCAGGTCCGCCACCACATCGAGCTGCAGCGCGGTGATATCGCCCGGCGCGCCCAGCAGCGGTTTCAGTGACAGGGTCACGCTGCGGTAACCCGGCACCTTGTGCGCCTGGGTATTGCGCCCGTACCAGGCACGGAACGCCGGGTCGGCGGCCAACTGCGCTGCCAGGGTTACATCGTTGGCGGCGTCGGACGCGTAGTCGAACGGGGTGAAGAACGCCTGCACGCGGGCGATCTCAGCCTCGGTCAGCTGGATCTCGCTGTCGCGAATCTGCGCCCACTCCGCCTCCACCTGGTCGCGGAAAGCATCGATCCCCATCGCTTCGACCAGGATCTTGACGCGCGCCTTGTACTTGTTGTCACGCCGACCGTTCAGGTTGTAGACGCGCAGGATCGCCTCCAGATAGGAGAGCAGGTGCGCCTTCGGCAGGAAGGCACGGATCGGCTTGCCGATCACCGGCGTACGTCCCAGACCGCCGCCGACCAGCACCTCGAAGCCAATCTCGCCGGACGCGTTACGCACCAGGTGCAGCCCCACGTCGTGGACCTGAGACGCAGCGCGGTCGCGGGCGCTGCCGGTCACGGCGATCTTGAACTTGCGCGGCAGGTAAGCGAACTCCGGATGCAGCGTGGACCACTGGCGGATGATCTCGCAGTAGGGACGCGGATCCTCCAGCTCGTCCGGCGTCACCCCGGCAAACTGATCGGTGGTGGTGTTACGGATACAGTTGCCGGAGGTCTGGATCGCATGCATCTGCACCTCAGCCAGCTCCGCTAGGATATCGGGCACCTGCTCCAGCTTTGGCCAGTTGAACTGGATGTTGGTACGCGTGGTGATGTGGCCGTAGCCCTTGTCGTAGGTGCGCGCGATATGCGCCAGCTTGCGCAGCTGCCGTGACGAGATCAGGCCGTAGGGGATGGCAACACGCAGCATCGGCGCGTGGCGCTGGA
>QKGH01000135.1 GCA_003250495.1 Marinobacterium sp.
AGTTGGGTGATAAAGGTATGGCCGATGGTGCTCGGCGCCGGCAGCAGCACGCTGGGCACGGCGAAGCCGGTGACGATCATCTGCCACAGCGCGATCAGGATGGCCGCGAACAGCGCCGGCACCGCCAGATTCAGCAACCGCTTGCCAAGCCCTTCGGCGACCTCGCCGAGCACGGTCAGCCGCGACATGGCGAACCAGCCGCCCACCAGCAGCAGCGGTATCAGCGCCATCCAGGCCGGATTCGCGGCGTAGACGCCCGGCTCACGGGCGGTAATCCACAGGCTCAGCAGCAGCGCGACGGCGCCCACTGCGATCAGCAGCTTTCTGCTCATGTCAGTGCTCATACCCTTGCTCATATCCGCCTTGGTCATAAGAGCCCCATCCTCCGCTTGATCCGTTGCTCGATGATGCCGACCAGGGCCACCAGTGTTGCACCCAGCACCGCCGCCACCACCAGCGCGGCCCAGATCTGCACCGTCTGGCCATAATAGGAGCCGCTCAGCAGGCGTGCGCCGAGGCCGCCCTGGGCCCCGGTCGGCAACTCGCCGACAATGGCACCGACCAGTGCCGCGGCGATGGCGATCTTCAGGCTGGCAAACAGATAAGGCAGCGCGCTGGGCCAGCGCAGTTTCCAGAAGGTCTGCGCGGTCGACGCGCTGTAGGTGGCCAGCAGCTCCATATGCATCCGGTCCGGTGCCCTCAGCCCCTTGACCATGCCGATGGTGACCGGGAAGAAGGAGAGGTACATGGAGATGATCACGATGATCATCGGCGCGATCGCCAGGATCGGGATCGTCTGCGAGGTGATCACCCAGGGCATCAGGCTGCGCTCCAGCGTGCGGTTATGCACGATGCCGATCGCCAGCAGGATGCCGAGCAGCGCCCCGAACACGAAACCGAGCAGCGTCGAGGAGAGCGTGATCCCGGCGTGATAGACCAGCGAGCGCTTGGAATCGACCGCCGTGGCGAAAATGGTCTTGTACAGCTCGGCGCCGATCTGGTCCGGCGTCGGCAACAGCGGACGTTTCATCGAATAGGCGTCGGCCACCAACTGGCCGAAACTCCAGTCGACATGGCGTCGCTCGTAGCCCTGGATCAGCAGGTCGCTGTTGAGCCAGAGTGCGCCGATATACCAGACCAGCAGCAGCGCCAGCGTCATCAACGCCAGTGCGACGCCCTGACTCTGCCATAGAGAGCCCTGCCATAACGAGCCCCGCCCTGACGACGCACGCATCGAGTTAGCCATCGCCTGCCTCCGTCAGTTGATCCGGTGATCGTTGGCCAGCGCCTCGCGCACCTCGTGCGCCAGCGCCACGAACTCGGGACTGTCGCGCTCCTCCAGCGTGCGTTCGCGCGGCAGCGGGCTCTTGATGATCTTGGCGATCCGTCCCGGCCGCGGCGACATCACCACGATATGGGTCGACAGCAGCACCGCCTCGGGGATCGAGTGGGTCACGAACACCACGGTCTTGCCGGTTTCGCGCCAGATCTTCAGCAGTTCCAGGTTCAGGTGGTCGCGGGTGATCTCGTCCAGCGCACCGAACGGTTCATCCATCAGCAGCAGCTCCGGCTCGAAGCACAGTGCACGCGCTATCGAGGCGCGCTGCTGCATGCCGCCGGAGAGCTGCCAGGGAAACTTCTTGTGGAAGTCGCCGAGGCCGACCAGCTCCAGGTACTTGTCGATCTGCTTCTGCTGCTGCTCCCTGGCCATGCCGAAGATCTCCAGCGGCACCTTGCAGTTGCCGGCGATGGTGCGCCAGGGAAACAGCGCGGCGGCCTGGAACACATAGCCGTAAAGCCGGTTCAGGCGGGCGTCCTCCGGCGTCGCGCCATCCACCGTGATGGAGCCGGCGGTCTGTCGCTCCAGGTCGGCGATTACCCGTAGCAGCGTGGTCTTGCCGCAGCCGGAGGGGCCGATAAAGGAGACGAAATCCCCGGCGTGGATATCCAGGTCGATATGGGACAGGGCGTTGACCGGGCCGTCATTGGTCTCGAACACCAGCGACAGGTCGTTAATATCGATGATCTTGCGGCCATTGCGCTTCTCATCCGCCGCTTGCGGATTGAGGCCCGACACCGCTTCAGCAGTTACAGACATATTCATTTCCAACTCTCTACAGTTCTCTCAGTCCCGCTCGACCGCGGCCGGCGCATTGACCGCGTTGAAACGCTGCTGCGCGGCAAAGGGCGAGGCGAACGCCGGGCGTTTGATATAGCGGCCCGCACCCTCCTCGACGGACAGCTCGCCGTTGGCGTAGACCACCTTGCCCTGGCTGACGGTGTGGCTCGGTGCGCCGGTGACCGTGCGCCCCTCGAAGATGTTGAAATCGACGTTCTGGTGGTGGGTCTTGGCGGAGATGGTCTTGCTCAGCGCCGGGTCCCAGACCACGATATCGGCGTCGGCACCGATGGCGACGCGCCCCTTCTGCGGGTAGATATTGAAGATCTGCGCGGCGTTGGCGGAGGTCACGGCGACGAACTCGTTCAGTGTCAGACGCCCGGCGTTCACGCCGGAATCCCACAGGATCATCATGCGATCCTCGACACCGGCGGTGCCGTTCGGGATCATCGCGAAGCTGTCCTTGCCCATCGCCTTCTGGTCGGCGCAGAAGCAGCAGTGGTCGGTGGCGGTGGTCTGCAGCGTACCGCCCTGCAACCCTTTCCACAGAGCGGCCTGATGCTGCTTGGGCCGGAACGGCGGGCTCATGACATGGGCGGCGGCAAACTCCCAGTCCTCGTTGCGGTAGACGCTGTCATCCAGCTCCAGGTGGCCGGCCAGCACCTCGCCGTAGACGCGCTGTCCTTCCAGACGGGCGCGGGCGATCTCGTTTAGCGACTCCTCGCAGGAGACGTGCACCAGGTAGAGCGGCACCCCCAGTGCCTGGGCGAAACGGATGGCACGGTTGGCAGCCTCCCCCTCCACCTCGGTGGGACGTGACAGCGGATGCCCCTCGGGACCGGTGATCCCCTGTGCCAGCAGCTTCTGCTGCAGGTGGTAGACCAGGTCGCCGTTCTCGGCATGCACGGTGGGCATGGCGCCCAGCTCCAAACAGCGGTTGAAGCTGTTCACCAGGGTCTCGTCCTCGCACATGATGGCGTTCTTGTAGGCCATGAAGTGCTTGAAGCTGTTGACCCCCTCCTCGTTGACCAGCCGGCCCATGTCTTCGTAAACGGACTGGTCCCACCAGGTCACGGCGACATGGAAGGAGTAGTCGGTGACGGAGCGGCTCGCGTTCTGACGCCAGACGTTGTAGGCCTCCATCAGGTTC
>QKGH01000069.1 GCA_003250495.1 Marinobacterium sp.
AAAGGAGATCTCCCGCCATGGATCTGATAACCGCCAACCGTAACTACTCCTCCTGGTCGCTGCGCGGCTGGCTGATGCTGCGCTCCTTCGAGCTGCCGTTTAACGAAACCCGCCTGCAGCTGTTTACCGACGAGTTCTACCGCGCGCTGAAACCCTACACCCCGGCAGGCAAGGTGCCGGTGTTGATCGACGGCGAGCGCCAGGTGTGGGATTCGCTGGCGATCTGTGAGTATGTCAACGAGCAGCACCTGGCCGGCAGGGGCTGGCCGGCCGATGCCGGGGTGCGTGCCCACGCTCGCGCCATCGTGTGCGAGATGCATGCCGGCTTCATGGCACTGCGTAACGCGCTGCCGATGAACTGCCGGGCGCGGCGCCAGGTCGAGCTGACGCCGGCGGTGGTCAAGGATATCGAGCGCATCGATGCGATCTGGAGCGGACTGCGCGAGCAGTATGCCGACGGCGGCCCCTGGCTGTTCGGCGACTGGTCGATCGCCGATCTCTACTACGCGCCGGTGGCGCTGCGCTTCAACACCTACGTCGCGGCGCAGTCGCTGCTGTCGGCGTCGAGCCGGGAGTATATGCAGCGTGTGCTGGCGCATCCGGCCGTGGTGGAGTGGGTTGCCGAGGCGTGCGCAGAGAGCGAGGTGGTCGACGAGGATGAGGCGGGCACCGACCTGGTCTAGGTCGGCCCGCCGGTTTCAGACGCTGGCTGCGCTTAGCCGCCGCACTCGCTGCTGAGCGCCTGGGCCCGGGCGTAGACCTGGCGTGCCGGCAGCCCCTTGCCCTCCAGCTCGTTCAGGTAGGCCTCGGTAGCCTGATCGAGCACCGGTTTCCACTGCGGATTGTCCGCGCCGCCCTCGACCGTGTAGATGGTCTGGCCGGCATCGAGCGCCTGCTGGCGTCCCTTCGCATCCGAGTCGTCGTAGTTAACCCCCGCCACCTTGGACCACGGCTGCCCCGAGGCGTGGTCGATCACCTGTTTCAGATCGTCCGGCAATTGGTTGTAGACCTCCTTGTTCATCGTGACGATGAAGGAGAGCGAGTACAGACCGCCCACCTCGGTGTGGTACGGCGTCAGCTCGTTGAGCCGGAAGGAGAGCTGCCCCTCCCAGGGGAACATGATGCCGTTGATCACGCCGCGCTGGGCCGCCTGGTAGGTTTCCGGTGCCGGCATGCCGACCGGTTGGGCACCGAGGCGGGTCAGCATGTCGCCGACCACGGTGGTGGGGCGGCGGATCCGCATCCCCTCCAGGTCGGTCGGGGTTTTGACCAGCTTGTCGGTGGTGTGCAGATGGCCCTGGCCGTGGGTGAACAGGAACAGCGGATGGGTATCGTCATATTCCGCGCCGAGCAGCCCCTCCTCATACAGGTTCTGCAGTACGCAGGAGCCCTGTACCGCGGTTTTGACGATGCCCGGCAGCTCGACGATCTGGGTCAGCGGGAAACGGTTGGCCGAATAGCCCTGCACCGTCGCGGTGACATCCATGATCCGGTTCTTCACCGCGTCGTACTGTGCTGGCGGCTTGGCCAGCGTGCCGGAGGGGTAGAGCTCGACCTTGATGCGGCCCTCCGACTCCTTTTCCACCTGGTCGGCCCAGGGCTGGAAGATATTCTTGTGCGTTCCCGCCACGGCGGGCCATATATGGCCGAAGCGTAGAGTGACATCGGCGGCCTGGCTGGCGCTCGAGTGGCCGAGCAGCAGGGTGGAGGCGGCGATGGCGCCGGCGATCTTATTCAGTTTCATCGGTCTTCCCATTTTATTGTTATGTCTGACGGTGGTTGGATTTGCGTTGATCGAGTGTCGGTTGGGTTCAGATATCCAGTACCAGGCGTTTGCTCTTGGCACGTGAGCAGCAGGGGGCAAACTCCTCGTTGCTAGCGTGTTCCTGTTCGCTCATGAACAGATCGCGATGGTCCGGTTCTCCCTCTAGCAGGCGTACGGCGCAGGTGCCGCAGACCCCCTCTTCACAGGCGAACGGAATATCGATCTCGCGCTCCAGCAGCACGTTGAGGACTGAGCGGTCGGCGGGGATCTCGATCACCTCGCCGCTGCTGGCGAGCTGCACCTCGAACGCGCAGTCGCCGTCGTGGGTGCTGCTGTCGGCGGCGAAATACTCGCGATGCAGCTGCGCCGGCGGCCAGCCCTGGGCCTGGGCCGTATCGAGGATATGCGCCATGAACGGGTTGGGGCCGCAGACGTAGAGATGCGTGCCCGGCTGTGGATCGGCCAGCAGGGCGGCGGCATCCAGCCGTGAGTCCGGCGAGGTGCGGCTGTAGTGGAAATGGGCACGGCCGGCAAACTCCGACTGCGCAATACGCTGACGAAACGCCGTTTGTTCCGGGGTGCGGCTGCAGTAGTGGAGCTCGAACTCCGCGTTCAGGTGACTCAGGCGCTCCGCCATGCACAGCAGCGGCGTGATGCCGATGCCGCCCGCGATCAGCAGGTGGCGCTCGGCGGCATGCTCCAGCGGGAACAGGTTGCGCGGCTCGCTGATCTGCAGGCTGTCACCCACCTGGAGCTGCTCGTGCACGGCACGCGAGCCGCCGCGGGAGTCCGGATCGCGCAGGATGCCGAGTTCGTAACGGTGGCGGTCGTCGGGCGGGTTACACAGCGAATACTGGCGTACCAGGCCGCCGGGCAGGTACAGGTCGATATGGGCGCCGGCGCTGAACGCCGGCAGCGGGGCA
>QKGH01000448.1 GCA_003250495.1 Marinobacterium sp.
TGGCGACCGGCGATATCGGGTACCCTGCCGCGTTATAACCAAAGCGGGCCGGATACCCGCAGCACCCGACCCGCACGCATGCCCCGGGCGACTCAGGCGCTGTCGGCCGCCGCAGCCAGGCGTCGCTGCGCCCGCTGCTTCAGCCCGGACTGTAACAGATGCACGGCCGAGCCGAGCACCACACCCCAGAACGCCGAGCCGATCCCCAGCACCGTGACGCCGGACGCGGTCACCATGAAGGTGATCAGCGCCGCATCGAGGTGATTCTTGTCCTCCAGCGCCAGCGTCAGGCTGTTACTGATCGCCCCCAGCAGCGCCAGGCCGGCGATGATCGCGATCATCTCGGTCGGGAAGCTGGTGAAGAACAGCACGATACTACCGGCCAGCACAGCGCCGATCAGGTAGAACACGCCGTTGGCGATACCGGCGATATAGCGCCGGTCCGGATCCTGATGCGCCTCGGGACTGGTGCAGATCGATGCGGTGATCGCCGCAATCACCGTGGTGATACCGCCGAAAAACGCGGTCGGGATCGACACCAGCGACAGCAGCGTGATGATCGGCCGCGACGAGAAGCGATAGCCGGAGGTTTTCAGGATCGCGAAACCGGGCAGGAACTGTCCGGTCAGGCTGACGATCACCAGCGGCAGCGCCAGGCTCAACGTCGAACTCCAGCTCCAGTGCGGCAGGATCAGCAGCGGCGACGCCAACTTCAACTGCAACTGGCTGAGATCGGCGTGCAGCGCGACCAGCGACAACGCTACCCCCAGCAGCACCAGCAGCACCAGGTAGTAGGCGCGGCTGACAAACTTCAGCACCACGAAGGCGAGGATCATCAGGCTGGTGACCAGCGGTGTCGAATCGAGGGTCCGGAACGCCCCGAGGCCGAAATCGAACAGGATGCCGGCCATCATCGCCGCCGCTACACCACGCGGAATCAGGTGCACGACCCGATCGAACAGACCGCTGATACCGATCAGGAAGATGATCGCGGCGGCGGTGATATAGGCCGCCACCGCCTCGTTGATGCTGAGTTCGGGAAACAGCGTCACCAGCAGCACCGTCCCCGGTGCCGACCAGGCCGTGATGACCGGTATACGGAACCAGACGCTGAGCAGAATCCCGGTCACCGCCGCGCCGATGGAGATCGCCCAGACCCAGGACGCCATCATCTCGGCGGAAACGCCGGCATTGCCGGCGGCCTGGAAAAAGATCGCCAGCGGTCCGGAATAGGAGACTAGCACCGCCATCAGCCCCGCCACGATCGAGGAGATCGACAGATCCTTCAGCATCATCGCCCTCCACAGCCGATCACGGCCACGCCCTTGAGCTCGAGAAAATAGCCCGGCGCCCCGCACAGCGACGCCGCCCCGATGGCAGTCCAGGCCGGGTAGCACCCCTGCAGGTAACGGTCGCGCACCTGCATAAACAGCGGCAGGTCGCGCATATCGGTGTGGTAACTGGTCAGCTCCACCAGGTCGTTGAAATCGGCACCGGCGGCGTGCAGCACCCGCTGCAGGTTCTCGAACACCCGGACGAACTGCGCCTCCTTCTCCGCCACCAGCGCGCGCTGCTCGTCGCGGCCGATCTGGCCAGCGACATAGAGCGTGTCGTTAACCAGAACGCCGGGCGCGTAGCCCAGCTCGTCGCGGATGAACTCCATGCCTTCGGGCACGATCAGACTTCTTGTTGTTGTCATACTGTTTGCCTCAAAGATAAAGAAGGCAGGGTGTTTAGCCCTGCCTTCGGATGGACGCGGATCGATCAGCCCAGATCGCCACCGCCGACCGGCAGTACCGAGCCGGTGATATAGGAGGCGGCATCCGAGGCCAGGAACAGGATCGCCTGCGCCTGCTCATCCGGCGTGCCGTAGCGCTTCATCAGCGTCGAATCGATGGTCTGGTCGACGATCTGCTGGTACCAGACCCGCTCCTGCTCGCTCATCGTCGCGGTATTGCGCGGAATCCGCCGCTCGCCCACATCGGTGCCGCCCGGCGCCGTGGCATTGACGCGGATTCCGTAGCTGGCGTTCTCCAGCGCCAGGCACGCGGTCAGCGCGTTGACGCCGCCCTTGGCCGCGCCATAGGGCACCCGGTTCACGCCCCGCGTCGCGATCGACGACACGTTGACGATGGAACCGCTGCGCTGCTGCTGCATGAACGGCAGCACCGCACGGCAGCACCACAGGGTCGGGAACAGCGAGCGCCGCACCTCCGCCTCGATCTGCTCCTCGTCATAGTGCTCGTAGGGCTTGGCCCAGATCGTGCCGCCCACGTTGTTGATCAGGATATCGATGCAGCCGAAGCGGCTGTGCGCCTCGTCCATGACGCGGCAGCAGTCGGCGTAACGCTCCAGGTCGGCCAGCACCGTATGCACGGCCGCCGCCCCCTCCTGTTTCGCCTCGTCGGCCACCTCGTTGACGATCTCGGAACGGTCCGCCAGCACCAGCTGGGCACCCTCCGCCGCCATCTGCAGCGCCACCGCCCGACCTATCCCCTGCGCCGCGCCGGTGACGACGGCGACACTGTTATTGAAACGCGCTGTAGCCATGGAAGCCTCCCGTCAGTGGCTGGCCGAAAACTTTTCGTAGTAGAAGTGGGCCGGTTCTATCCCCTGCTGCTGCATGTGCTGGTTCACCGCCTCCACCATCGGTGGCGGCCCGCACAGGTAGATATCCACCTCACC
>QKGH01000145.1 GCA_003250495.1 Marinobacterium sp.
TGCTCCGACCTCGGAACCCTTCTCCACGACACAGACACTAAGTTCCTGTTCGTTCTGCTGCGCGAGTTGCATCAGCCGGCAGGCGGCGGCGAGCCCGGTGGGGCCGGCGCCGACGATGACGACATCAAATGGCATCGATTCGCGTGACATCTATGCTCTCCTTAGGATTTTCAGCAGGGTGCTGATATCTATAGTGACCCGCTCTGCTATCTTGAGTCGAGGCAGTCTGGGCGCTGTTTTTCCGAGTATAAGTGAAAACCCTTATTATTTTGTAGTGCCAATATCGATACAAATGTCTATGTAGTCGAAATAGGGGTTTTTACTTATTATCGATCAAGGTATATTGCTCCGTAACGACTCGTTCATGTCGTGTAGCCAAACTGCCACACGACGGATCAATCAACCGGCAACAGTCTATAGAAGGTTTTTTACTGATGAAGGTACTCGTAGCCGTAAAACGTGTGATCGACTACAACGTCAAGGTGCGTGTCAAGCCCGATAACACGGATGTGGACCTGGCCAATGTCAAGATGGCCCTGAACCCGTTTTGCGAAATTGCCGTCGAAGAGGCCGTGCGCCTGAAAGAGGCCGGCGTGGCGACCGAGGTTGTCGTGGTTTCCGTGGGCCCCAAAGCCTGTCAGGAACAGATCCGCACCGCCCTGGCACTGGGCGCCGACCGCGGTATCCAGATCGAGACCGAAACCTCGCCGGAGCCGCTCTCCGTGGCCAAGCTGTTGGCCAAGATCGTAGCCGATGAGCAGCCGGGCCTGATCCTGCTCGGTAAGCAGTCGATCGATGGCGACAACAACCAGACCGGCCAGATGCTGGCGGCACTGATCGGCAGCGGCCAGGCGACCTTCGCCTCCAAGGTCGAGGTGACCGACGGCGCCGTCCAGGTGATCCGCGAGATCGATGGCGGTCTGCAGACGGTACAGCTCAAGCTGCCGGCGGTGATCACCACCGACCTGCGCCTGAACGAGCCGCGTTACGCCAAGCTGCCGGATATCATGAAAGCGAAGAAGAAGCCGCTCGATGTCAAAACCCCGGCCGACCTGGGCGTGGAGCTGAGAGAGCACCTGCGTCTGCTGAAAGTCGAAGCGCCGTCCCAGCGCCAGGCCGGTATCAAGGTTGAGAGCGTCGACGAACTGATCGAGAAACTGAAGAACGAAGCGAAGGTGATCTGATGGCTATTCTGGTTATTGCTGAACATGACAACCAAGCGCTCAAGGGCGCGACGCTGAACACCGTGACGGCAGCCAGTCAGATGGGTAGCGATCTGCATCTCCTGGTCGCCGGCAACGCTTGCCAGGCGGTGGCTGAGCAGGCCGCGGCGATCGCCGGGGTCAGCAAGGTGCTGCTGGCCGATGCGCCGCAGTACGAGCATGAGATGGCGGAAAGCCTGGGGGACCTGGTCGTCTCGATCGGCAGCCAGTACACCCATCTGGTCGCACCGGCGACCACCAATGGCAAGAACCTGATGCCGCGCGTGGCGGCCCAGCTGGATGTGGCCCAGGTCTCCGACATCATTGGCGTTGAATCTGCCGACACCTTCCGGCGTCCGATCTATGCCGGCGGCGCCATCGCCACGGTGCAGGCACTGGATACGATCAAGGTCGTGACTGTGCGCGGTACGGGCTTCGATGCGGCGCCGGCCAGCGGCGGCAGCGCCGCGGTCGAGACCCTGGAGGCGCTGCCGGATGCAGGCTTGGCGACATTTATCGGCCAGGAGCTGGCGAAGTCCGACCGTCCCGAACTGACCTCTGCGCGCATCGTCGTTTCCGGCGGTCGCGGCCTGGGCAGTGCCGAGAACTTTGCGCTGTTGGAAAAACTGGCCGATAAACTGGGCGGTGCCGTGGGTGCTTCCCGCGCCGCGGTCGACGCTGGCTTCGTCGCCAACGATCTGCAGGTCGGTCAGACCGGCAAGATCGTTGCGCCGGAACTGTATATCGCCGTCGGCCTGTCCGGGGCGATCCAGCACCTGGCCGGCATGAAAGACTCCAAGGTGATCGTGGCGATCAACAAGGATGAGGAAGCGCCGATCTTCCAGGTGGCCGATTACGGGCTGGTGGCGGATCTGTTCGAAGCCGTACCGGAGCTGGAACAGAAGCTGTAACCGGACCTGAACGGTTTAACGGGCGCTGCGGCGCCCGTTTTGCTGTCCGGTCTTCGGCAACCGAGCGTCAGCAACCCGCCGCCGCGGCGGAACAAGCCGATTCGATAAAGATAAAGACGCTAAGCACAGCGATGAGGTAGGCGATGACGGTAATGGATGACAACGCTGCACAACTGCAGCTGCAGGAGCGCTTCCTGACGCTGAACGACGGCACCCGGATTCATGCGCTGCAGGGCCGGCATCCGCAGGGGCAGGGGCGTCCCACGCTGGTGTTCCTGCACGAGGGGCTGGGCCATATCCGCATGTGGAAAACCTTCCCGCAACTGATGGCGCAGCGCTGCGGTTGCGATCTGCTGGTATACGAGCGGGTCGGTTACGGGGAGTCGACGCCGATCGAGCTGCCGCGTTCCGATGACTATCTGCAGCGCGAGGCGGAGTTCTACCTGCCGCAGATCGCCGATGCGGCCGGGGTCGGACGGATGGTGCTGTTCGGGCATAGCGACGGCGGCACGATAACCCTGCTGGCGGCGGCTGCGCTGGGCGAGCGTGTGGCCGGCATCGTCACCGAGGCGGCGCATCTGTATGCCGACCCGCTGACGCTGTCCGGTATCCGCGAGGCGGTGGCGCGTTTTCGCGAGGGGGATCTGAAACCGCGGCTGGAGCGTTATCACGGCGCCAATACCGAACGGGTGTTTCGCGCCTGGTCGGAGATCTGGCTCGACGAGCAGTTCCATACCCGCACCGATTTTCGGCCCTGGCTCAGCCGTATCCGCTGTCCGGCCCTGGTGATCCAGGGCAGTGAGGACCAGTATGGCCAGCGGCGCCAGGTCGAGGATATCTGCAGCGGTATCGGCGCCGCTGCGCAGCCGCTGTTTCTCGACGGCTGCGGGCATGTGCCGCACCTGGAGTGCGCCGATGCGGTGCTGGCGGCCGCGGTTCCGTTTGTGAGCGGGCTCAGCGCTTAGCGCTGTGCCTGCGGCAGGCGGGCGGCCTGGTGTACCAGTTCCGCCAGGTTGGCCGCCTGCATCTTGTGCATCACCCGGGAGCGGTGGACCTCCACGGTTTTCGGGCTGATCCCCAGGCTCTCGGCGATCTCCCGGTTCGCCAGCCCCTGCACCACGAGCGCCATCACCTCCTTTTCGCGCCGGCTCAGGCTGGCATAGTACTGCAGTAGCTGCCCATCCTGCTGGCGCGCCTGCTGCTGCTCGGCGGCGAGGCTCAGGGCCTGCCGCACCTGCTGTAGCATCACCTCGTCGTCGAACGGCTTCTCGAGGAAATCGAGCGCGCCATTCTTCATCGCGCTGACCGCCATCGGGATGTCGCCGTGGCCGGTCATGATGATGGTCGGCAGGTCGATACCGCGGCTGCGCAGCATCTGCTGCAGCGCCAGGCCGCTGATCTCCGGCATCCGCACGTCGATCAACAGGCAGCCGGGTTCGCCCTGGTAGGTGTCGAGGAAGGCCTGGGCCGAGCAGTAGGCGGACACCCTGAGATCGGCCGACTCCAGCAGCCACTGCATCGACTCGCGAAAATCGTCGTCGTCATCGACCAGAAAGACCGTACCGCTAACGGAGGTGGGCATCATTTATCCTTCAGTGGCAGTTGCAGGTAGAAGCGGGTGTTGCAGTGCCCATCGCTGTCGGCCCAGAGCCGCCCGCCATGGGTTTCGATGATGGTGCGTGAGATCGGCAAACCCATCCCGAGGCCGGTCGTCTTCGAGGTGTAGAACGGCTCGAACAGGCGCTGCAGATCGTCGGCGGGAATGCCGCCGGCCTCGTCGCTGACGCAGATCTGCAGCAGCTCGCCCTGACGGCGGGTGCTCAAGTGGATCGGACGTTCGCTCCGGGCACTATCGCCGTAGGCCTCGATGGCGTTGCGCAGCAGGTTCAGCAACACCTGCTCGATCTGGATCTTGTCGGCCAGCAGTTGCGGATCCTCCGGGTCCAGGTCCAGCTGCAGGCTGATGCCATGGTCTCTCATCTCCTGCTGCAACAGCTTGCACACCTCGCTGCACGCTTCGTTGATGGAGAAGTGCAGGCGCTGGTATTCGGTACGGCGCACGAAGCTGCGCATGCGCTTGATGATCTCGGCCGCGCGCAGGGCCTGGCGGGAGATCCGCTCCAGCGCGGCGCTGGCGGTGTCGAGGGCGTCGCCCTTGGCCTCCGCCAGCCGGCGCTGGGCGCCGCGGCTGTAGTTGAGGATGGCGGCCAACGGCTGGTTCAGCTCATGGGCCAGGCCGGTGGCCATCTCGCCGACGCTGAGCAGGCGGGACATGTGCGCCATCTCCAGCTGGCGCCGTTTGGCCTCCTCTTCGGCCTTGCGCTTGAGGGTGATGTCGCGGCCGATCACCGAGTAGTAATCGATGCGGCTCTTCTCGTGGCGGTGGCGGTGGGCGATGATTTCGCGCACTTCGGCGTCGCGTTGCCCCTGCGGCAGCTGCATCGGCAGGCTGCCATACCAGACCCCCTCGCGGGCGGCCTGCTGCAGTGCCCGGGTCAGCCCCTGTTGCGCGGTTGGCGCGTCGAACAGCTCGTCCAGGTGCAGGCCGGTTGCCGTCTGTCGTTTCACTCCCAGGGTGCGGCAGGCCGACTCGTTCAGGTAGGTCAGGCTTTGGGTATCGTGGTCGCAAAACATGATCATATCGCTGGACGCCTCGACCACGCGGGCCAGACGGCGCATCGACTGTTGCGCCAGTTCGCGCTCGGTGACATCGCGCGATACGCAGACGATCTCCAGCGGCTCACCCTGGGCATCGCGGATGGTGCGACTGGTGGTCTCCATCCACAGGTACTGGCCGTTCTTGTGGCGGTAGCGGAAGGTGTTGGTGTAGACCCCCTTCTGGTAGCGCACCGAGTCGGCGCGGCGGCGCAGGTTGTCGGCATCCTCCGGGTGGAACAGGTCGTAGCCGGAGCGGCCGATGATCTCCTCCGGGGTGTAGCCGAGCAGCGGCTCCACGGCGGGGCTGACGTCGATGAAGGTCCACTCCGGCGTCGCGCTGTGGCGCGAGATCATGTCGGTGGACTGTTCCGCCAGCAGCCGGTAGCGGTCGGCTTCGGCGCGGCACTGTTCCAGCGCGGCTGAGGTCTGCTCAATCATGACAGGGCTTAAGGTTATCCCGAATAGATCAACGGCATTTGAGTCATTGAAGTGTAGGATACTGTAAAAAAATAGGTGAAATCACTTATTTTTATGAGGACGGAGATCGTCAATGAGACGATCTCCGCGGGTGGCGGGGTCAGTTCTGCTCCAGCCCCAGCTCGGCGATGGAGATCTGGCGCATCTTGAATTTCTGGATCTTGCCGGTGACGGTCATCGGGAACTCGTCGACGAACTTGAAGTAGCGCGGCACCTTGAAGTGGGTGATCTGGCCCTTGCAGAATTCACGCAGGGTTTCGGCGCTGATCTCCTCCATATCCGGTTTCAGTTTCACCCAGGCCACCAGCTCCTCGCCATATTTCTGGTCCGGTACGCCGGTGATCTGCACATCGGAGATCGCCGGATGGGTGTAGAGAAACTCCTCCACCTCCTTCGGATAGATGTTTTCGCCGCCGCGAATCACCATATCCTTGATCCGGCCGACGATCTGCACGTAGCCGGCCTCGTCCATCGACGCCAGGTCGCCGGTGTGCATCCAGCCGGCCGCGTCGATGGCACCGCGGGTGGCTTCCTCGTTGTTCCAGTACTGCAGCATGACGCTGTAGCCGCGCGTGCACAGCTCGCCGATCTCGCCCCGTGGCAGGATCTCGCCGCTGCCCGGATCGACGATCTTCGATTCCAGGTGCGGCTGGGTGCGGCCGACCGTGGTCACCCGCTTGTCGAACGGATCGTCGGCGGCGGTCTGCAGCGACACCGGGCTGGTTTCGGTCATGCCGTAGGCGATCTGCACCTCCTGCATATGCATCTTGGCGTTGACCGCCTTCATCACCTCGGCGGGGCAGATCGAGCCGGCCATGATACCGGTGCGCAGGCTGGACAGGTCGTACTGCCGGAAGTCGGGATGGTCCAGTTCGGCGATGAACATGGTCGGTACCCCGTACAGCGCGGTGGCGCGCTCCTCGGCTACGGCCTTGAGCACGGCGCCGGGCTCGAACCCCTCGCCGGGATAGATCATCGTCGCGCCGTGGGTCAGACACCCCAGGTTGCCCATTACCATGCCGAAGCAGTGGTACAGCGGGACCGGGATGACCAGGCGGTCGGCGGGGGTCAGCCCCAGGCTCTCGGTGACGAAGAAGCCGTTGTTGAGGATGTTGTGGTGCGACAGCGTGGCGCCCTTGGGGAAGCCGGTGGTGCCGGAGGTGTACTGGATGTTGATCGGGTCGTCGAACTGCAGTTCGCTTTGGGCGGCGGCCAGCAGTTCCGGGGCGATCTCCTCGGCCCGTGCCACGAAGTCGTCCCAGCGCCACATACCGGGGTACTGGGTATCGGCCAGGCTGATGATTCCCTGCAGCTGGGGCAGGGCACCGGCATTCAGTGCGCCGGGCTCGCTGTGCAGCAGCTCGGGCAGCAGCTGTTGCAGCATTTCGGTGTAGTTGGAACCCTTGAAGGTATCGGCACAGACCAGGAAGCGCGCTTCCGACTGGGTCAGGGCGTACTCCAGCTCGTGCCGGCGATAGGCCGGGTTGATATTGACCAGGATGGCGCCGACCTTGGCGGTGGCGAGCTGCGTCAGCAGCCACTGGGCGTTGTTGGGCGACCAGATTCCGACGCGGTCGCCGCGGCGTACGCCGATGGCCAGGAAGGCCCGGGCCGCGCGATCCACCTGGGCTTTCAGCTCGGCATAGCTCCAGCGGATCTGCTGGTGGCAGACGATCAGGGCATCGTTGTCGGGATAGGTGGTGGCGATCTGGTCGAACTTGTCGCCGATGGTCATACCGATCAGCGGGGTGGAACCGATACCGCAGGTGTAGCTGGGGAGCATGTTCATCGTGTTATCCCAAATTTGAGTCGTTTATTGTTGTTGTCTCAGAGCGGGGATCGGCCGGTCTCAGCGGTGCAGTGCGTGGTACTCCCGGTTGGGCTGCATGTCCACGGCGCTGGCGACGCGATTGGTCAGGTTGTAGAACCCGGCGATGTTGGCGATATCCCAGATGTCGCCGTCGCTGAAGCCGGCATCGCGCAGCGCCTGGCGATCGGCCTCGACGATGCGGTCCGGGGTTTCGGTCAGCTTGACCGCGAAGTCGAGCATGGCGCGGTGACGGGCCGACAGGTCGGCGACGCGATAGTTCATGACGATCAGCTCACCGAGCAGCGGGTCGCCGGAGTATTCGCGCACCGCGGCGCCGTGGGCGACCTGGCAGTAGTAGCAGCGGTTGGCGGCGGAGACGGCGACGGCGATCATCTCCCGTTCCAGCGTGCTGAGGCCGCTGTCGCCGAACATCAGCTCGTTGTAGAAGCGTGAGAACACATCGAGCTGGGCCGCATTCTGGCTGTAGGCCAGCAGCACATTGGGCACCATGCCCAGTTTTTCGTCGCAGATCGCGAAATATTTCTGGTACGACTCGGGCAGCTGCTCCCGTGCCGGAATCGGCAGGTCCAGCGCGGTCAGATGGTTCGGTTGCGGATTCATAGCTATCTCCTTATGCATGCATCGCTATTAACGGTATTAAGCTGTTGCACAGGTGCCGGCGGCTGGGTTACCGCCCAGCGCCTGCGCCACGCGCGAACCGCCGCGGCGGCCCAAGCGATCGCTGATCCAGACGCTGGTGGCGACCAGCGCATCGAGATCCACGCCGGTGGCGATACCGAGTCCCTGTAGCAGGTACAGCACATCCTCGGTGGCCACGTTGCCGGAGGCGCCGTGGGCGTAGGGACAGCCGCCGAGGCCCGCGACCGAGGCGTCGATCACCGCGACCCCCTCCTCGAGCACGGCATAGAGGTTGGCCAGCGCCTGGCCATAGGTGTCGTGGAAGTGGGCCGCCAGATGGGTGATCGGGACCTCGCCGGCGACTGCCTCCAGCATCCGTTTCGCCTTCAGCGGCGTACCGACGCCAACGGTGTCGCCGAGCGAGATCTCGTAGCAACCGAGCCGGTACAGGTCGCGACTGACCGCGGCAACCTGGGCCGGGGCGATCTCGCCGGCGTAGGGGCAGCCGAGCGCGGTGGAGACGTAGCCTCGCACCGGGATGCCGTAGCGGTGCGCGCGCTCGATCAACGGCGCGAAGCGCTCCAGGCTCTGTGCCACCGAACAGTTGATATTTTTCTGCGTGAACGCCTCCGAGGCGGCGGTGAACACCGCGACCTCGGTGGCGCCGGCCGCCTGCGCCGCTTCCAGCCCCTGCAGGTTGGGCGTCAGCGCACTGTAGACGACGCCGGGCAGGCGCTGGATGCCTGCCAGCACGGCGTCTCCGTCAGCCATCTGCGGCACCCATTTCGGCGATACGAAGCTGGCCGCCTCGATATGGCGCAGGCCGGCCTGGGCCAGGCGGTCGATCAGCTCCACCTTGAGGGCGGTGGCGATCACCGGCCCCGGCTCGTTCTGCAAACCATCGCGCGGACCGACCTCGACCAGGCGCACCTGTTGCGGAAAACCCATCAGGCAGCCTCCTCATCCTCGGCGTCGAGCGCGATCAGTTCGTCGCCCTCCCGGACCAGTTCGCCCTCGCTGAAAAAGACGCTGCTGACCTGGCCGGCATAGGGGGCCTGGATGCTGTGCTCCATCTTCATCGCTTCCATCACCACCAGTGTGGTGCCGGCCTCGACCCACTGGCCCGCCTGCACCAGCACCGCCACCACGGCACCGTTCATCGGCGCCGCCAGCGAGCCCTCGCCGCTCTGGTCGCTTTCGGCGAAGGTGTCGCGGCGCTGGCGACAGCTGAACTGCTCGCCCTCGTGGAACAGGGTCAGGTTGTCGCCATCCTGATAGCCGTGCAGGGTCAGGCGATGGCCGTCGATCACCAGCTCCAGGGCGTCGCCATCCAACTGGGCACTGACACGGTGGCAGGCGCCATCGAGGACGATCTCGTACTCCTGTTGCCGCTCACGGATGCGCAGCGCATGGGTGGTGTCGCCGACGATCAGTTCCAGCGGCCGGGCGTACTCGGAGTTCAGGCGCCAGCTGTTCTGGGCCGAGAACGGCGAGTGCTGGTCGC
The DNA here is from genome assembly GCA_003250495.1 of Marinobacterium sp. Classification (GTDB taxonomy): domain Bacteria; phylum Pseudomonadota; class Gammaproteobacteria; order Pseudomonadales; family Balneatricaceae; genus Marinobacterium_D. The sequence continues at coordinate 9,202 of QKGH01000145.1, forward strand.
CGCGGATGCGGTCGCCCTGGGCCGAACGTTCCAGGAACCAGGCCGCGGCACTGACCAGGCACAGCGCCTGGTCCAGGTGCCCGGCGGCGAATAACGTGGTCTGGTGGTGCTCGATGAAACCGGTGTCGAGCTGCGCGGCGCGGAACGGGGCGCAGTCCGCCAACCGGTGCAGGAAACGGGTGTTGGTTTTCAGGCCGCCGATGCGGTACTGCTCCAGGGCCTGGACCAGACGGTTGATCGCGGCCTCGCGGCTGTCGTCCCAGACGATCAGCTTGGCGATCATCGGATCGTAGTAGACGCTGACCTCGTCGCCCTCGATGACGCCGGTATCGACGCGCACATGGGCACTTTCGCTGGGGCTGCACAGGTAACGCAGGGTGCCGGTGGCGGGCAGGAAGCCCTGATCCGGATCCTCGGCATAGATGCGCGCTTCCAGCGCATGGCCGCGGATCTGCACCTGCTCCTGGCGCAGCGGCAGCGGCTCGCCGTCGGCGATGCGCAGCTGCCACTCCACCAGATCCAGTCCGGTGATCATCTCGGTGACCGGATGCTCCACCTGCAACCGGGTGTTCATCTCCATGAAATAGAAGGAGCCGTCCACGTCGTACAGGAACTCGACGGTGCCGGCGCCGACGTAGTCGATCGCCTGCGCGGCGCGTACCGCGGCTTCCCCCATCGCTTTACGCGTCGCCTCGGGCAGCCCCGGTGCCGGCGCCTCCTCGATCACTTTCTGGTGGCGGCGCTGCACCGAGCAGTCGCGCTCGGCCAGGTAGAGACCGTTACCCTGGCTGTCGCAGAACACCTGGATCTCCACGTGGCGTGGCTGGGTCAGGTACTTCTCGATCAGCATGTCCGGGTTGCCGAAGGCGTTCTTCGCTTCGCGACAGGCGGAGGTCAGCGCTTCGTCGAACGCCGTCAGCGATTCGACCACCCGCATCCCCTTGCCGCCGCCGCCGGCGAC